>JBBQAW010000001.1:0-66771 GCA_038316815.1 Burkholderiales bacterium
TCCTCGAGCCTGAAGTCCTGATGTCTGGCAGCCACAGCCAGAGGCGCCGCCAGGATGTGACCGAGGCTGTTCTGTGCAGCACCTTCGAGAAGCTTGTGTTGCATGACGTGGCACTGCAAGCCGTGATCTTGAAGTCGAACATGGTCATCGGTGGCCTGGACAGCAGCGCGCAGAACACGGCAGCGGAGGTTGCCGCGGCCACCCTGCAATGTCTACAGCGCACCGTGCCTGCGGCTGTGCCCGGCATTGCGTTCCTGTCGGGCGGGCAGTGTGGCGAACTGGCCAGCAGCAGGCTGAATGCGATCTGTGCTGCAAGTGCGGCCTTCGACGGTCAGGCACCACCCTGGGCGCTGTCGTTTTCGTTCGCGCGCGCCCTGCAGCAGCCGGCGCTGGCCATCTGGGCGGGCAAGGAAGCGAATCGGGGCGCAGCCCAGAGCGCGTTGATAACGCGCGCACGCTGCAACCGTGCCGCGCTGAAGGGCGAAACCAGCGCCGCCCTGGAAGTCTTGTGAACACGCCGCTGCAGATTTTTCTCATCCGGCATGGCGAAACCGAGTGGTCTCTCTCGGGGCAGCACACGGGCCGCACCGATTTGCCGCTGACGGCGCACGGTCTCGACACGGCACGGCAACTGGCGACCACGTTGCACGGCTTGGTCTTCTCGCTGGTCCTGACCAGCCCGCGGCTTCGCGCCCGCGCCACGTGCGAAGCCGCTGGGCTAGGCCATGCCGCCCAGGTCGAGCCGAACCTGGCCGAGTGGGACTACGGCGATTACGAGGGCCTGCGCACCAGCGATATTCGCCAGCAACGTCCGGCCTGGAACGTGTGGGAAGACGGCTGCCCCGCCGGCGAAACCCCTGCAGACATCAGCCAGCGCGCCGACCACCTAGTCGCGCGTCTGCAAGGTCTGCGCGGCAGGGTTGCACTGTTCTCGCATGGCCAGTTCGGTCGCGTGCTGGCGGCCCGGTGGATTGGCCTGCCCGCGGCACTGGGGCAGCACTTCGCGCTGGATCCGGCGTCAGTCAGCGTCTTGGGCTTCGACACCAGCCACCCGGAACGGCGGGTCATCGCGTTGTGGAATGCGGCAGCCAACGGCGGTGTGCGTATGGCGTGAAGGACCGCAGCTGAAGTGGTGCGGCGTCACCACCAGACTTGATTCAGGTACTGAGCTGAGCCATGCCACAGCACCCGCGGTGATGCATCGCGGTCCAGTTTTTGCCTGTGCCGGCCACCGGCGCTTTCCGGCCGAGGGGTTTTGGGGCCTTGGGGCCTTGGGGCCTGTTCGGGCGAAGTCAGGCGAAGTCAGGCGAAGTCAAAAACGTCGCAAACGAGAACGCAATGTCTCGATTTCAGCCAGCAAGTCCATCACGACGGCTGCACCTGACAGGCCCAAATCCAGATCGTTGGCCAGGCGCAAAGCCTGGCGGGCACGCGCCAGAGATTCGCCGCTGAACTGCCAGTCGTCCGGGCTGCGCCCCGTCGGCTGCAGCAGGCCTTCTTCAACCATGGCTTGAAGCTGCGTCGCATCGGCCCCGCTGGCGCGACACAGGGCTGTGAAGGTGAACCCCAGATGTTCTTCGACCACGACGACGTCGAGGGTGGTAAGACGATAGTTGTCAGCCATGGTCTTCAGGTCTCCAGCGCAGCACGCGGGTTGAAGTTGGCATAGGCACTGGCCAGCGCCTGCCAGGCAGCCTTCTCGGGTTCGGAAGGCGAAAGTGGCACGGTCATTTGCAACACGGCATACAAGTCGCCAGCCTGCGCACCCGGCAGGCCCCTGCCCTTCAGGCGCAGCATGCGGCCTTGCGTCGAGCCCGGTGGCACGCTGAGCTCAACTGTGCCCTCTGGCGTCGGCACCTGTACCAAGGCGCCAAGCGATGCCTCCCACGGCGCCACCGGCAGGTCGAAGTGAACATCGCGCCCGTCAACGCGGAACAGCGGGTGGGGTGCGAAGGCGATTTCCAGGTACAGGTCACCGGCCGGTGCACCGCCGTGGCCAGCCGCGCCTTGGCCCAGCAAGCGCAGGTGCTGTCCCGGGCGCACACCGCGCGGAATGTTGACTTCGAGCTGGCGCTCAATCAGCCTTGTCTGGCCTTGCGCGTCGACCACGGGCATGCGCAGGGACATCGTGCGTTGGGCGCCGCGATAGGAGTCTTGCAAGTCAATGGTGAGCTTGGCATGGTGGTCGCCACCTGGCGCGGATCCGGCGCTGTAGCCTCGTGCGCTGGCGTTGTTTCGTCCATCGCGTCCATCGCGTCCATCGCGCCCTCCTCGCCCTCCTCGTCCATTCACGCGGCCAAACAAGGACTCAAAGAAATCGCTGAAGTCGGCATCGCCAGCGCCGGCCGTGCCTTCGCCGCCGCGACCGCTGAATTCATAACCGCTGTCCCAACCCGGTGGCGGCTCGAAGGGCTGACCACTGGCTTGCCGCTTGGCGATGTCGTCATAGGCGGCACGGCGTTCGGGGTCGATCAGGGCCTCGTGGGCTTCGGCGACTTCCTTGAAGCGGGCTTCGGCATTCGGCTCTTTGCTGACGTCAGGGTGGTATTTGCGCGCCAGCTTGCGGTACGCGCGCTTGATCTCGTCCTGCGTGGCTGAACGCTCTACACCCAGCGTGACGTAGTAGTCCTTGAATTCCATGCTCAGCTCAGATGTTCACATTAACTCGGGTTCTGTCGATGTGCCCTGGCGCAAACCTTGGTGACTGCGCGACTGCCTTGCGGAGCAACGGCCAAAGACGCCGTTGACGGCTGCGCATCTCATCTTGGCCGTGCGCATTGGAAGCGACGGTACGCTGTCGCACATAGGCCATAGAAAAAGGGCATTGCGCAGGCGCTTTGTCTGCGGCCCGGCATTGGCTGGCGTTAGGTAGAAATCGTCTGAGGCGCACGCGGACAGGGTTCGGTCTCGTTGCCCATTGAAGAAGTCGAAGCTGCCCAAGACGATGGGCATCTGGTGCTTCTGGATTGATGACCAGAACCGCCATCGCGAAGCCATCAGGGGGTCGGTGCCAGATTCAGCCAGATCTCGTTACGCCGCATGAACCAGGGCGTGATGGGAGCGTTGTAGCGCGCGTACACGGGCTCGCCTGTCCAGGCCAAGTTGGCATTTCGCAACGCCGTCTGTAGCTTGGCCAACTGTTCGCCGTTGTTCGATTCAGACCAGAAGCCTGAATAGCGGATGACGGCCACCTTCAAGGGCGCCACTTCACGCAGTTGGACGCGCGCGTCCAGGGGCTCAGGCGCACTGGCAGCGGTCACGCCCTTGGGCAGCACGAATTGCACGATGAAGCCACCGGGTGCAGCGGCTTGCGTTACCGGCGCCGTCATCTCCAGCTTTACCGGCGCGGCCGCCTGCGTGACCGGTGCGGTCATGGCGAACTTCCGCTCGCCCTTGTTCTTGCCGAAGATGTAACCCGCCAGGATGGGGAATGCCTGTCCGCCAGCTTCGCCCACCGGGCCAGCCACCAGCACTTCGGCCACAGCGTAGCCCGCATACTGGCGCACTTCGACGGTGTCGAGCTGACGTACGACTTCGTAATCGGGTTCTTCAGTGGCTTTGCTGGGCATGGCGAACGCACTCAAAGCAAGGAACAGCAGAACGGCTTTGCCGGCCAAGACGGCAGGGCAACGCGGTAGTAACTGATAGGCGATATTCATCAAGGCAGTTTCTCATTTGCCAACTTGCGAGCTATGGCCACCGTTGCAACATGGCCACTTTCAGGCAGTTGGCCATGCGACCCATGCGTGTGAAGCGCCAGGCGATGAATCGGCTGTCACGCCACGCTGCCAGCTTTCGGCTTCGGGAAGTCAGCCGCCCGCGCCACCTCTTCGCCGGCTGCGAAGTCTTCTCGCAGGTGCTCAAGTCTGGCCATCGCGCCGTCGAAGGCGTCGTTGCCAAGCAGCAGGTGGTGCGGCGGCTTGCCTGAAGCCACCGCCGCGACGATGGCCTTGGCCGCGCGCACCGGGTCACCTGGCTGATTGCCAGAAGAAGCGCGCACAGTTTCCCGAACTTTGCCAGCCGTGGCCATGTAGTCGTCGATCTGCTGCGCACTTTCGTTGGCCGAACGCCCCGCCCAGTCGGTGCGAAAGCCGCTGGGTTCGACCACCATCACGCGCACGCCCAGCGGCTCGACCTCTTGCCTCAAGGCGGCGGACAAGCCTTCGACGGCAAACTTGCTGGCGTTGTAGTAGCCCATCGACGGGAAACCGCGCAGCCCCGCCAGTGACGACAGGTTAACGATGCAACCTGAGCGCCGCTTGCGCATGCCGGGCAGAACGGCCCAGATCATGCGGCCGGTACCGAAGACGTTGACGTCGAACATCTTGCGCACTTCGTCTTCTTCGCTTTCTTCGACGGCAGCAAAGTAGCCAATGCCGGCGTTGTTCACCAGCACGTCGATGTGGCCAAAGCGGGCCTCGGTGGCTTTGATGGCGTCCGCTGCCTGCTCGGGCTCGGTCACGTCGAGCTTGAGAACCAGCACCTTGTCGGTGGCGCCAAAGCCTTGCAGCTTCGACGGGTCGCGCGCGGTGACGACGGTCCGGTAGCCGTGCTCGATGGCTTGTTTGGCCAATTCAAAACCGAAGCCGGTAGAGCAACCGGTAATGAACCAGACCGGCGGTTCGGTGACGAGAGACTTGCTCGGTGTAGTAATCATGGGGTTTCCTTTGACTTCAAACTGGCGCAGGTATATGCGCGGTGCGAACCAGTTTCTTGTTGACGAATTCCTGTATGCCCATCTTGCCCAGTTCACGCCCATAGCCTGAGTGCTTGATGCCGCCGAAAGGCAGTTCAGCATCGGTCCAGTCGAGGTTGTTGACGAACATCATTCCGGTGTTCACGCGGCTGGCCACGCGCTTGCCACGGGCTTCGTCTCGTGTCCACACCGAGCCGGCCAGTCCGAAGTCGCTGTCGTTGGCCAGTGCAATGGCTTCGTCTTCAGTCTTCGCGCGGAAAAACGAAACCACAGGGCCGAAGAACTCATCACGAAATGCAGGGTTGTCAGGGTGGATGTCGGTCAGGATCGTCGCTTGCATGAACCAGCCTGGGCGCGCCATGCGCTTGCCGCCCATCAGTAACTTGGCGCCACCCTTCACCGCCGTGTCGATCTGCGCCAGCAGGTTCAGCAATGCAGCCTCTGTGGACAGCGGGCCCTGCGTGGTCGCTTCAAGCATCGGGTCGCCAGGCTTGAGCGCCTCGAGCCCCGCCTTCAGCTTGGCCAGAAACTCGTCGGCCACGGCATCGAGCACGATGAAGCGCTTGGCAGCGCAGCAGGTCTGGCCGCCGTTGTACATGCGGCCCCACAAGGCCCATGCAACGGTCTTGTCCATGTGGGCATCTTCAAGCACGATGAATGCGTCGGTGCCGCCCAGTTCCATGGTGGACTTCTTCAAGTTACGGCCAGCGCGGGCGGCAACGTTGCGTCCGGCAGACATGCCGCCGGTCAACGCCACGCCCTGAATACGCGCGTCGTCGATCACCTGGTCGGACTGTTCATGAGAGATGAACAGGTTCGTGTAGGCGCCCGCGGGCGCGCCTGCGTTGTGCAACAAATCTTCGAACGCCATGGCGCACTGCGGCACGCAGCCAGCATGCTTGACTACCAGCACATTGCCGGCCATCAGTTGCGGCCCGGCGACACGCGCCAGCTGGTAGTACGGAAAGTTCCATGGCTCGATGCAGAAAAGCACACCCAGCGGCGAACTTTCCATGTGCGCTTCGCCAAGCTTGGGGTGCAGTTTGGTCGGCGCGAGAAATTCCTCGGCATGCTTGGCGTAATAGGCCAGGATGTCGGCGCTGAACAGAACCTCGCCGCGCGCTTCGTTGATGCGCTTGCCCATCTCCAACGTTTCGAGTTTGGCAAAGTCATCGACATGGGCGCGCAGCAATTCAGCCGCCTTGTTCAGCACAACCGCGCGCTCAGCGTACTTCTTGTGCTTCCAGGTAAGGAAGCACTTCTCAGACGCAACCAGGGCTTTCTCTAGCTGTGCGGGGCTCATGTGCTCGAAGCTTTTAAGCACTTTGCCGTTATTGGGATTCACGCTTTGGTAAGCCATGGCAATGCTCTCCTTGTGACGGGTGGCTCGGGCCACCAATGCGGGATCGTGGGTGTACTGCGCGCCGGGCCCAACCCCGGGGCCAACCCCGGGGCCAGTTGCCTTGAACGCCTAGCATGCGCGCTGCATGTCAGTTGGTCTGTACGGTGGCGAACCCCGGGCAGCATCCCTTCAATCCGCGATGACCTTCAGAGCTTTTCGTCCCGCAACCAGTACCACTTGTAAAGCATGCGCTGGCCCAGGCGCCGAAACGGCGCCCACACCGGCGAACGCAGGCTGCCCAGCATGTTCGGGTACTCCAGTGGCGAGTCGTAGATCGGCAGCTTGAACACGGCATCGCCGCCATCCTTGCCGGCCACACGTTCGGCCAGCCGCTTGCCGGCCCAGGTGGAAAAAGACACGCCGTTGCCGCCGTAACCCAGGGCATGCCAGACGGTCTGCGCCGGGTCGGGTTGGGTGATGCGCGGCATCATGTCGTGGCTCACGTCGACCCAGCCCCACCACGAGTAGTCGATCTGGATACCGGCCAAGGGCGGGAATTTGCGCGCGATGGCGTCGGTCAGCAACTTCAGATGCCCGGGCTCTTCAGCCTCTGCGCCGGTGACCGAGCTTCGGCTGCCGATCTGCAGACGCTTGTCTTTCAGCAGCCGGTAGTAGAAGCGCAGAGTTCGGGTGTCGGTCAGGAAAGTGTGTGAACGGAAGTGGGTCGCCTTCAATTCGGCGTCGGTCAAGGGTCGGGTGACGACAGAATTTGACAGGATCGGCATCAGCTTGTTGCGCAGCATCGGGTTCAGCCCCTGCCCCGTATAGCCGCCGGTGCAGACCGCCACGCGTCTGGCCCGCACCGTGCCGCCGGGCGTGCGCAGATGGTGCACGCCGCCCGTCGTCTGCCAGCCCTGCACGGGGCTGGCAGGATGCACCGTCACACCCAGCGCGCGTGCCTTGGCCATCAGGCCGAAGGTGAACTTGAGCGGGTGGATGCCGATGCCTTCCTGTTCCAGCAAAGCCCCTGCGGCTTCGCGTTCGTCGCAGTAATCGCGGCGCAATTCTTCCGCGCTGAGAATGCGCGTGTCGTAGCCGAAGGCTTCACGCCTTACCCGCGCTTCGTTACGCAGGTAGGCCATCTTCTGCGGGCGATGCGCCACGTACAGGTGCCCGCCTTCGAATGCATCGCAATCGATCTCGTGCGTGAGCTGGCGAAAGTTCTCGAAGCCGGTGCGAATCTCGCGGTCCAACTGCTGCGCCACATCCAGCCCCCAGCGCGCGATCCACTGCGTGCGCGTCAAACGGCCGCTAGCGTTCTGCCCCTGTCCGCCGCTGCGGCTGGAACAACCCCAGGCCACCTGGTTTGCTTCCAGCACCACGGCCCGTATGCCATGTTCCTGCGCGAGGTAGAGCGCGGTAGAGATGCCGGTCGAGCCCGAGCCGATGACGACGATGTCGGCGTCCATGTCGCCGCGCACCGGGCCGTCGTCCGCCGGCGGCGCACCTGCGCTGGCCACCCAGTAGGTGGGCGCATAGGCCCGCCCGGAACCGGGTGTCGGGGCCACAAGCGGGTCGTACTGCGGGTCGTATTGCGGGACGTACTGCGGGTCGTCGCGCCGGTCCGCCGGGGGCGTCTGGGCGGTGAAGGACAGGGGCTGGGGTGACGGCATAACGGTGCGCTCCTACTTGGCGGCGGGCAGGTTGGGCCGGTTCTTGCGAAACACGTTCTTCACCGCGATCTTGCCGTTGCGGAAGGTGAAGATATCGACCCCGTCGCACTCGATGCGGCTGCCATCGGCGGCAGTGGCCGTGAAGGTCCACTCAGACACCCCGAAGTCGCCTTGTACGAAATGCCGCGCATGGCGCCACTGCGCGTCGGGCGACGCCAACCAAGGGGCAGGAAAGGCCTTGCGCACCGCCGCTGTCCCCGCGTGGCGTGTGCCGCAGGCGTCTGGACCGGCGGCAGTCAGGAATTCGCAGTCCTCAGTCATGAAGGACATCAGTGCCTCGATGTCGTGGCGGTTCCAGGCCGCGCTGAAGGCTTCCAGCGTGGCCACGGTGACGGGTGCGATGGTCGAGCTCATGGGGTTTCCTTGTTCATGGATCTGATCTGATCTGATCATCCAGTCAATGGCCAATCAATGGCCAATCAATGGTCATTCAATGGTCAATCGCGCTCGAATCCGAGCCGGGTTCAATCGGTGGCGTCCAGCAGCCTCAGCCGCTGCACCTTGCCCGACGGCCCGCGTGGCAAGCTGCTGACAAAGCGAAACACCTTGGGCGTCTTGTAGCGCCCCAGCGTGGCCACGCAATGCTGGCGCAGCACTTCTTCGTTGCAGGGCACGCCCGCGCGCAGCACGACGCAGACCAGGATTTCCTGGCCGTAGTGGGGGTCCGGCATACCCACCGCCGCTGCTTCCAGCACGGCCGGGTGCAGGCCCACGGCCTCGTCGATTTCACGCGGGGCGATATTCTCGCCGCCCTTGATGATCAGTTCCTTGATGCGACCAGTGACGAAGAAGAAACCATCGCCATCGCGGTGCCCCAGGTCGCCGGTGCGCAGCCAGCCAGCGGGCGTGAAGGCCGCGGCGGTGGCTGCTTCGTTCTTGTAGTAGCCGCGCATCACGTGCGGGCCGCGGATGACGATCTCGCCCGTTGTGCCGTCGGCCACCGGCTGCAGCGCGGCGTCCACCACGTGCGCTTCGCCGCCCGACACGCGACCCACCGAACCCAGCTTGCGCAGCGCCGGCGCCAGGGGGTTGCTGAACGACGGGGCCACCGTCTCGGTCAGGCCCATGGTCTCGATGATGCCGATGCCGAACTTCGCTTCGAAGGCCTGGTGGTGATCAGGCGCCAGCGCCGACGACGCAGAGCGGCAGAAGCGGATGCCCCGCAGCGCCTGGCGCGGCGGGGCGGCGCCTTCCAGCAGGTACGAGATCATCGTCGGCACCACGTTGATCCAGGTGCAGTGCAGGCCGGTGGCCTCGGCCCAGAACTGTGCGGTGGAAAACCGCGGCGGCATCGCCAGGCTGCCGCCATGCGCCAGCGGCGCCAGCATCGTCACCGCGAAAGCGTTGATGTGATACAGCGGCAGCACCGCCAGCACGCGGTCTTGCGGGCCGAGTGCGTGCTCGGTGCTGATGGCGTGCGCATTGGCCACCAGGTTGGCTTGGGTTAGCAACACGCCCTTGGGCACACCGGTAGTGCCGGATGTGTACATCAACAGCGCCGTGGCATCGGATTGCGGCGCGGGCCAGGGGTGTGACTGTTCGGCTGCGGGCAGCGCGGTGTGCAGCGCAGTGTGCAGCGCAATGCGCAGCGCTGCCGCATCGCCATCGGGCGCCAGCACCACCAGCGCCACGCGGCGCGGCAGACCGTCGAGGACGACCAGCACGCGCTCGGCCCAATCCGGCGCGGCCAGCACCAGCTTGCAGTCGGAATGCTCCAGCACGTAGCGCATCTGCTCGGGCTGCGACAGCAGGTTCACCGGGTTCACCACCAAGCCAGCGTAAAGGCCGCCCAGCAGCAGCCGCAAGGTCTGCAGTCCGTTGGGCAGCACGAGGCTGACGGTGTCACCCGGCTGCAGGCCCAAACGCTGCCAGGCCGCCTGCAGGTGCTGGCAGTCCTGCAGCAATTCGCCGAAGTGCAATTGCTGCGCACCGTCGGCCGACAGCGCGTAGACGGCCTCGGGCCGGGCGGCCGCCTGCTGCGTGATCAGGCCCTGCACCGTACCCGCCATCACGACTTGCCGCAGGCAGCGAAGAAACGGCCGAAGATGGCGTCTTCCGTCGGCACGTGTTCAGCAATGGGCCGTGACACCCGCGTGATGTTCAGGTAGTGCCGGTACGTCATGCTGTCAGAAAAATTGTTGCGCCCCCAGGTGCCGCAACCCATCGACAGCGAGAACGGCAACCCGTTGTCGAAGCTGCCGCCGGTGGCGATGCAGTGCGCCTGGTTCACGATGACGCGCGACACCGGCAGCGTCAGCCCCAGGTCCAGGGCCCGCGACTCGAGCGCCGTGTTCAGCCCCACCGAATGGCCAGCGCCTTCGAAAGCATAGATGCGCGCCACCATCGCGCTGGCGGCCGCAAAGTCGGGCACCGTGTACAGCGTCAGCACGGGGCACAGCTTTTCGCCAGAGAACGGGTGCTCGTGGCCGACGCCCGATTCATCCACCAGCAGGATGCGCGGCTTCGCCGCGGCAATGGCGCGCCAAGCCGCGACATCCGCGCCGGGCAACTGCTCCGCATGTTCGGCAATGGCGGCGGCCGATTGCCCGGTGACGGCCTGCGACAGCTTGCCCTCGGGCCACATCAGCCCGGCCAGCGTGGCCTTCTGCGCAGCATCCAGCGACACAGCCCCGCGCGCAGCCAATGCCGCCAGCAACGGTGCGCGCACGGCTTGCACCACCACCAGGCTGTTCTCGGAACTGCAACTGGTGGCGTTGTCGAAAGTCTTGCTGCGCAAGATGCGTTCAGCCGCCTGCTCGACGTCGGCGCTTTCATCCACGATGCCCGCCACATTGCCCGCACCCACGCCGAAGGCTGGCGTGCCGCTGGCATAGGCCGCGCGCACGTTGGCCTGCGAGCCGGTGGCCACCACCAGGTCGCACTGGCGCATCAGTTCCAGCGTGCTGCGCTTGCTGACCGGCGCGGGCAGCAACTGCACCAGGCCCTGCGCCATCTCGGCCGACATGCCCGCCTTCTGCAACTGCTGGTGGATGAAGCCGATCAGGCGTTCGCAGGTGCTCCAGCCTTTGGGCGATGGCGCCACGATCACCGCGTTGCGGCCCTTCAGCGCGTTGATGATCTTGTTGGCCGGCGTGGCGCCAGGGTTGGTAGACGGCGTCACGGCGCACACCACGCCCACAGGCCGCGCGATCTCGATGATGCCTTTCTCGGCGTCCTCGGCAATCACGCCCACCGAACGCGCGCCCTGCAAATCGCGCAGCAGACCCAGCGTCTTGCGGTGGTTCTTGCGGACCTTGTCCGGCACGTTGCCGATGCCGGTGGTCTGCACCGCCAGTTCGGCCAGTTCGCGGTTGCGCCCGGGTTCGATGATGGCCCAGCCGGCCGCGACCACGGCCATGTCCACCTGCTCTTGCGACCAGTTTTCATAGCCGCGCTGGGCGCTGCGCGCGCGCTCGACGAGCGCAGCAACCGCTATCACTGGGTCATCGGTGGCGTGCACCGCCGCGGTGTGGCTATTCGCGCTCAAGGTGTCCTTCTCGGTGTGGTTCGCGGTGTCGTTCGCGGTGTCGTTCGCATCAGGGCGAAGAAACTTCATTCCAGCTGGATGTTCGCGTCCTTGGCCAGCTTGGCCCAGCGAACCAGTTCGGCATCGACCACGCGGCCCAGGGTCTCGGGCGTGCCGCCCACGGCTTCGGCACCTTGCGCCAGCAGCTTGTCGCGGATGTCAGGCTCTTTGACGATGCTGTTCAACGCCTGGTTCAGCTTGTCCACCACCGCGCGCGGTGTCTTGGCCGGCACGAACATGGCGTACCAGCTGTCGACCTCGAAGTCGGCAACACCGGCTTCCTGCATCGTGGACACGTTCGGGAAGGCGGCGCTGCGCGTGACGGTGGACACCGCCAGCGCCTTCAGCTTGCCGGTCTTGACGAACTGCGCCGCGGCAGGGATGGACACCCACAGCAGCGGCACCTGCCCGCCCATCACGTCGGTGACGGCCGGGCCGCCGCCGCGGTAGGGCACGTGTGTCAGCTGGGCGCCAGTGCGCAGCTTGTACAGCTCGCCGGCCAGGTGCCCGGGTGACCCGTTGCCCACCGATGCGTACGCGATGCTGCCGGGTTTGGCTTTGGCCAGGGCCGTCAGTTCGGCCACCGTGTTGGCGGCGAACTGCGGGTTTGCCACCAGAATTTGCGGCAGCGACGCCACCGTGCCCACCGGCGCGAAGTCCTTCACCGTATTGAAAGGCAGCTTCGGGTAGATGGCCGGGTTGATGGTGTGCGAAGACAGCGTGAACAGCACCGTGTAGCCATCGGCCGGCGCCTTGGCCACCACGTCGGTGCCCAGTGAACCAGCGGCACCGCCGCGGTTTTCGATGACGACCGGCTGCCCGAGCGCGGCCTGGAAACGTTCCTGCACGATGCGCGCGATGACGTCGGTGCCGCCACCCGGCGGATAGGGCACGACGAAGCGCACCGGCTTGTCTGGCCAGCCTTGTGCAAAGGCGCCCAGCGGCAGGGCGGTGGCGGCGGCACCCGCCAGCAGGGTCAGGCCGAATCGACGACGGTCAGGCAGTTTCATGAAGTCTCCGTTGTGTCCGCGCAGGGCGGGGTGGTTGGCGGCTTGAGGGGCCACGGTCTGCGCCGCGGTCAGGGTTGAATCCAAGGGCGCTGCTGGCGGCTGCGGCACAGCCCATCAGCTGTTCGGCCAGGGCGCGTGCCTGCGTGCGGTTGCAGCGGCTGGCGGGCACGCTCATGCCCACCGCGACCACCGGCCAGCCGCGTGCATCGAACACTGGCGAACCCAGGCCGCACACGCCCAGGCGCCATTCTTCGCGGTTCTCGGCGTAGCCGCGCACGGCGCTGCGCTGCAGGTCCAGTTGCAACGCAGCAATGTCGGTCAGAGTGTTGGGCGTATGCGCCACCAGTCGGCCCAAACCCGGGCCCCGACCCAGCAGGGCCTGCAGCGCCGGGCGGTCCAGCCCTTCTGCCGCCAGCAAGGCCTTGCCCGACGCAACACAGTAAGCCGGCGCCCGCCCGCCGATGCGCGAATACGCGGCCACCGGCAGCGGGCTGTCGAACTTGTCCAGGTAGACGATGTCGCCGCCGTCGCGCCGTGCCAGGTGAATGGTCTCGCCACTGGCAGCTGCCAATGCCGCCAGGTGCGGCCGCACACGCGCTGCCACGTCGACGGCGGCCTGCACCTGCATGCCCAGTTCGAACAGGCGCAACGTGGGGCGGTACAGGCCAGCCTCGTCTTGTTCGGCCCAGCCGCAGGCCACCAGGGTCTGCAGCGTACGGTGCGCATTGCTGCGTGCCAGGCCCAGTGCCAGAGCGGACTCGCTGACGCCACACGCCCGCTGCTGGCGGGTCAGCCAGTCCAGCAGGTTCAAGCCTTTGGCAAGGGTGGTGTCCAAGGAATGCGGGCTCTCGCGTGCAGCGGTTGTTCCAACATTTGGAATGGCTGTCCGTTTGATGGAACAACCAACGAAGCGTGACATTACGCTGGCCGCGGGCGCGGCGTCAATGGGGGCAAGCGCGGTGGGCCGCCGGGTCTGGTGCCGGGTCTGGTACCAGGTTCAGTGCCGGGTTTAGTGCCGGGTCTAGTGCCGGGTCTAGTGCCGGAGCTGACACCGGAGCTAGCACCGGGCCTGGCGCCGGACCTAGCGCCGGCCACGCGCCAGCAGCGCCAGCACCTCGGAGAACATGGCGTTGCCGATGCGCGCGTCCAGGTCCAGCACGTGGCTGCTTCGGTACCAGGGGCTCAGGTCCAGGCCCACGCCCAGCGCATGGATGGCCAGGGTGCCGCCGCGCTCGATGCGCCGCACGACAGTGGCCAGGTGGCGGTCCAGGTACTGCGCGTCGTTGGAAAGCGCCGTGGCGCTGTCCATCGGCGAACCGTCGGACACCACCACCAGCACGCGCGAACGGGCGTCGCGCTGCAGCAGCCGTGCTGCTGCCCATTCCACGGCCTCGCCGTCCAGGCCTTCGCGGAAGAGGTCGTTCTTCAACAGCGCGGCCACGCCTTGGCGGGCGCGGCGCCAGGGTCGGCCGAAGGGCTTGAACACGAGGTGCTGGCGCTCGTTCATGCGCCCGGCCTGCGGCGGCTTGCCAGCCGCCAGCCAGGCGCGCCGGGCGCGACCGCCGTTCCAGGCCGCGGTCGTGAAGCCCAGCACCTCGCACTCGGCGCCGGCGGCGTCCAGCGCGCGCGCGAACAGGTCCACCAGCACGGCCACGTCCTCGGCGTGCGTTTTCATCGAGCCCGAACAGTCGATCAGGAAGCTCAGGGCGCAGTCGGCTTCCGGCTGTCGGCGCTCGTTGCGGAACAGCCGCCGTTCTGTCGGGCTGACGACCAGGCGGGCCAGGGTCCGGCCATCGATCAGGCCTTCTTCCTGGGCGCCGTCCCAGCCGTCGGCCACGGGCACGGCGAACAGCGCGCGCAGTTCACGCGCCAGCCGGCCAACGTTCACGCCCTGCGCGGCAATGCGCTTGTCGAGTTGCGCGCGCTGCGCGGCCAGCGCGTCGGCACGCACCAGGCTGGCGGCGTCGTCCTCGCGGTCCCAGGCGGTGCTGAAGACGCGGTAGTCGGCTGTCCCGTCGGCCAGTTGGCGCGTGGCGCCGTGCACCGACGTGGCAAAGCGTTCGTTGGCAGCGCCCGCCACCGGGTCCATCAACAGCCCGAACGCGGCGCAAGCGGCGGCGCGAGCGGCGGCATCGCGGGCGCTGACATCGGGCGATGGCTCGTCGGCGCTGGCGCCGGCTGCGCGCAGCAGGGCCGCCACCGCCTGGGCCAGGGCCAGCGCATGGGCGGCGAATGCCAACTGGTCGTGTCGAGAACCTCGCATGCCCGCCAGCGTCAAACCGATGCGCGGCCCCAGCACGAAGCGCGGCGCTTCCAGCAGGCCTTCGAAGGCTTCCGGCACCGCAGCCCCGCACACCTGGGCGCGCGCCATCTGCGCGGCGGCGAACATGAATAGGCCGCTGTCGCCCTCGGCATGCCCAGCCAGCACGAAGCCCGCAGACCAGGCCTCGTGGCGGTGCTTCAGGTTGGCGCGCATGCCAGGCAGCGTGTCGGGCACCAGCGACTCGCAGCGCAGCTGCTCCATCCAGCCGAACAGCAGCCGTTCGACCGCGTCGTCGGGCAACAGGCGCTGGTGCAGCGCAGCGTCGGACTGCATCAGCCGCAGCGCCAGCCCGTCGGCCGCGCCACGGAACGACGTGAAGTCGTCGTGCGCCAGCACCGGGTGCAGATGCGGCGCGAAGGCCGGCAGCGCCACGCCGTCGCGGTGCAGGCGGCGGCCGCGGAAGGCCAGCAGTGGCTGGCCCACCAGCGCGCGGATGCTGGCTGCGCACAACGCTTCCACGCGTTCCTGCAGGCGCGACGCCGCCTGCCCGGGTGTCACGCCAGCGGCTCCAGGTCCTGCGCGAAGCAGCGCTGGAAATACTCGGCGACGACGGGCCGTTCGGCTTCGTCGCACTTGTTGGCAAATGACAGACGCAGCGCGGTGGCCAGGTCGCCGAAGATGCCCAGGTTTTCGGCCCAGGTGATGACGGTGCGCGGCGACATCAGTGTCGACAGATCACCGACCGCGAAGCCCTGGCGCGTCAGCGCCGCGAAGGCCACCATCTGCGCCACCAGGGCCGGCCCGGCATGAATAGCCAGTGCCGGCACGCGGGCCAGCACGATGGCGATTTCTTCGGCAGCCGGCAGGTGGTTCAGCTGCGCCACGATGTTCCAGCGGTCCATCTGTGCGTGGTTCAGGCGTTGCGCACCGTGGTACAGACCGTTCAGGTTGCCCAGGCCCACGGTGTTGGCGGTGGCGAACAGGCGGAAGAAAGGGTGCGGGCGCAGCACGCGGTTCTGGTCCATCAGCGTGAAGCGGCCTTCGCGTTCCAGCACGCGCTGGATGACGAACATCACGTCGGGGCGGCCGGCGTCGTATTCGTCGAACACCAGTGCCACCGGCCGCTGCAGCGCCCAGGGCAGGATGCCTTCCTGAAATTCGGTCACCTGCTGGCCGTCGCGCAGCACGACGGCGTCTTTGCCGACCAGGTCCAGCCGGCTGATGTGGCCGTCCAGGTTCACGCGCACGCAAGGCCAGTTCAGGCGCGCTGCCACTTGTTCCACGTGGCTGCTCTTGCCGGTGCCGTGCAGACCCTGCACCAGCACCCGGCGGTCGTGCGCGAAGCCGGCCAGCAGAGCCAGCGTGACGTCGGTCTGGAATCGGTAGACGGGGTCGACCTCGGGCACATGCGCGTCGGGTTCGGCAAAGGCGGGCACCAGCAGCGGGCTGTCGATGCCGAAGACCTCTCGCACCGAGACGCGCAACGTGGGCGAGGCTTGGGCGTCCTGGGGGTCCAGGGCGCCGGGGGCGTGGGGCGTCATGCGCTGGCGCTGCCGTCGGAGCCAGCGCGGGGCGCCGTGCCGGCACCAATTTCGGACAGCGCCAGCGCCGCCTGCTGCATGGCCGGCAGCAGCATTCTGGCCTTGGCCACCGTCAGCCGTATGGCGGGCGCCTGCACGGCCACGCACAGGTTCGAACGCCCCTGCGTTGCCGGCACGGCCACGGCCAGGCACAGCAGGCCGGGCAGGAATTCCTCGTCGTCGATGGCAAAGCCTGCCCGCTGAATTCGCTTGAGTTCGCGTTCCAGCGCAGGCATGTCGGTCAGCGTGTTGGGCGTGCAGCGCTCCAGCGGCGCATGGGCCAGCAACCGGCGCCGCTGCTCGGCCGTCATCTGCGCCAGAAAAATCTTGCCGCTGGCCGAGCAATGCACCGGCACGCGCGAGCCGGGGTGCAGATAGAAGCGCAGCGGGGCGGCTGTTTCCACGCGGTCGAGGTACACCACTTCGCCACCGGACAGCGAAGTGATGTTGCAGCTTTCGCCCACCTGGTCCACCAGGTGGCGCAGCACGCTGTGGCGCGCGCCGTGGTGGCTGTCGTTGAGCAGCAGGTTCTCGGCCAGCCGGCGCAGGCGCACGCCGGTGCCGTAATGGCGGCCGTCGGCTTCGCGCTGCAGCAGGCCTGCGGCTTCCAGTTGCTGCAGCATGCGGTGCAGCGTGGGCTTGGGCAGCGCGGTGGCTTCGGCCAGCGCTTGCAGCGAGAACAGCTGGTCGCGGCTGGCAATCACCTCGAGCAAGGCCACCAGCCGAAGCGTGGGCGTGTCGCCTTCCAGCGTCGGAATGTCAGGGTGAACGGGGCGAGAGGGGCGGGAGGGGGGGACGATCTGCATGTGTTCCGCATCATAAGCGGTTCCGTTATCTCGCACGATTCATTCCGATTTCTGGAAACCCTGGTTGACCCTTCAACCCGCTGCAACCTATGATGAGCGATTCTGAACGACCCGAGACAAGCACCATGCACCGCGACCCCTTGCCTGCCGCGCCCAGCGCCTACCAGCCCATCAACGGCATGCAGAAGATGACGCCGTCCGAGGCCTTCGTCGAGACGATGGCGGCCAATGGCGTGACCGAGATCTTCGGCATCATGGGTTCGGCCTTCATGGACGCGATGGACATCTTTGCGCCCGCGGGCATCCGCCTCATCCCGGTGGTGCACGAGCAGGGCGCCGGCCACATGGCCGACGGCTATGCACGGGTGTCGGGCCGGCACGGCGTGGTCATCGGGCAAAACGGCCCGGGCATCAGCAACTGCGTCACTGCCATCGCCGCAGCGTACTGGGCGCACAGCCCGGTGGTCATCATCACGCCCGAGACCGGCACCATGGGCATGGGGCTGGGCGGCTTCCAGGAAGCGCACCAGTTGCCGATGTTCCAGGAATTCACCAAGTACCAGGGGCATGTGAACAACCCCAGGCGCATGGCCGAATACACCGCGCGCTGCTTCGATCGCGCCATGTCGGAAATGGGGCCCACGCAGCTGAACATTCCGCGCGATTACTTCTACGGCGAAATCACCTGCGAAATCCCCAAACCGATGCGGGTGGAACGCGGCGCCGGCGGTGAACACAGCCTGGCCGCTGCCGCAGAACTGCTGGCCAACGCCAAGTTCCCGGTCATCCTGGCCGGCGGCGGCGTGGTGATGGGCGACGCGGTGGCTGAATGCCAGGCGCTGGCCGAACGCCTGGGCGCACCGGTGGTGTGCGGCTATTTGCGCAACGACGCCTTCCCCGCCAGCCACCCGCTGTGGGCCGGTCCGCTGGGCTACCAGGGCAGCAAGGCCGCCATGAAGCTCATCGCGCAGGCTGACGTGGTGCTGGCGCTGGGCTCGCGCATGGGCCCATTCGGCACCCTGCCGCAGCACGGGCTGGACTACTGGCCCCAAGACGCCAAGATCATTCAGGTCGAAGCCGACCACACCAACCTGGGCCTGGTGAAGAAGATATCGGTGGGCATTGCCGGCGACGCCAAGGCCGCCGCCGTTGCGCTGCTGGCCCGCATGGCGGGGCAGACGCTGGCCTGCGACGCTACCAAGGCCGCCCGCGCCGACACCATCGCCACCGAGAAAGCCGCGTGGGAACAGGAACTCAGCGCCTGGACCCACGAACGCGACGCCTTCAGTCTGGACATGATCGAAGAGCAGAAAAAGGAACCCGGCAACTGGCTGCATCCGCGCCAGGTGCTGCGTGAACTCGAGAAAGCGATGCCGGCGCACGTGATGGTCAGCACCGACATCGGCAACATCAATTCGGTCGCCAACAGCTATCTGCGCTTCGAAGAGCCGCGCAGCTTCTTCGCGCCCATGAGCTTCGGCAACTGCGGCTACGCGTTGCCCACCATCATCGGCGCCAAGGCCGCCGCCATGCACCGCCCGGCCGTGGCCTACGCTGGCGACGGTGCCTGGGGCATGAGCATGAGCGAACTCATGACCTGCGTTCGCCACGGCATCCCCGTGACGGCCGTCGTCTTCCACAACCGCCAGTGGGGCGCAGAGAAGAAGAACCAGGTCGACTTCTACAACCGCCGCTTCGTCGCGGGTGAACTCGAAAGCGAAAGCTTCGCCGGCATCGCCCGCGCGATGGGTGCCGAGGGCGTGACGGTCGACAAGCTGGAAGACGTGGGCCCGGCTTTCAAGGCGGCCATCGCCGCGCAAATGGCGCAAGGCAAGACCACCGTGATCGAGGTCATGTGCACGCGCGAACTCGGCGACCCCTTCCGCCGCGACGCGCTGAGCAAGCCGGTGCGGTTTCTCGACAAGTACAAGGACTACGTCTGAGGCGGCACCGGGGCTGCCGGTCATGAGCGAACACCTGCTGACGCTGAACGCCGGTTCGTCGTCGGTCAAGTTCGCGTTGTACGCTCCGGGCGCGGTGGATCGCGGGCCGGTTTTCGGCGGGCAGATCGAAGGCATCGGATTGGGCCAGTGCGGCGCCGCGACGCATGCGCAGGCCATGCAGCAGGTGCTGCAACAGCTGACAGAACACGGGCTGCGCATTGGCGCCGTAGGCCACCGCATCGTGCACGGCGGCTGGCAGTTCACCCGGTCGGTGGTGGTGGACGACGCGGTGCTTGCAGGCATCGAGGCCCTGGTTTCGCTGGCGCCACTGCATCAGCCGCACAACCTGGCCGGCGTGCGCGCCGCGCGCAGCGCCTTCCCCGGCGTACCGCAGGTGGCGTGTTTCGACACCGCGTTCCATGCCACGCAACCCGAACTGAACCGCCGCTTCGCGCTGACGCAGGCGCTGTTCGACGCCGGCGTGCGGCGCTATGGCTTCCACGGCCTGTCCTACGAATCCATCATGGCGCAGCTGATGGCCGCCGACGCGCAAGGTGCGCGTGGCCGCGTGGTGATTGCGCACCTGGGCAACGGCGCGTCGATGTGCGCGTTGCACGATGGCCGCTCGGTCGCCACGACGATGAGTTTCTCGCCGCTGGATGGCCTGCCCATGGGCACGCGCTGCGGCAGGCTGGACGCTGCGGTGGTGCTGCACCTGCAGCGCCAGATGGGCATGCGCACCGAGCAGGTCGAGACGCTGCTGTTCCGCCAGTCCGGGCTGCTGGGATTGTCTGGCCTGTCCAGCGACATGCGTGCGCTGCAGGCCTCCAGCGCGCCGGCTGCGACGATGGCCGTCGATTACTTCGTTGAACACGTGCTGCGTGAACTGGGCGGCATGGTTGCTGCATTGCGCGGCATCGATACGCTGGTGTTCACTGGCGGCATCGGCGAGAACGCCGCCGCACTGCGCCAGCGCATCGTCGACGGCGCGGCCTGGCTGGGGCCGATCAATGTGCAGGTGCTGCGCACCGATGAAGAAGCCGTGATCGCCCGCCACATGGCGGCCCTGCTGTGATGCACCGCTGCCCGCTTGTTGACTGCCGCAGAGCGCCTGCTAACCGTCTGTCAACCGCCTGCTGAGCGCCTGCTGACCTCCTGCCAATCACCTGCTTAGCGCCTGCCACCCGCCTGCCAACCGTCTGCCACCTGCCTGCACCCCGGAGCTCTCCTTGTTCAAGTTTCTCTCCCGCGCGCCGCTGCACGACCCCATCGCTTCGCCACGGCCGAACGCCGTCAACGAGATGAAGACCACCACCTGCTACATGTGCGCCTGCCGCTGCGGCATACGCGTGCACTTGCAGGACGGTGAACTGCGCTACATCGACGGCAACCCCGAGCACCCGCTGAACAAGGGCGTGATCTGCGCCAAGGGCGCGGCCGGCATCCAGAAGCAGAAATCGCCCGCACGGCTGACGCAGCCGCTGCTGCGCAAGCCCGGCGGCGCACGCGGCGCCGGTGAATTCGAGCCCATCAGCTGGGAACGAACCTTTCAGATTCTGGAAGACCGTCTGCGCCACATCCGCGCCACCGACCCGAAGAAGTTCGCGCTCTTCACCGGCCGCGACCAGATGCAGGCGCTGACAGGTCTGTTCGCACGCCAGTTCGGCACGCCCAACTACGCGGCGCACGGCGGCTTCTGTTCGGTGAACATGGCCGCCGGAATGATCTACACCATCGGTGGCAGTTTCTGGGAATTCGGCGGCCCCGACCTGGAGCGCGCCAAGCTGTTCGTGATGATCGGCACGGCCGAAGACCACCACAGCAACCCGATGAAGATGGCACTGGGCAAGTTCAAACGCAACGGCGGGCGCTTCATCTCCATCAACCCGGTGCGCACAGGTTATTCGGCCATTGCCGACGAGTGGATTCCCATCCGCCCGGGTACGGATGGCGCGCTGTTCATGGCGCTGCTGCACGAGCTGATCCGCACCGATCTGATCGACCACGCGTTTCTGAAGCGCTACACCAATGCGCCGCAGCTGGTGGTGCTGGCGACGGAGGGTGCAAGCGGCGAGCGTGAAGGCCTGTTCGCCTTCGACCCGAACCCTGAAAAGGGCCCGCCCGGCGACGGCCGCCACCCGCACAACAAGCTGGTTTTTGAGAACGTCTCGCAAACGGTGATGGCCGCCTACCCCGAAGGCATCGCGCCCGGTGCCGACCCGGCCATCGAAGGCCACTACACGCTGACCGACGGCACGCCGGTGGCGCCATCGTTCCAGCTGCTGCGCGAGCGCGTGGCCACGTGCACGCCACAGTGGGCGGCCGAGATCACGGGCATTCCAGCCGAGCGCATCGTCAAGCTGGCGCAGGAACTGGGCACCACGGCGCTGCACCAGGCCTTCGAGCTGCCGATCCCGTGGACGGACGCCTGGGGTACAGAACACGCCAGCGTGCAGGGCCGCCCGGTGGCCTTTCACGCCATGCGCGGGCTGGCGGCGCACAGCAACGGCTTCCAGACCGTGCGTGCGCTGGCCGTGCTGATGAGCGTGCTGGGTACCATCGATGCACCCGGTGGCTTTCGCCACAAGGCGCCGTACCCGCGGCACATCGTGCCCAACTTCCGCGCCTTCAATTCGCCGGACATGATCAAGCCCAACACGCCACTGAACGCCGCGCCGCTGGGCTTTCCGGCCAGCCCCGATGAACTGGCCATCTGCGCTGACGGCACGCCCATGCGCATCGACCACGCCTTTTCGTGGGAACACCCGTTGTCGGCCCACGGGCTGATGCACACCGTCATCACCAATGCCACGCGCGGCGACCCTTACCGCATCGACACCCTGTTGATCTTCATGGCCAACATGGCCTGGAATTCGACGATGAACACGATGGCCGTGCGCGAGATGCTGAACGCGAAAAACGCCGATGGTGATTTCCAGATTCCCTTCCTGGTGGTCTGCGACGCCTTCCAGAGCGAGATGGTGGCCTTCGCCGACCTGGTGCTGCCTGATACCACCTACCTGGAACGTCACGACGTGATGGGCATGCTGGACCGGCCGATCAGCGATTTCGACGGCCCCGTCGATTCGGTGCGCGTGCCGGTGCTGCCGCCCACCGCCCAGTGCCGGCCGTTCCAGGAAGTGCTGGTGGAACTGGCCTCGCGGCTGAAGTTCCCGGCCTTCACCACGCCTGAGGGCGCGCGCAAGTTCAAGGACTACCCTGACTTTGTCGTCAACTTCGAGTCCGCCCCCGGCATCGGCTTCCTGATGGGCTGGCGCGGCAAGGACGGCACCGAGCACCTGCGCGGCGCGCCCAACCCCAAGCAGTGGGAGATGTACGCCAAGAACAACTGCGTCTTCCAGCACCCCCTGCCCGACACCATGCACTA
Source organism: Burkholderiales bacterium (assembly GCA_038316815.1). GTDB lineage: Bacteria > Pseudomonadota > Gammaproteobacteria > Burkholderiales > Burkholderiaceae_C > Rubrivivax. Next base: position 22,288 of record JBBQAW010000001.1, read on the forward strand.
CATGCGCAACTGGAACCGCGCGTACCTGGACTTCGCGAAGGACAAAGGCTGGCGGCAGAAGAACGATGTCGTGCAACTGGCGCTGTACAGCGACACGCTGCAGAGCTTTCGCCTGGCAGCGCAAGGCAAGACCCGCGGCCGCCAGCCGCCCGAGCACCTGCGCGAACGCATCGCCACCTACTTCGACCCCCTGCCCTTCTGGTACCCGCCGCTGGAACACGCGGCGGTGGACACCGCTGCTTACCCGCTGGCGGCCATCACGCAGCGGCCGATGGCGCAGTACCACAGCTGGGATTCGCAGAACGAATGGCTGCGGCAGATTCACAGCCACAACTACCTGCACGTGAACCCGGTCACCGCGCAGGCCGCCGGCATCGCTGACGGCGGGTGGTGCTGGGTCGAAAGCGCCTGGGGGAAAGTGCGCTGCATGCTGCGCTACAGCGAAGCCGTCGAGCCCGGTACGGTGTGGACCTGGAATGCCATCGGCAAGGCCGACGGCGCCTGGCAGTTGGCCCCCGGCGCCGACGAAGCGCGCAAAGGCTTCCTGCTGAACCACCTGATCAACGACGAACTGCCCACCGCCGACGGCGGCCGCATCAGCAATTCCGACCCCATCACCGGGCAGGCCGGCTGGTACGACGTGCGGGTGCGCATCCGCCCGGCCGACCCCGAGGAGCCCGAAGTTTCGTCGCCGCAAGCGCGCGTGGCGCACCGGGTGGACACGGCGCGAAAGGACCGGCCATGATCGCCTGGCTGAAAAGCATGCTGCAAAGCAACGCGCTGAATGAGACCCCGACGCCGAGTGCACCCCTGGTGGGCGAGAAGACGCTGGCGCGCCAACTGGCGCTGGTGATCGACCTGAACGTGTGCGTGGGCTGCCATGCCTGCGTCACGTCCTGCAAGGAATGGAACAACGGCGGCGCAGCCGGGCCGCTGAGCGACCAGAACGCGCGCAGCGCCAACCCCAGCGGGACCTTCTTCAACCGGGTGCAGACCTATGAAGCCGGCAGCTTCCCGCTGACCGAGACCATCCACTTCCCCAAGAGCTGCCTGCACTGCGAAGACCCGCCCTGCGTGCCGGTGTGCCCCACCGGCGCCAGCTACAAACGCGCCGAAGACGGCATCGTGCTGGTCGACGCCGACAAGTGCATCGGCTGCAAATACTGCGCCTGGGCCTGCCCCTACGGCGCCCGCGAACTGGACGAAGAGAGCCAGGTGATGACCAAGTGCACGCTGTGCGTCGACCGTATTTACGACGCCAGCATGTCGGCTGCAGACCGCCAGCCGGCCTGCGTCAAGGCTTGCCCCACCGGCGCGCGGCTGTTCGGCGACGTGAAAGACCCCGAGAGCGAGGTTTCGCAAGCCATCCGCGACCGCGGTGGCTATGCGCTGATGCCGGAATGGAACACGCAGCCGGCGAACCAGTACTTGCCGCGCCGGCCGACCACGGCGGTGGGCGCCAACAAGCCGCTGCCTTCAGAACGCGACCGCAGCTGACATGCCTGCCGCCCTGCCGCTGCCATGAACCCCGCCTTCTCCGTCATCGTCTTCACCACCGTGGCAGGCCTAGCGCAGGGCCTGGTCGTGGCGCTGGCGCTGGCCGCGCTGGGCGGGGTGCCGTTGCAGCAACCGCAGTTCGCCCCGGTCATGCTGGGCGCGGCCCTGGTGCTGCTGCTGGTGGGGCTGGGCGCGTCGTTCCTGCACCTGGGGCGGCCAGAGCGGGCCTGGCGCGCGGCGATGATGTGGCGCACCTCGTGGCTGTCGCGTGAAGTCATCGTGCTCCCGGCCTTGATCGGCACGCTGCTGCTGTGGTGGCTGGGCCTGCGCGCGGGCAGCGCCAACGTGTGGGTGAACACGCTCTTGCCGCTGGCCGTGCTGGCGCTGTCTGCGTTACTGTGGTGGTGTACGGCGATGATCTACGCCTGCTTGCGCTTCATCCAGGAATGGGCCCACCCCTTGACGCTTGTGAACTTCACCCTGGCCGGCCTGTCGTCGGGCTTCCTGCTGGCCGCGGCTGCGGCGGCCCTACACGACGAAACCGGACTGGCGCGTGTCGTAGGTCCAGCAGCGCTGGTGGCCACGCTGCTGGCCGGCGCGCTGCGCTGGGCGGCGCTGCAGCGCAACGCCGCGCTGCGGCCGGTCAGCACCCTGCAGTCGGCCACCGGCATCCAGGCGCCGCAATTGCGGCAGGTGTCGATGGGCATGTCGGCCGGGGCTTTCAATACGCGCGAGTTCTTCCATCGCGCCACGCAGGCCGGCCTGCGGCGCATCCGCTACGCCAGCCTGGGCCTGGGGTTCTTGCTGCCGGCATGGCTGGCGGTCTGGGGGCTGTACGCGGGCGGCGTGTGGCCCTGGGTGGCGGCCGTGCTGGTGCAAGTGCCTGGCCTGATGGCCGACCGCTGGCTGTTCTTCGCGCAGGCCCGGCACCCACAGAACCTGTACTACCAGGTCGTGTCCTGAGGCGGGAAACAAGATGCCTGCGCTGATGGACCCGGCAGCCAGGCTCTTCGGGCCCTGGGTGCGCACGGTGGGCGCAGCCACGCTGCGCGCCGACCTGGGGGCCGGCCTGCTGGGCGCGCTGCTGGTGCTGCCGCAGGCTTTTGCGTTCGCCACGCTGGCTGGCCTGCCGCCGCAGTACGGCCTGTACACCGCCATCGTGCCCTGCATCGTGGCGGCCTTGTTCGGCAGCAGCCTGCATGTGATGTCGGGGCCGACGAACGCCAACTCGCTGGCGCTGGCCGCCACGCTGGCGCCGCTGGCGGTGATCGGTTCGGCCGGCTACATCGAACTGGCACTGGCGGTGACGGTCATCGTCGGCCTGATGCAGCTGTTGATTGGCGGCCTGCGGCTGGGGGCGATAGCCAACTTCCTGTCGCCAGCGGCGCTGCGCGGCTTCATGAGCGGCGCTGCGCTGTTGATCGTGCTGCACGCCATCCCCGACCTGCTTGGCTTACCCGCACCCCGCGGCGCGGGCCCGCTGCAGCTGCTGGAGCACACCGGGGCCCATCTGCAACAGGTGGCGCCTGCTGCGCTGGCCATCGGCGTCTTGACGCTGGCCGTGGCGCTGGCGCTGAAGCTCTGGCTGCCGCGCACCCCCTACCTTTTGCTGGCGATGGCTGCAGGCACCCTGGCAGCGTTCGCCCTGAACCACATGCCGCTCTTGCACGGCTTGCGCGGCTTGCCCGGGCAGACCCACGGGCTCCAACCGGTGGCCGTGGTGGGCGCCATCCCGCCCATTTGGCCCACCCTGCACTTGCCCCAGGTGGACTGGCGTTCGCTGCCCGATTTGGTGGGCATCTCGTTCGCGCTGACCATCGTCGCGCTCGGCCAGTCCATATCCATCGCCAAGGCGGTTGCAGAACGGTCGGGTCAGCAGATATCGACCAACCGCGAATTCGTGGGCCAGGGCCTGAGCAACGTGGTCGGCGGTTTCTTCCAGTGCTATGTCTCCTGCGGTTCGCTGAACCGCTCGATGCCGAACATCGAGGCCGGCGCGCGCACGCCGCTGGCCGCCGTGTTCTCCGCCCTGCTGCTGCTGGCGCTGATTGCCGTCAGCGCGCCGCTGCTGGCGCAGATTCCGTACCCAACCATCGCCGCGCTGCTGTTGCTGATTGCCTGGTCGCTGTTCGATGTGCCGGGCTGGCGCCGCCTTTGGCAGGCCAGCCACAGCGACTTCGCCATCGCTGCGGCCACCGCGTTGGCCACCGTCAGCATCCGCATCGAGATGGCCATCCTGCTGGGCACCATCCTGTCGCTGGTGATCTACCTGCACCGCACGTCCAAACCGGCGATGCGCACGATGGGCTTCGACACCATGGCGCCCGGGCGCAGCATGGTGATGCTGGCCGACGCCGCCGCGCCGCTGCCCGAATGCCCGCAGCTGAAGATGCTGCGCATGGAAGGCGAGGTCTACTTCGGTGCCGTGCCCTGGGTGAGCGACCAGCTGCGTGACCTGCGCACGCCGCAAGGCGCGCAGCGCCACCTGCTGGTGATGGCCAAGAGCATGAACTTCATCGATCTGGCGGCGGCCGACATGTGGCGGCAGGAACTGACGGCGCGCCGCGCGATGGGCGGCGACCTGTACTTCCACCGCCCGCGCCCGCAGGTGTTGCAGCTGTGGGCACGGCTGGGCTTCATGCGGGACCTGGGTGCCGACCACGTGTTCCCGAGCAAGCGCGATGCCATTGGCGGCATCTTCCCGCGGCTGGACGCGGCCATCTGCGCGAACTGCACGGTGCGGCTGTACCGGGAATGCCAGAGCCTGCCGAAGCCGGGCGACAGCGGGCCGACCGTTTAGTTGCCGATGCCGGCGCCCGTCACACCAGCAGAACGCCCAGAGCCACACCGCACATCAACAGCATGGTCAGTTGCCGAAAGCGCTGGTCGCTGAAACGTGAAAACAACCGGGTGCCGGCCAGCACGCCCAGCACGAAAGCTGGCGCCAGCAGCAGCGCGGTGTATCCGGTGGCCACGGTGAGCACGCCCGTGGCTGCCAGCATCACCAGGCCGGCAGCGGAGATCAACACCAGGTACAAACTGAGGTTGGCGCGCGTCACGGCCGCCGGGTCGGGCCCGGACAGCAGGTACAGGATGACCGGCGGCCCGCCGATGCTGGTGGCACCCAGCATCGCACCGCTGAGCGTGCCCAGCGCCAGCGAAGTACCCAGCCGCTGTCGGCCCTGGTAACGCAGGCCCGACAACATCGCCAGCGAGAACAGCACCACGGTGCCGGCGATCAGCCGGCGCAGCGTCAGCGCGTCGGCCACGGCCAGCAGCCAGCCACCCAGCGGCACGGCCAGCACAGCCGCAGCCCCGATGGGCCCGATCACGCGCCAACTGGCAATGCGCGCGGCTGCGGGCAGCATGCTCAGTGCCGCAAACGTCTCGAGCAGCAGCGTCACCGGCACGGCCACGCGCGGGCCCAGCAGCAGCGCCAGCGGCGGCGTCATCACCATCGCCGCACCAAAGCCCGTGGTGCCGCGCACCAGGCCGCCCATCAGCGCGATAACCAGCGCCCAGGCCAGCGTGCTGTCAAGGGCTGGCATCCAGTGCATTGTTCGACGCTATGTGGAACATCAAACCGCGTCTTGGGTCGCCTGGAGTCGTTGCAAATCCGCGCGATGCAAAAGAGCATCGCTGTGGTTTGCGCCTGGCCAGACAACCCAATCCATCGGTTTTCTTAAGTTCCACATAGTGTCGAACACTCCACTAGCGCGCGGCGGCCTCGTCCAGCGCCGCCTCCGGGTGGGTCAGCGCGCGCAACGGGTTCCGCCAGGCGAAGTCAGGCCTGAGCCGCAACGGCATTGGGTACTTCAGCCAGGTCGAACTCGTCGTGGATAAGGTCGCGGATGCGCGCCTTCATGGCCACGAACGCGGGCGACTCTTCCTGGCGCGGGCGCGGCATGTCGACCTCGATGTTGGCCTTCACGCGCCCGGGCCGCCGCGTCATGACGATGATGCGATCGGACAGCTTGATCGCCTCTTCGATCGAATGCGTCACCAGCACCATGGTCTTTTGCTGCTTGATGAAGATGCGCACCATCTCGTCTTGCAGCATGCTGCGGTTTTGCGCGTCCAGCGCGGCAAAGGGCTCGTCCATCAGCAGTACCGAAGGGTCCACCGCCAACGCACGCGCGATCGCCACACGCTGGCGCATGCCGCCCGACAGCTGGTGCGGGTAACGGTTCTCGAAGCCTGTCAGCCCCACCAGTTCGATCTGCCTTTGCGCCAAACGCTGCTGTTCAGGAAATGGCAGCCTCTTCACCTTCAACCCGAAGCTGACGTTACCCATTACCGTGAGCCAGGGGAAAAGCGCGTAGTCCTGAAAGATCATGGCGCGTTCCCAGCCCGGCGGGCCGACGGGTTTGCCGTCCAGCGTGATGCGGCCCAGGGTGGCAGCATCGAAGCCGGCCATGATGTTGAGCAAGGTGGTCTTGCCGCAGCCCGAGTGGCCCAGGATCGAGCAGAACTCGTTGTCGTTGACGGTGAAGGACACATCGGCCAGCGCCTTCACCGGATCATCAGATGAACTGTGCCCGGGGTAGATCTTGACCACGTTCTGAACCTGTAAAACGCCCATCGCCGATCTCCTACTTCGTCATCGCCAAAGACCAGGGCAGCAGCTTCTTGGCCGTCCAGCGCAGGCCCTGGTCGATCATCAACCCGGCTGCGCCGATCGACACCATGCCCACCAGGATGATGTCGGTGCGCAGCACGCTGCGGGCATCAGAAATCAGCCAGCCCAGGCCGGACGTGGCGCCCACCAGTTCGGCTGCCACCAGCGCCATCCAGCCCACGCCCAGGCCGACGCGAATGCCGGTGATGATCTGGGGCATGGCCGCACGAAACACGACCTTGAGCAACACGTCCATTTCAGACGCACCCAGACAGCGCGCAGCGCGCACCACGTTGTGTTCGACGTTCTTGACGCCGGCGATGGTGTTGATCAACAAGGGGAAAAAGATGCCCAGGAAGATGATGAACTGGTTTTGCAGGTCACCGATGCCGAACCACAGGATGGCCAGCGGAATCCAGGCGATGGGCGGTATGGGGCGCAACATCTCGAACACCGGTTCGAGCAGGCTTTGGGCGGTCTTGGACCAGCCCATCAGGATGCCGATGGGAATGGCGGACGAGGCGTAGACAAAGGCGACCAGTTCGCGCTTCAGGCTGGCCCAGAAGTGCTTGGCCAGTTCGCCGGACTGGATCAGTTCCCAGGCCGCGGCCAGCACCTCGGTGGGCGGCGGCATCAGCGTCACCAGATTGGCGTCCACCCTGGGCAAGACCACCGAGGAAATAAGCTGCCACAGCCCGAAGAAGCCGACCAGGCCCAGCACACGGGCGCTGCGGTCGAACCAACCCGGCGCGCGCTGCAGCGCATTCAGGGCGGCGCGTTCGTCCGCGGTCAGTGTGCTGGCAGAGGCAAAGGTGGCCTGCTCAGGCATGGTGGTCTCTCATGAAAGGGATGAAGTCGACAGGGCCAGGGCCAGGTAGGTGCTGGGTAAGAGCTGGCCAAAAGCTGGGGCGCCTAGGCCCCAGCAAGATCAAGGCCGGTAGGTCACGCCGTTGAAGGTCCAGGGTTTGACCAAGTCGCCTGGCTCTGGAAATTTCTGCGGCGCTTTCATGGTCTGAGAGCTTAAGTATTCCGGGTACGGGGGTTCACCCACTTTGCCGGCCCAACCTGCAGGCAGGAACGGCGGCTGCTTGGGGATGGCCCAGCCCAGACGGTTGAAGCTGCGCTCGATGAATTCGGGCTTGAAGACCGCCGCGAATTCGTTTTCCGTCAGCGGCGTGCGCATGCGCTTGTTCTCGAACAGCCAGTTCACGGTGCGCTGGTTCTCGCGGAACCAGAACGCGGTATGCGGGTACAGGTAGGTGGGCTTGAAGAGGTTGTTGTATTCGGCCACCTGCTGCGTCAACAGCGGGCGCGGCAGCAGGCGCAGGTTCGGCTCTTCCAGCATCGCGTCGACGGTCTTTTCCGGGTTCATCCGGATCCAAAGTTGCGACTCGACGATGGAATCGGCAATGGCCTGCGCGATGTCGGGCACGTTGTCCACCAACTCCTGGCGAATGTAGGTCACCCCCAGGTACATCATGTACGGGTAGTGCACGTCGATGGCGCGCCCGGTCTTGCGTTCGTTGATGATCAGCGAGTTGGTGAAGTCCCAAGGCACGACGGCGTCGATGCCTTTGGGCAGCAGGGCTTGCTCGGGCGGCGGCATGTTGCGAAGCGTTACGTCCTTGCCGATGGTCAGCTTGTTGGCGGCCAGCGTCAGCTGCAGATAGAACTCGCCCGACGAGCCGGTAGCGATGCCGATGACCCAGGGCTCTTTGGTGGCCGGGTTGCCGCCACGCAGGTCGGTGATGGTCTTCAAGGGCGAATCGTTGGGCACGATCATCTGGTGGCGCAGGTTGATCGAGTGCAGGGCAATTGCGCGCACCGGCACATTGCGGTCGATCAGCGTGTTCAGCGGAAAGTTGCCACCATTGCCTACTTGCGCACGCCCGGAAACGAACACTTCGTTCAGTGTCGGCCCCGACGGGAAGGCCTGGAAATTCGCTTCGATGCCGCGGGATTGCAGCATCTTTTGCTGGTTCATGACCACGAAGATGGCGTTCTGGCCCGACCACGGCGGCTGGAATGCCACCGTCATCGGCCACCAGCCCTTGTCTTTCATCCAGGCGATCGACTTCTCGGAGATGCGTTCGTACGGTGTCGGCCAGCCCCAGGCGGTGCTGCCGGTGCTGCCGGTGCTGGCGGCGCTTTGCGCCGCTGCGGCCAGCGGCCAGGCCAGGCTGGCTGCCGCTGCGGTGGCAGCTGCGGCGGCAATCAACTGGCGGCGCGGGGGGCTGAAGTCTGGGGTGCGTTGGCTCATGCGTTTCTCCTGGTGGGGTGATGGGACGGGGGACTTTTCGTGGGCTCTCTAGGGGCTCTCTATGGGCTTTTCATGGGCTCTTCATGGCTGTCTGCGGGCCATCTGCGGCCTCTTCTGGAACACACGTGCGTCGCGGCATCAGCCCGACAACGTGATCTCAGCGCCTGCATAGCGCACGCTGGCACGCTGCAGGTCGTTGCGGGATTCGAGAAAGCGCAGCAGCTCCATCAGCGGCGTGGTGCTCAGCCGCGGTGGTGTGGCCAGCGGCTGCAGCGCGTCGATGAGGGAACGGTCGTAAAACGCGGCCAGCAACAGGTCTTCGTCGCTGGCCGAGGCCCCCAGTTGCTGGCGCAGGCGGGGCAAGGCGGGTGGCAGCGCTGCTGCAGGCGCCGCAGTAGACACGTCGCCTGGGCGAATGCGCGCGCGGTCCATGAATTCGGCTGAAGGCTGGGCGGCCAGCCGGCCGTAGCCGCCCAACGCATAGCGGCGCACCTCGTCGGGAATGGTCTTGTAGCGCTCGCCCTGCACCACGTTCAGAACGGCCTGGGTGACGATGTACTGCGCGAAGGGGCTGACCAAGATCGGGTAGCCCAGGTCGCGGCGCACTCGCGCCGTCTCTTCCAGTATCTCGGGCAGCCGGTGCCCCATCTGCATCGCTGCCAGCTGCGACTTCAGGTTGCTGATCATCCCGCCCGGCACTTGGTGATCGAACAGCGCGGGGTCGCAGGGCTGCGGCCGGCCGCGTGGCAGGCCTTCGCGTTCGGCCAACAGCGCGAAATAGGCGCTGACTTCGGCCAGCGCGCTGCGGTCGATGCCGGTGTGAACGCCCAGTGCGCGTGCGCGGTCGTCAACATCTTCGGCTGCCGGCAGCGACGCACCGTTGGCCAGCGGCTGCACCGCCGTGTGGCCATAGCGGATGCCGCAACGCATGGCCACCGCGTGCACGTCGGGCGCCTGGGCAGACTGGCAGTGCGTGTGCAGTTGCACCGGCGTGCCGGCGGCGGCGGCAACGATGGCTGGAAAAAGTGTCTCGGCCCGCTTGACGGTCAGCAGGCCGGTGGGATCTTTGACGCTGATGAAGTCGGCCTTCAACGCCACCAGCTCGCGCGTGCGCTGGCTAAAAAAAGCGTCGTCGTGCACAGGCGACAAGGCATAGACCAGCATCGCATTGACCTGCATGCCGGCTTCATGCGCCGAGCTCACCGATGACGCGATGTTGCGCATGTCGTTCAGCGCGTCGTACACGGTCAGCACCTTCAGGCCACGCCGCGCCAGCACCTTTGAATTCAGCGCCACCACGTCGTCGGGGAACAGCTCGAAGGTGTACAGACTCTGCCCGCGCGTCAGCCCGTCGCAGGGCGTGCGCAACTGGCTGCACAGCAGGCCCACGCGTTCCCAGGGGTTCTCGCGCAGGAAGCGCACCTGCACGTCGAACACCGCGCCGCCCAGGATGTTGATGAAGGCGTAGCCCACCTGGTCGATGGCCCAGAGGATGGGCGTCATCATCGGCGTGGTCATGCGCGTGGACCACAGGCACTGGTGCGCGTCGCGCAGCGTGACGTCGACGAGTCCGTACTGGCGGGTCATGCGGGCTGCTCCAGCATGAAAGCTTCGACGAAGCGCGTGTGCACGGCGCCGCGGCGGAAGGCGTCGCTGTCGATCAGCCGCGCGATGAAGCCGGCGGTGGTGGCCACGCCGTCGACCTGCAGTTCGGCCAGCGCGCGTCGCATGCGGGCCAGCGCTTCGTCGCGGTCGCGGCCCCAGGCGATGATCTTGGCGATGAGCGAGTCGTAGTACGGCACCACCTGCATGCCGGCGCGCAGGTGCGAATCGACTCGGATGCCCGGCCCACCCGGAAAGTGCAGCGCGGTGATGCGGCCCGGGCTGGGCGCGAAGCCGCGCTGCGGGTCTTCAGCATTGATGCGGCATTCAATGGCGTGGCCCTGCATCTGCACGTCGGCCTGACGCAACGACAGCATGGCGCCGCCGGCGATGCGAATCTGCTCTTTCACGATGTCGATGCCGGTGACGCATTCGGTCACCGGGTGCTCGACCTGGATGCGCGTGTTCATCTCCATGAAGAAGAAGGCGTTGCTGGCCGGGTCGACGATGCATTCGACGGTGCCGGCGCTTCGGTAGCCCACGTGCCGCGCCAGTTGCACGGCCGCGTCACCCATGGCCTGGCGCAGGGCCGGCAGCAGCGCCGGGCAAGGGCTTTCCTCTACCAGCTTCTGGTTGCGGCGCTGCGATGAACAGTCACGCTCGCCCAGGTGCAGCACGGTGTCGCCATCGGACAAAATCTGGATCTCGACATGCCGGATGCCAGTGAGGAACTTCTCGACATACACCGCGCCGTCGCCGAAGGCTGCACGCGCTTCGTGTACGGCAGCGTCGAAGTGGCCGGCCAGATCGGCCTCGGCCTGCACCACGCGCATGCCACGCCCGCCGCCACCGGCAACAGCTTTCAGGATGACCGGGTAGCCCAATTCGGCGGCCACGGCGCGGGCAGCTTCTGCGTTGGCCAGCGTGCCGCTGGAGCCGGGTGTGACGGGCATGCCGGCTTCACGGGCCATCTCGCGGGCGCGGGCCTTGTCGCCCATCATGGCAATGGCGTCGGCCGGCGGGCCGATGAAGGTCAGGCCGTGGGCGTCGCACAGGCGCGCGAAGCCGGCGTTCTCGGACAGGAAGCCGTAACCCGGGTGCACCGCGTCGGCGCCCAACGCCAGTGCGGCTTGCACGATCAGGTCGCCACGCAGGTAGCTGTCGCTGCTGCGCGGCGGGCCGATGCAGACGGCGCGGTCGGCCATCTGTACAGCCATCGAGTCGCGGTCGGCTTCGGAATACACCTGCACGGTGGGCAAGCCCAGTTCATGGCAGGCGCGGTGGATGCGCACCGCGATCTCGCCGCGGTTGGCCACCAGCACGCGCTGCAGCGGGCGGGGGGCGATAGCGGCGGACGTCATGGCTGCAGCTTCAGGCCGGAGCAACCGTGGGGCTGATGACCACCAGCGGCTGGCCGAATTCGACCAGTTGTCCGTCGGCCACCAGGACCTGGCTGACGACGCCAGCGTGTTCTGCATGCACGGCGTTCATCAGCTTCATCACTTCGACGATGCACAGCTGCTGGCCAGCCTCAACGTGCTGACCCGGCTGCACGTAAGGCGCGGCGCCGGGTTCGGGGGCGCGGTAGACGGTGCCCATCATCGGTGCCGTCACCACGTGCGCGCCTGGCGGTGTGTGCAGGACGGGTGCCTGGGTCGCTTGCGTCTCCGCAGCAACAGGTTGTTGCGCAGGCCATTCAGCCGCTTCGGTCGCGCCGGCCGAAGTGGGCGCGGGCGCTGGCGTCGAGGCGGGCACCCCTGCGGGAGTGGCCGGCCCACCGCGCCGAAGTTCGATCTCCAGGCCACCCGAACGCAGCTTCAATTCGCTGAAGCGAGACGAGCTCTGGATCAGTTCCACCAACTGCAGAACGTCCTGGAAACTGAGCGGGCCGGCGGGGGAAGAAACGGGTGACATTTCGGCTGCAAAAAACAGAAAACTTGGCTGGAAGAAATTCTTGCATGTGCAATTTAGCACCGCAATAATGGAATTCTGCGGTCCGTTTTCCGGAATCCAATGGGGCGAACCCCTATGCAACATCCACCGCCTCGTCGTCAAGGCAGCAAGGACACCATGACCCACCCTGTCGTCATCACCGTTGCCATCACAGGCGCTCTGCCCCGAAAGAAAGACAACCCGGCAGTGCCGGTGACACCGGCCGAGCAGATCGAGTCCACGCACGAGGCTTTCGAGGCTGGCGCGTCGCTGGTACACGTGCACGTGCGCAACCCCGACGAGAGCCCCAGCTCCGACCCTGAACTGTTCGCCCGCGTGCAGGAAGGCGTGCGCAAGCACTGCCCGGGCATGATCATGCAGTTCAGCACCGGCGGCCGTGGGCGCGACCAGGCGGCGCGTGCTTCCATGCTGCATCTGAAGCCGGACATGGCTTCACTGGCCACCGGCTCGGTGAACTTCCCGGCCAGCATCTACGAGAACCCGCCCGAGTTCGTCGAAGGCCTGGCGCGCACCATGCGCGACAACGGCATCAAGCCCGAGATCGAGGTCTTCGACCTGGCGATGCTTTACAACGCCGCCAACCTGGCAAAGAAGGGGCTGATCGAAGGGCCGCTGCACGTTCAGTTCGTGCTGGGCATCGCCAACGCGCTGCCGGCGCGCCGCCAGGTGTTCGACTTCCTGCGCGCCGAGCTGGCCGAGCTGCTGCCCGACGCCACCTGGGTGGCTGCCGGCACCGGCCGCTGGCAGTGGGAGGTGAACCAGTGGTGCCTGGAAGCAGGCGGCCATGTGCGCACTGGCCTGGAAGACAACCTGCGTTACGACCCCACCCGGCTGGCCGCCAGCAATGCCGAACTGGTGGCCAAGGTGGCCGAGGCCTGCGAGCGGCATGGCCGGCACGTGGCCACGCCTGCCGAGGCGCGCAGGGTTCTTGGGTTGCCGGCTGCGGCCATGGCCGCTTAACGGGGTTTAGCGGCGGTATTGACGCAGAACTACGGCCGAACTAACGCCGGACTAACGCCGGACTAAGGCCGGACTAACGCCAGACCAATGCTGTACTAACGCTGCCCTAACGCCGAACTAACGCCGAACTAACGCCGTACGCTGCCGGGCGCGCTGTGTCAGCCGCGGCCAGCGTCCTGGCGGATCATGTCCACGGCTTTCTCGGCCATCATGACCACCGGCCCATTGGTGTTGCCCGAGACCAGCGTGGGCATGGCTGAACAGTCCACCACACGCAAGCCCGCCACGCCGCGCACACGCAGGCGTTCGTCCAGCACCGCCATCGCGTCCGTGCCCATCTTGCAAGTGCCGCTGGGGTGGAAGATGGTGGCGCCGTTGTCGCGGCAGAACTCCAGCAGCGCTTCATCGCTGTCGGCCTCTGGACCGGGCTTGACTTCGCGCCGCACGAACGGGCGCATGGCAGCACTGGCCGCGATGGCACGCGCTGCCCTCACGCCGGCCACCGTGGTGCGGCGGTCCAGGTCGGTGGACAGGTAATTGGGCTGCATTTCCGGCGGTTCGAACGGGTCGGTGCTGCGAATGCGCACATGCCCGCGCGACTCGGGCCGCAATTGGCAGGTGGACATCGTGAAGCCCGAGAACGGATGTACCTTGCCGCCGGCCATGTCGGCCGACAGCGTGGCGACATGAAACTGGATGTCGGGCCGGTCGGCTTCGGGCAAGGCGCGCATGAAGCATCCACCCTGGTTGATGCCCACTGCCACCGGCCCGGTGCGGTGCAACAGCCACTGCAGGCCCACACGGGCCTGCCCGAACAGCGAACGCAACTGGTCGTTGGTGGTGGGGCCGGTGGCCTCCAGCGTCACGCGAATCTGCAGGTGGTCCTGCAAGTTCTCACCGACCCCGGGCAAGTGATGCACCACAGCGATGCCGTGCCGCTGCAGCAGGTCGGCCGGGCCGATGCCCGACAACTGCAGCAGCTGCGGCGACTGCAAGGCGCCGGCCGCCAGCAGCACGTCGCCGCGCGAATGGGCCTGGCGCATCAAGCCGCCCTGCCGCCACTCGACGCCTGTGGCACGCTGTCCATCCATCAGCAGCCGGGAGGCAAATGCGCGCGTTTCGATGCGCAGGTTGGGCCGCCCGCGCGCCGGCCGCAGGTAGGCCGTGGCAGTGCTGCAGCGCCAGCCCTTGTGGGTGGTCAACTGGTAGTAGCCGGCGCCTTCCTGCTGGCCGGTGTTGAAGTCGTCGGTCGAAGGCACGCCCTGTTCGCCGGCACCGGCGATGAAAGCATCGATCAGCGGGTTGCGCGCCCCGATGTCCGATACCTTCAGCGGCCCGTCGCCACCGTGGTGCCTGCTGGCGCCGCGCTGGTTGCCTTCGGACCGGATGAAGTAGGGCAGCACGCTGTCCCAGCCCCAGCCGGCATTGCCCAGCGCTGCCCAGCCGTCGTAGTCTTGCCGCTGGCCGCGGATGTAGATCAGGCCGTTGATGGCGCTGCTGCCCCCGAGCGTCTTGCCACGCGGCCAATAGACGCGCCGGCCGTTCATGTTGGGGTCGGGGTCGGTGTAATAACGCCAATTCAGCGTCGAGCTCCACATCGTCTTGCCATAACCGATAGGCAGGTGGATCCAGGGCGATGTGTCGCGCGGCCCGGCTTCGAGCAGCAGCACGCGCACTGCAGGGTCTTCACTCAGCCGCCCGGCCAGCACGCAGCCTGCGGAACCCGCGCCAACGACGATGTGGTCATAGGTGTCGTCAGCCGGCTGGGGCATGGTGCTGGGGCAGTCTTTCGAAGAGTGCAGCCCCGGTGAAGCCACGTCAGGCCAAAATGATAGGGCTCTGACTTCCGGTACACAACGTTCCGTTTTTTGTGTTTACCCCAGTTTCAGATCGTCTGGACTTGAGGGTCACGCTCGGAAGCCTGACAACCTCTTGTTCTGTGGCGGGCAGACCGGTGTGCCCCGCGCCAGTCATGGCGTCTTCGGCTGGCGAGAAAAGTCTGTTCATCAGGTAGCGCTGTTGAACAACGGCATGCTGAGCCTGTGCCCCAACCTGCAGTTCGACGACAGCGCGGGTGCCACAGGCCTCTGTGACGTCAATCTGCGACGTCAATCTGCGACGTCGATCTGCAACGTCGATCTGCGACGAGGATCAGCGACAACCATCAGCAACGACGGCTGGGTGATCGTCGGCTTGTCGAACGGCTCCTACCCAGTCCCCTTCGGCCGTGGTAGCGGTGTTCGAGCAGCGGCTTAACCCACAGCGCGGGCTTGATGACGGGCGCGGTTGGCTGCAGTCCAGGCCGATGTCCGCTCCGAGATTGAAGGGCGGCACGAAGCACTGCAAGAAGCGGCGCATGTGCCGCATGTGCCGCGTGTGCCGCACCTGCCGGACCTAAACTCTGCTGCAGATGAGTGCCGTCTTGAGCCGACCCGCGAGTGCCCCTGCCGATCTGCTGGCCGGCGCCGTCAATGCCTTGACCGCCCTGGTCGCGGTCCTGTCACTGGGCATCGTGGCCACCGCTACTTTGGGGCCGGCCGCGATTCAGATGGGCATCAAGGCCGCCCTGGTGGCTGTCATCGCCGGCGGTCTGGTCTATGCCTTCAGCGGCTCAACCGCATCGCCGGCTGGTATGCCGAGTTCGGCGACGACGGTGATCTTTGCCGCTTTGGCAGCACAGGTAGGCCGCGACCCGCAAGTCGACTTGGCCAGTGTTCAGGGGCTGCTGTCATTGGCCGCCGTGCTGGGCAGCGCGGTGGTGCTGATGGGTCTGCTGCAAGTCGGATTCGGCGTGGCCGGCCTGGGCCGCCTGGCGCGGTTCGTGCCGCAGCCGGTACTGGCGGGGTTCATGAGCGGCATCGTGTTGCTGATCTTGTTCGCGCAGTTGCGACCCTTGCTGGGCCTGCCACTGACGAGCGAACTGACCGACCCCAGAACGCTGATGCAGATTCAGCCCCTGGCCTTGCTGATCGGCGTGACGGCTGCCGCTGCGGTCTGGTTGCTGGGCCCGAGATGTCGCGCCATACCCGCGCCGCTGCTGGGCCTGGCTGTGGGCATTGGCCTGTATGCCGCGCTGTACAGGCTGATGCCCGGCGCCCGCCTCGGCAGCATGGTGGGCGCCTTGCCGCAGGGCTGGGTCATGCCCGATGCGCTGCTGCCGCTGGGCAACGCCACGACACGCGACTTGTGGCAGCGGCATGGCTCTGTGGTCTTGCTGACGGCCGCCGCGCTGGCGTTCATCGGCTCGCTGGAATCCATCTTCTCGGCCATGGCGGTGGACCAGGCGACGGGCGGCAAGCACGACAGCCGGCGTGAACTGATGGCCCTGGGCGCTGCCAACGTGGCGAGCGGCTTGTGCGGCGGCATACCCCTGTCCATGGGGCGCGCGCGTGCCTTGCAGCTGATTGACAGTGGCGCCCCCGGCCGGCGCCCGGCTGTCGTCGCCGCCTTGAGCTTTGCGCTGATGTATGCCGTGGGCGGACCGCTGCTGGCGCTTCTGCCCAAGGCTGCGCTGGCCGGCGTGATGGTGACGATCGCCATCTCGCTGAGCGACCGGTGGACACGCCAGTTGTTGCGCCAGTGGCGGGCCGGCGAACGGTCGCCAGAAGTGCGGCTGAGCCTGGCGGTGGTGGCGGTTGTCTGCGCGGTGACGGTGGCCGGCGGCTTCTTCGCGGGTCTGACTGTGGGCGTGCTGCTGTCGATGCTGGTTTTCATGCGCAGCCTCAACCGCTCTCTGCTGCGCGACCGCTACAGCGCCGACCAGCGCCCGTCGCGGCGC
Source organism: Burkholderiales bacterium (assembly GCA_038316815.1). Classification (GTDB taxonomy): domain Bacteria; phylum Pseudomonadota; class Gammaproteobacteria; order Burkholderiales; family Burkholderiaceae_C; genus Rubrivivax. The sequence continues at coordinate 38,956 of JBBQAW010000001.1, forward strand.
ATCTATCGGCCCGAGCAGGAAGCCGTGCTGCGCGGCGCGCGCCGCCGCGTCATCGTTTTCGAGCTCGAGGGCGCGCTGTTCTTCGGCAGCACCGCCCGGCTGACCAGCGAATGCGAAACGCTGACCAGCGACTGCCGCTGCCTGGTGCTGGACCTGCGCCGTGTGAGCACCATCGACGAGTCTGGCGCCATGGCGCTGCAGCAGTTGTCGAACGACCTGGAACGGCGTGGCGTGGCCATGCTCCTGGCGGGCGTGGTGGCGGGCAACCGGCATGGTCAGCGCCTACGGGACTTCGGCTGCTTTCGCAGCCCAGCCGGTGGCGATTCACACCCTGACTGGAACTTGGACACCGACCGCGCCACAGAGGCCGCGGAAAAGCTGTTGCTGGCCGCTGCTGGAACGAGCGAAGCGCAGGCCAGCGTGCCGCTGGCCGAGACCGCGCTGCTGAACGGCCTGGACCCCGAGCAGTGCGCACAAGTTCTGGCGGTTTTGCATGAAAAGCGCCTGGGCGCGGGTGAGCTGCTGTTCCGGGAGGGAGACGCCGGCAACGCGCTTTACGTGCTGACCGAAGGCTTGATCTCGATCGTTGCCGCAGGCTCGTCGCAGCGCCAGCGTTTCCTGACGGTCCCGCCGGGCATGATGTTCGGTGAGACGGCCATGCTGGACGGCAGCGGCCGAACGGCAGCGGCTGTTGCCGACCGTGCGTCGGTGGTGCACAGGCTGGACAAGGCGGCGCTCGAGAGCTTGTCTGCCAACGACCCGAAGCTCGGTCAGCGCCTGGCGCTGAACATTGCAATTCACCTGGCCGAGAGGCTGCGAGGTGCATCGACGGCGTGGCGCGCTAGTTCAGGGTGAGTGCAGGGTGAGTGCAGGGTGAATCCCGGGTTAGTGCCGCGTGAATCCCGGCTAAGAGCAGAGTGTTTGCGGGATGAGCGGTATCAGGCCAGGGTTGCGAAGCATGGCGATCAAGGCCTTGCAAGGCGCGCCACGGCTCATAGCCGCCGTGTCGTCTGTGCGGGTGCTGCTGCTGCTGCTGCTACCGCTGCCGCTGCCGGACTCTGACTGCTGCGCAGACATGGCGCTGCCCACCGGGCGGCGGCTGACACGGGAAGCGCGGCGCGCGGGTGTCCAGCCGCTAGGCTGGCGTGCCACACGCTGGGCCAGCGTGGGCTCCGCAGGCTGGGTGTTCGGCTTACGTTGGAAGGCCTGGTTCAGCCGCAACAGGTTGACCGGCAGCAGTGCCAGGTGCAGCGCCAACACCGGCAGCAAATGGGCAGCGTGCCGTAGGCGATGAAGGCGGCGTTGTCGGCCAGTACCAGCAGGCGCAGCCGGCGCGTGTCGGCGCATGTCGGCGTTGAAGAATGTCAGCAGCGTCAGCAGCGTCAGCAGTGCCGCAGACCAGCCCAGGGCTTCAGGCCTCAAAACTTTTTGCAGGATGTCCATGGCGCCGGCTCAAGACTGTTGCGCGGCGGTCGGCAGCGCGGCTGTGGCCGGCGCAGGGCCGGCCCCGACCAGCGCGGTGATCGAGAGGGTGACGGAGACGATGCGGGTGGTACGTTGCGACATGCTGGGCTCTCTTCGAACGGCCAGCGGTGGCTGACCGATGAAGGGCATGTTCGCGGCGACAGTCGCGCTTCGCGCACCGCTGTTCAATAGTGACCGGCGGGCCGTGGCGTCGTCGTGGTGTCCCCCACATAGCTGCGCCCGCCGGCGCGAGTGAGCTTGATGAACATGGGCGAATATCGCGTATCGGCGCAAGCCTTGCCATCGCCTGTAACTCACCATCTTGCCGCTATACAACTTCCGCGGCCTCGATGCCAAGTTGTCGATTCCGTTGGACTTCAGCCGTGGCTGAGGCGCAATTCCAGCACTTTGTGTCGAATCCGGGAGTTCAGGGTAGATCAGCGCGATGGCGGTGGCGCTGCCGGTGGTTGGTGGGCGCCAGGCTCAACATGGCGCTGCGGGCGCGGCGCAGGTCTTTGTGCGGCGCGTCAACCACCGGGCTGGTGTTCGTCGCGTCGTGGATGGTGGTGATCTGGCCGTGTCGGAAGCCCAGCGCTTCATGCACCACTTTCACCACAGCGCGAGGCAATGGGTGGTGCATGAAGCAGCCATCGCGATACGGTGGCGTGCCGGTTGGTACAGGTACTCGTTCACGCCCACGATGTTCATTCAGCACCTCGCCCACCTTGACCGGCGAAGCCACGATCGCGCGCTTGGCGCCGCGGCCCAGGTGGCCTTGCGGCGTCTCGGGCGTCAGGAACTTGCCGGTGCATTCCAGCACCACCTCCACGCCCAGATCGACCCAGGAAACATCCACCGGGCTGGAAACGAAGAAAGTTGAGCAAATGCTCGTCGATGTGAATCGCGCTGTCGCCATCGGCTGCAATCCGGCTGCGCCAGCAGCCCCTGCACGCTGTCGGATTCAAGCAAGTGCGCCGTCGCTGCGACACCGCCTTTCAGCTCGTTCAGGTGCACCACTTCCAGCCTGTTGCCCGCCCGCGGGTCGTCGGCTGGGCGCTGTGCCGGCCCCCAGGGCCGCGCGCAGGGCCAGTCGCCCGTTGCCCCCTTCTACGACAACAACGCTATTTCTATGAATGCAGAACTGGTTGATCACAAAAGGATGGCAAGCTGTACCTCCGCGTCATCGGCCCACGCCCGAAGCAGCGTCAGGTAGCCTCGATGGGCGGCAGCAGCCTGTCGTATTCCTTCTTCACCACCGCATAGCACTCGCAAGTGCGCGCTTCGAGGCCGGGCCGGTCCAGCGCGGTGATGTGCCCGCGCGAATACTTGATCAGGCCCGCCTTCTGCAGCTTCAGCGCCGCCTCGGTCACGCCTTCGCGGCGTACGCCCAGCATGTTGGCAATCAGTTCCTGCGTCATGTTCAGCTCAAGGCCATCGAGCCTGTCCAGGCTTAGCAGCAACCAGCGGCACAACTGCTGGTCCAGCGTATGGTGGCGGTTGCAAACAGCGGTCTGGGCCATCTGCGTGATCAGCGCCTGTGTGTACCGCAATAGCAGGTGCAGCACCGGGCCCGATCGGTTGAACTCTTCTTTCATGGCCGCCGCACGCAGCCGAAAGCCATGACCCGCACTCTGCACGACAGCACGGCTGGGCGTCGATTCGCCACCCATGAACAAGGAAACGCCGACCAAGCCCTCGTTGCCGACTACGGCAATTTCGGCCGATGCACCGTCTTCCATCACGTACAGCAGGGAGACGATGGCCGTGGTGGGGAAGTAGACGTGATTCAGCGTCACCCCCGATTCGTAGATCACGCGCCCCAGAGGCAGAGGCACCGCTTCCAGCAGGGGTTCCCAGCGCGCCCACTCGTCCGCGGGTAGCGCGGCGAGCAAGTGATTGGCCTTGGCGTCGGCGGTGGTCATCGGGGCGGTCTCCGGGTGATGGGGCGAAGGGCACCCCCTGGGTCGGAGACGAGTTTGACACCATAAACTGACTGTACGTTGCAGCGCAGCATGGCTATGTGCGGTAGCGTACATAGCGAAAACGGGCACGCGCACTGCCACAGCGCCTTCGGGTCAGCCCGAGGCAACTCAGGCTGTCACGGCAGGCGCTGCCTCAGCCTGAAGCGCGGCGGCCGGCCTGGCGCAGAAACCAATCGCGCTGCTCGGCCTGGTCGACCCAGGCCTTCAGTTGGCTGGCACCAAGGCTGTCTTGATGCGCCAGACACAATGCCTGCGCATCGCGCAACTGGGCTGCCAAGCTGCTGTTGTCTTCGCGCAGTTCAGCCAGCGGGTGGGTGGTAGAAGACCCAGAGCCCGTCGTCTCGTCCACGACCAGACGCCTGTCACGAGCGCGCGCTCCGTTCACTTGCCAGCGAGAAGTCCTGCTTTTCAAGTACTTGCTGAACACTTCAGCCAACGCAGCGTTCATGGTGGACAGGATGTCCATCGAACCCGCAACGCTCCCGTCCAAGTGTTTGAACACAGGCGCGCTGCGGCCGCGGAACTGTTCTCCACCATGGGCGAACAAGGAAGCTTGAATGACGGTATGCATGGTTGGCCAGTGCGGGTGGTTGGTGGGCCAGTCAAAGGCGATGGGCCCTTGCATCGGCAGTTCAATACCTATGCTGACGGGCGGCGTCGAAGGCGTCCGTTCGCTGGCGAACACAAGCGAAATTGGTGTGGCAGCGGCAGGGGTCGGATTCATTTCTAGCCTCCTTCGACAACAGCGACTTTGGCCTGCAATCGCGCATCGCCCCGCTGCAGGTCGCCCATGGTGTTGGCGTAAGTGCCCAGGTCGGTTTTGTAGCAGGTGCAGGACGCGGCCTCCAGCCCAGCGCGGTCAAGAATCCTCATCTCCCCGCGGTGGTAATCAATCAGGCCGCGCTTGTGCAAAACACCCGCGGCAGTCGTGACGCCGACCCGGCGCACACCCAGCATCGTGGCCACGAACTCCTGCGTGGCCGCGAAGTGGTCGGCGTGGGCACGGTCCTGGCTCATCAGCAGCCAACGCGCCAGGCGCGGGCCGATCTCGTGAAACCGCAGGCACGCGGCCAAGGTGGCACGCTGCACCATCGCCACATACATGTATCTGCGCACCCGAACCGCCAGTGCCGCGCTGCGCTGCAGTTCCTCGCGAAAGGGCGCGGCCGCCATGCGCCAAGCCGAACCTGAGCCGCGCACCAGCAACCGCAGCGGTTGGCGCGAGACGCCCAGTGCCAGGTGCGCGCCGACCATGCCCTCGTCGCCTGCAATGCCGACTTCAAGCCCGTGGTGCGAGTCGACTCGCGCGATCGAAGAAATGAAGCCGTCGACCGGAAAGTAGACGTGGCTCGTGCGCTGCCCAGGCTCGCCAAGCACCTGTTCCAGCCGCAACTGGACAGGCTCGCACAAGGCCATCAGTCGGGTGCGATCTGCGGCTGGCAGACAGGCTACAAGTCGGTTGTCGATAGTTGGCACAGCTGGCTCCCGCGAAGACGTCCGTCACGCGCAACTGGCGGCGACGGATTGGCAAGTTGGATTGAAGGCGGTGCTTGCGCATTGCTGCCAAATCGACACTTCAAGATTCAGGCTAGCCGCTTGCGCGCCTGTTCACCGTATGCCAGCGCACACAACGAAGGCCTGCGAGATTTCCTGAGAGAGGTCCTGAGAGAGGTCCTGAAAGAACAGGTGAAGCACAAAGCCTCGTTGTTCGCTATCGAACAGACATATGCGCTGATCTCGCCGACGCTGCGTTCCTGCCCCGCTCTGGAGGACACCCGCATGAAGTACGGCACTTTCAACATCCTCGGCATCGCCGGCAGCGTGAGGCCGCGATCACACAGCCGTGCCTGCCTGCACGCTGCAAGCCAACTGCTGCCGCCAGACGTGCTGTTGAGCATTTTCGAACTCGATGGTTTTGCCGCCATCCATTCAAGCCGTTCAGCGTCACGCGCATCACCCTGCGTGGCGGAACTGAAACAGCGTGTTCGGGATGCCGACGCCGTGCTCTTCGCCGTGCCGGAGTATCTGCACGGTCTTCTCAACCTGCTGGACTGCGCCTTGGAACTGGTGGTGCATCCATGGCATGAGAACCCCTGGGCAGGTAAGCATGCTGCGGTGATCGGCGCCACCGAAGCGCCCAACGGCAGCACCCGCGCGCAATTTCACTTTCATCGCACGCTGCTCGATATGGGCATGCGGCCGGTGGACCAACCCGCCGTGCTGATCTGCGACGCGCGCCATGCCTTCGATCTGGATGGCGGCGCGCTGGACCCGGCCCTGCGCCTGCAATTACGCGCGCTGCTCCAAAGCCTGGTCGAACAGCAACAGAGCTCGCCCAACGCACAGACGGTGCCTGCTTCGAGGCCTGCAACCAGCCCTCCCGCCGGGCTGCAACACATCCCTCAGCAACCACGCAACGGGCTACAGGAAAGCAGGACCCTATGAGCCCCTTCCATCGCCCGTCTGCGGGCGCACCAGCAAGCTACTTGATCAACACGTCACCGGCAGTCGGGTCGAAAATCACCTCGACGCGCCGGTTCGTCTGGCGACCTGCAACGGTGGCGTTGTCGCCCACTGGCCGCTCTTCGCCATAGGACTGCGTGCTCAGCTGGTCTGGCGGCACACCTTGCAACTGCAGCGCCTGCACGACGCTGCGCGCGCGGCGTTCACTGAGGTCCTGGTTCGAACCGGCGCTGCCCACGCTGTCTGTGTGGCCCTCGATCGCTGCACGGCGCTGCGGGTTGCGCTTGATGAATTCGGCCAACTTGTCTATGGTGCCGGCGCTGCTGCCCTTGAGTTCACTTCGCCCCGTATCAAAAAGCATATCGCCCAGCGTCACGACAACGCCTCGGTCGGTCTTGCGGGCATTCATCTCGGCCAGCTGCGCTTGCAGGTCGCCTACCTCGGCCTCGCGCCGCGCCAGACGCTCCCTATCGGCCTGGGCCTTGGCACCTGCGTCGGCCAGCGCCGCCGCAGCCAGGTCGTTGCTGCGTTGGGCTGAAGCCAGGTCTTGGCGGGTCACGGCATTGCTTTGCTGCGAGGCCGCCAACTGCTGCTTGGCGGCGTCGGCTTCCTGCGTGCGCAGGGCCAGACGCATGCGCTCACGCTCGCTGCCTGCACTGGCTGTCACGGCCTGTGCGGCGCGGCTGTTAGCGCTGTCCTGCGCCAGGCTCGCGCGCTGGCTGGCCAGGTAGGCCAGATGGTCGACGGAGGCCACCGGCTCGCGGCTCGCCTGTGCCTGCTCGGCCACGCGCAGCGCTTCAGTGGCGCGCTTCAGCTCATCGGGCGCAAAGCGCATGACGGCGTCCTGGCTCTGCACGGCCTGGTGGCGGGTGCGGGCCTGATCGAGGGCGGCGTTGCGTTCAGGCACGCTGCTACAAGCGGCCAGGGCAGCGATGGCGGACAGCGCAACAGCACTGCGCGCCCAACGTTGGTGGGCAGGTTGAAGCGTTTTGTTGATTGTGTACATCGGTTGCTTTCGGTGGAGACTTCAGCGAGGTGTCTTGCGGGAGATTTCTTCGCGCAAGACACGAGCAGCTTCTTCGGTTTCGCGTGCGGCTGTGGAAGACCGTACTGACTGGGCGCGCATCTCGGCTACTTCGGCGTCAACGGTGGCTTCCAAGGCCAGTTGTCTGGCGCGTTCTGACTGGCCAGCGGCCATGGCGCTGCGCGCGCTGGCCAGCTTGGCGGCGGCTGTTGCCAATTCGCCTGGCGCTGCGCTGCTGGTGCCAGTGCTGCTGGCGCGTTGCAAGGCGGCCTCAGCCACTGCCATTTCCTGCAGCGGCGGGGGCGTGCTCGCACAGCCGCTTAGCAACAGCACGACTACGGCCAGTGACAGCACGCTAGGCGTGCCCGGGTGAATAAAGGGAAAGAGTTTCAAGGCAGGCTCCTGAGTATTGAATTCGTTGACTGAAGTGAGTTGATTGAATGAGTTGATTGAATGACTTGAAATCATTGAATTCAGTGAATAAGTTGAATCCGATGAGTAAGCTATTTCGACAATCTGCGAATGGACTTGTACTCGCGTCTGCCGTGCAAAAGGGTTTTCTGAAGGCCCTTCTTGCGACACATCAATTTTGATTTTGGCATCCGGTGATACCAGCTGTCTGTCTGCCAGCGCACCAAGTCCACGTGCGCTGTCGCACAGACGCAGAGCCTGCCGTGCGGAACCATCGCCATATGCGCTGGTCAGACCTTCGTGTCCATCGCGCTCTGCAGCCATTTCACCCACAGCACGCCGCCTGCCCGGGCGCCGCGCAAGCCCCATCGGAGTTGCCATGTACCCGCTTGCCCCACACAGTTCGCCCATGATGAACACGACATCAACGCTTGGCGCTGCGCCCTCCTCGCCCTCGGTCTCGGTCTCGGCCAGAGACACAGCGCTGCTCCACCAGCATCTGTGCCATTGCATGGCGGCCTGCAAACGCAGCCACCAAGCGCGCGGTGCGCTTGAAGCCACACATGCCTTCCTCTCGCCACGTTTCGTATCCACACTGCTTGGCCTGGTGGCCTTGCTGGCGCTGCTGGCCTGGGTAGCCGCCTGATGGCAGATGCGCGATGAAGTGGTGGCCAGCGCGCACTGAAGCATCGGCTGCCACAGTGGCCGCGGAATCTGAAGCCCTGGCGTTGCAGGACCGGGCGCGACAAGCCGTGCTGCTGGACCCGTCCAGGGGCGAACTGCAAGCGGCGCTGCGCTCAAACTTGCTGGGCGCAGCGGGTTTCGATCAGCTGGGGCGCGAGCTCGCAGCCGAACATGGCGTGCCTGCTGCGCCGAGCTGGGCCACGCCCTTTTTTCCGCGCATGCGCGAAAACATCGCGGTGCTGCACGAAGCCCATTGCGCCATCGCACAGCAGGAACGCCAAGGCCGCCATGTCAGCCCGGCTGGCGAATGGCTGCTCGACAACATTCATCTCGTGGTTGCGCAAACGCGTGAAGTGCACGACGGGCTGCCGCGTCGCTATTACCGCGGGCTGCCGGTGCTGGCGCAGGGGCCGCTGGCCGGCTTGCCGCGCGTTTACGCCATTGCCTGGTCATATGTGGCGCATGCCGACAGCGCCTTCGAACCTAAACTGCTGGTTGACTTTCTGGTCGCCTACCAGACCACGCATACGCTGACGCAGGGCGAGCTATGGGCCTTGCCGACCACCTTGCGCGTGGTACTGGTGGAGAACTTGCGGCGCTTGGCCGAACGCGTGGCCGCGGAAGAGGCGGCGCGCGAGGCGGCGCACGCCTTTTGCGATGGACTCGTCGGCGTCAAAGCGCTCGACTCGCCGACAGCGCTTGACGAAGTCAACCGGAAGACGCTGTTCGCGCAACTGCAACAGCGCGGCGTGCTGCGCGCATTTGCGCTGCAGGTGATGCAGCGCCTGAATGCTGACACGGCCATCGGCAACGCGCGTGGCGTGCTGGCGCACCAGACCATTTGCGCGTCGCTGGCGGGCGCGTTGCCCGAGCCCGAGCCGGCGCTGGCGCAGGCGCAGCAGCAGGCCGATCAGACTGCCGACAACCAGAGCGTGGGCAATGCCATCCGTTCGCTGCAACTGCTGGGCAGCGCCGACTGGCGCGGGCTGATTGCACGCGCCAGCAAGTTGGTCATCAGCCTGATGTCCTGGCCGCCGTTTGCAGCCGAGCGCGACGACACCCAAGACGGCACCTTGCATGCCGTGGAACGCCTGGCGCAACGCAGCGGCTTGAGCGAAGCGGCTGTCGGACAGCAATTGCTGGCAATGGCGCGAACACCGCTGCCGGCAGATGCCACGGGCCACAGCCCGCCGCAACAAGCTTTGGGCTACTGGCTGCAGGGCGCCGGTGCTGCAGCCTTCAAGCGCAGCCTGGGCCTGCGCGTCTGGCCCGAAGCCTGGCGACCAAGAAAGCTGGCCGTGCCCTTGCTGCTGAGCGTGTTGGGCGGCGGCACGGCTCTGTTCACCTGGGCCTTCATGCGCACAGCCGGCGCGCCGCACCTGGAACCCGCCAGCCTGGCCTGGCTGGCCCTTGCACTATTGGCCGTCTGGCCGGCCAGCGAAGCCGTCAGCGCCACCATCAACCGCCTGGTCAGCGAATCGGTGCCGCCACAGCGCCTGCCGCGCCTGGCGCTGACAGATGGCATTCCGGCCGAGCACCGCGTGCTGGTGGTCCTGCCAGCACTTCTGACTGACAGCGCCACCATCGCCAAACTGGTGCAACGCATGGAGCGCCACCACCTGGCCAACCGCGAGACCCACGCCCAGTTCGCCCTGCTCAGCGACTTCGCTGACGCCGACACCGAGCACACCGACACCGATGGGCCTTTGCTGGCCGAGGCCCTGGCCGCCATTGACGCCCTGCAGGCGCGGCAACAGCCAGCGACGGGCGCATCGCGACGCTTCCTGCTGCTGCACCGGCCGCGGCGCTGGTGCGAGACCGAACAACGCTGGATTGGCTGGGAACGCAAGCGCGGCAAGCTGGAAGCGCTGGTGGCCTTATTGGCGAGTGACGGCATGGCCGCTGCCCTTACACAAAACAGTTCGCAACACAGTTCGCAACACGGTTCGCAACACGGTTCGCAACACGGTTTGGACCTCAGTTCGGGCGCCAGTCCAGACACCATCGACGCCCCCGCCTTCATCGACCTGGGGCCCAGTTCGCGCCCGGCCCCTGGCACGCCGTACATCGTGACGCTCGACAGCGACACCCTGCTGCCGCCCGGCGCACTGCGTGAACTGGTGGGCATTGCCGCGCATCCGCTGAACCAACCGCGCGTGCAGGCACAGCCGCTTCGCGTGGTGGCCGGCTACGGCATCCTGCAGCCGCGCATTGTTTCGGCCTGGCCTGAAGAAGCCAAGGCCGGCGGGCCCACACAGGCTGCCATACAAGGCGGGGCCACCGGCTTTCACCGCCTGTTTGCCGGCGCATCTGGCAGCGACCCCTACAACGCCGTGGCGAGCGAGGTGTACCAGGACCTGTTCGGCGAAGGCAGCTTCACCGGCAAGGGCTTGCTGCACGTCAGCGCGCTGCAGGCCGTGCTGGCGGCGCGGCTGCCGAACGGGCAAGTGCTGAGCCACGACCTCATCGAAGGCTGCATCGCCCGCTGCGGCAGCGTCAGCGACGTGGCGCTGATCGAGCCCGCACCCGCGCATGCCGATGTGGCTGCTGCACGCCACCACCGCTGGACTCGCGGCGACTGGCAACTGCTGCCGCTGCTGGCCCACGGCCGGCGCTACGGCCTGCGCGCCATCGACCGCTGGAAGCTGATGGACAACCTGCGCCGTTCACTGGTAGCCCCGGCCTCGATGGCGCTGATGTTGGTGGCGCTGGCCGGCGGACCGGTGTCCCCCTGGGCTGTGCTGGCGCTGGCAGCGGTGGCTTTCGGCATCGGGCCGCTGATGGGCGCCGTGGCGGGCCTGGCGCCCAGCCGTGACGACCTGGCACTGCGGCATTTCGGCCGCCAGGCCGGGGCCGACCTGGCGCGGGCTGCGCTTGGCCTGGTGTGGCACCTGGCGCTGTGGTTGCGCCAGGCGGGGCTGATGGCCGACGCGATTTCGCGCGCGCTCTGGCGCAGCACAGTCAGCCGGCGTTCCCTGCTGCAGTGGACGACAGCGGCCGACGCCGAAGCCGCCGCCGCCCAAGGTCTGCCGGCGCTGCTGCGCGCCCATGGCAGCTTGAGCGTGCTGGCCCTGCTGCTGGGTGCCGCCTTGCTGGCCCTGGATGGTCCTGCGCCTGGTCTCAGCCTGGCCTTGTGTGCGCTGTGGGCAGGCACACCGCTGTGGATTGCCTGGGCCAACCGCAGCCCGCGCGTGGCCCCACCTTTGCCTGCCGCAGACCGCGACTACCTTCTGGACGTGGCACGCGACACCTGGAGCTGGTTCGAACTGCACGTAGGCCCCGAAAGTCAGCACCTGCCACCCGACAACGTGCAGACCGTGCCGCACACGATGGTGGCGCAGCGCACCTCGCCCACCAACATCGGCCTGTACCTGCTGGCGCTGGCTTGCGCACGCGCTTTCGGTTGGGTCAGCACGGCGCAGATGGCCACGCGCCTGCAGGCCACGCTAGACACGCTGGACCGTCTGCCGCGCGAACGTGGCCACTTCATGAACTGGACCGACACGCAGACGCTGCAAACGCTGGCGCCGGCCTATGTGTCGACGGTGGACAGCGGCAACCTTTGCGGCCATCTGCTGGCCGTGGCCGTGGCGTGTGACGAGGCTGGCGCCGAGGCGGGCGCCGAAGACCCCGCGCTGCACCTGCAGCTGGCAGCTCTGGCCACGCGCTGCCGCACGCTGGCCGAGGCGGCGGAATTCGGCTTTCTCTACGACCGGCGGCGGCGCCTGCTGCACATCGGCTGGCGCGTGAACGAACAAACCCTGGACGCCAGCCACTACGACCTGCTGGCCTCTGAATCACGTCTGGCCAGCCTGTGGGCCATTGCCAAGGGCGACTTGCCGGCAGCGCACTGGGCGGCACTGGGCCGGCCCTTCCAGGCCGCCGGCCGCGAAGTGGGCCTGCGTTCGTGGTCGGGCTCGATGTTCGAATACCTGATGCCGGCACTGGTGCTGGACGAACCCAGGGCCAGCGTGCTGGGCCGGGCCGGGCACATGGCGGTGCACGAGCAACGCGCCTTCGCCAGCCGCCTGGGCCTGCCGTGGGGTGTCAGCGAATCGGCCTATGCCGGGACCGACCGCACGCTGGCCTATCAGTACGCACCGCAAGGCGTGCCCGATCTGGCCCTGCGCAGCACGCCGCCCGACGAACACGTCGTGGCACCCTATGCCACGCTGCTGGCGGCCTTGCTGGTGCCGCGCGCCGCGGTCCTAAACCTCCGGCGCCTGCAGCACCTGAACGCGCGTGGACCCCTGGGCTTCATCGAGGCGCTGGACTACACCGCCAGCCGTCAACCCGAACCCGCGGCGCATGCGTCTGGCTACGTGCTGGTCAACACCGGCATGGCGCATCACCAGGGCATGGGCTTGGTGGCGCTCGCCGACGTGCTGCTGCAAGGCCAGCCGCGACGCTGGGCGATGGCCGATGCCCGGCTGGCCGCCATGGCCACGCTCTTGCAAGAGCGTGTGCCGCGCGAGGTGGCCCGCATGCGCGAACCCGCGCCAGCCATTGCCAGGGGACACGCCGCCGGAGGCGTCGTGCGGCCACCGCGCGAAGTGCAGCCCGGCGCGCACGCGTTGCAACGCACACAGATGCTGTCCAACGGCCGCTACCGCGTGGCGCTGCGTGCCAATGGCGCCGGCTTCAGCCGGCTGGGCAATGTCGACATCACGCGCTGGCGCGACGACGCCCTGCGCGACGCAGACGGCAGCTTCATCTACCTGCGCCGGCCGGGCCGTAGCGAATTGGTTTCGCTGACCCAGCACCCAGCGCCCGACCCTGTCGCGCATTACGCCGCCTTCTTCCACGCCGACCGCGTGTGCCTGACCGCCACCTGGGTCGAGCTGCGCACACGCATCACAGTCTGGGTGAGCCCGGAAGACGACATCGAGTTGCGGCGCGTCGAGTTGTGGAACACCTCGTCCGTGCCACTGGAACTGGAACTGGTCTCGGCCTGGGAGGCCAGCCTGTCAACAGCCCTGGCCGACGAGATGCATCCGGCCTTCGCCAACCTCTTCGTCAGTGCCGACTGGGACCCGGAGCAGCGCGCGCTTTTCCTGGCGCGGCAACCGCGGCGAGAACATGAAGCGGCCCTGCACGCCGTGCACTTCATGGCGCAGGCCAGCGCCGGGGTGTCGATGCCACAGCCCTGCGCCGACCGCGCGCAATGGCGCGGTCGTCTGCGCGGCGCCTGGCAGCCGCTGGCGCAGTTCGACGCTGCACCGGTGGCCGCCGGACCCTGCGCGACCGGGCTGGACCCGGTGGCTGCGCTGTCCATGCGGCTGACCGTGCCCGCGCACGGCGCGGTGCAGTTCACCCTGGCCACGGCAGCGGCACCCGAGCGTGCAACGCTGCAGGCGCTGGTGGACCGCTACGGCCGCGGCGTCAGCCTGGCGCGTTCTTCCGAATTGAGCGCCACGCTCGCCACGCTGCGCCAGCGCGACATTCATCTGGCCCCCGACGAGTTGCTGGCCGTGCAGACGCTGACCACGCTGCTGCTGCTGCTGCATGCACGCCCGGCACCGCAGGACAGGGGCGCAAGAAACGGGCCGCTGGGCGACCCGCGAAGCGACCTACGAAGCGACCCACTAAACGACCCGCAATTCAACTCGCCAGCTGAACCGCTTGGCGACCGTCGCGCCCTGTGGCGCCTGGGCTTGTCGGGCGACCGGCCACTCATCGTCGTGACGGTCTCGGCCCTGCATGGCCTGCGGTTGATTCGTGTTTTGTTGCGCGGGCTGCTGCACTGGACCTGGGGCGGCGTGGCGTGCGACCTGGTGCTGATCAATGACGAGCCCAGTTCCTACCTGCTGCCACTGCACTCGGAATTGACGGCGCTGCGCGAGCGCCACGCCATCGACGCCGGTTCAGGCGGCACGGGCGCTCTGTTCGTGCTGCAGTCGGCCGATCTCAGCAGTGCTGAACAAGCCACCCTGGCGCTGCTGGCGCGCGTACGCTTGAACGCCGACGGCCGGCCACTGACCCACCACGTGGCCGACCTGGTGGCCTGGCATGACGCAGCGCAGGCGCTGCGCGACAAGCAGGACAGCACGGTCGTGGGCGTGCACGCGGACCACTCTCCACTCCGGCTGGCTGGCGCCATGACGGGCAGTGCCGCGGCCGCCTCCGCAGTCGCGACGCGCTTCGACCCGGTCGACGGCCACTGCAGCTTCGACGTCAGCACAGCCCAACCCACGCCGCGCCCCTGGGTCAACGTCTTGGCCAACGTCAGCTTCGGCAGCCTGGTTTCTGAATCGGGTGCGGCCTGCACCTGGGCCGGCAACAGCCGCCTGCACCAGCTGACTGCCTGGAGCAACGACCCGCTGGCCGACAACACCGGCGAGACCATGCTGCTGCAAGACCTGCAAACGCGCGAGACCTGGTGCCTGGGCATCGGCCCGGGCAGCGCGCCAGCGGTGTGCCATGTCGAACACGCGCCCGGGCAAACGACGCTGCGCCAGCGCTGGGGCGACATCGAAGCGGTGACCACGTGGTGCGTCGATGCCGAATTTGCTGTGAAGCGGGTGCAGGTCCATCTGCACAACCACGGCCTGGCGGCGCGCCGCCTGCGCGTCGTGGCACTGCTGGAATGGCTGCTGGGCGCCGTGCGTGTCGACCGGCAATCACTGCGCACGGAATGGGCGTCGCAAGGCGGCAGCGCTGCCGTGGTCCGCATGGACGTGCTGCTGGCCACGCAGCTGGACCACCACGACGGCGCCGGTGGCCAGACCGCGTTCGCTGGCGTGCGGCGCGACGACACCGTCCACGCCAGCCAGACTAGCCAGACCAGCCAGACCAGCCACACCACAGACCCGGTTTTCAGCGACTGGACCTGCGATCGGCGCGAGTTCTTCGACACACGCGGCCGCCGCGTTCTGCCCAACCCACTGGGGCAGAAAGCGGGGATCGGTGACGACCCTTGCGCGGCGCTGGGTACGACGCTGAACCTGCCAGCGGGTTCGGCTTCGGGCTGCACCTTCGTCATCGGACACGGGGCCAGCCGCGCTGCTGCCCTGGCTTTGGCAGCGCAAACCTTGCCCGCCGCCGCCAGCGAAGCGGCGACGGCCTGCCAACGTGAACGTGAACAGCTTCTGGATGCCGTCAGCGTGACCACGCCCGACCCTTTGTTCGACGCCCTGGTCAACCACTGGCTGCTGAACCAGGTCACGGCATGCCGCCTGTGGGGTCGCGCGGGCTTTTATCAGGCCGGCGGCGCCTACGGCTTTCGCGATCAGTTGCAAGACACGATGGCCCTGGTCACGACGGCCCCGCAACTGCTGCGCGAACACCTGCTGCGCGCTGCTGCGCGCCAGTTCGTGGAAGGCGATGTGCAGCACTGGTGGCACCCGCACAGCGGTGCGGGCGTGCGCACGCGCTTCAGCGACGACCTGCTGTGGTTGCCGTACGCAGCGCTGCATTACGTGCAGGGCACTGACGACGCTGCGGTCTATGACGAAGTGCTGCCCTTCATCGAAGGCGAACCCGTGCCCGAAGGCGCAGAAGACCTGTACACCGTGCCGCGCATCAGCACGCAAACGGCCACGCTCTACGAACACTGCGCGCGCACGCTGGACTGCAGCCTGGCCGTTGGCAGCCACGGCCTGCCGCTGATGGGCGGCGGCGACTGGAACGACGGCATGAACCTGGTCGGGCGCGAAGGTCGGGGCGAATCGGTCTGGCTGGCCTGGTTCCTGTGCCGGCTGGTGCGCGACTTCGCACCCGTGGCGCTGGCACGCGGCGACACGGCACGCGCCGCGCGCTGGCAGGCCGCCGCTCAGGGCTGGCAGCAGGCGCTGCAGGGGCCGGGCTGGGACGGTGCCTGGTACCGCAGGGCGTTTTTCGACGACGGCACGCCGCTGGGCGCGGCAGCCAATACCGAATGCCGCATCGACCTGATTGCACAGGCCTGGAGCGTGCTGTCGGGCGCGGCGCCGCTGGACAGGCAGCGCATGGCGATGGCTTCAGCGACGCAGTGGCTGATCGATCCTTCGGTTGGTGATGTTGAACGTGGTGTTGGAAATGGTGTTGAACGTGGCGTCGAACGTGGCGTTGATGGTGGCGTCGTTGTTGGCGCTGAGACTGCCCCTGCGGCCCAGATTGCCGACAAGGCAACCCCCGCTGACTGGGGCCTGATGCGCCTGCTGGACCCGCCGCTGGCCCATGCGAAACCGTCGGCCGGCTACATCCAGGCCTATCCGCCTGGCGTGCGCGAAAACGGCGGCCAGTACAACCATGGCGGGGCGTGGGCCATCATGGCCCTGGCTGAACTTGGGCAGGCCGATGCAGCCTGGCGCAGCTGGGTGGCGCTGAGCCCGGCCCACCGCGCCGCGCACCCGCACCACGGCCCCTGCTACGGCCTGGAACCCTACGCCGCGGCGGCAGACGTCTACAGCCAGCCACCCTATGCCGGCCGTGGTGGCTGGAGTTGGTACACCGGCACGGCAGGACTGCTGCACCGCGCCGCCGTGGGCTGGATTTGCGGCCTGCAGGTGCAAGGCGGCCGCGTGCGGCTGCGGCCTTCAATGCCCAGCCATTGGCCGGCGCTGCAGATCAACTTGCGCCGAGCCGGCCGCACGCACCGCTTCAGCGTCTGCGCGGTGGGTGCACAGGCCGAGATCGACACCGCGTTGGCGCAAGGCGCCCAGGTGTTGCACAGGGGGGCATGGCTGGCGCTGGCACAAGCCGGCGACGCCAGCCACCACCTTGTGATCTGTGCGCCGGGCGGGCCCCTTCCGGGTGTTTTTGACACCGAAGGAGCAAAACATGAGCTGGCAACGAATCGAAGGTCAGTGGCACCAGGGCAAGGGTCGCGCCCGCGAGCAGTGGGGCAAGTTGACAGATAACGATGTCGACATCGTGGCCAGCAGGGGCGATCAACTGGCTGGCAAGATTCAAGAGCGTTACTGCTTCGCCAAGGACGAGGCAACGCAATAGGTCAGCACTTGGCTGCACCGTGCGGGGTTGACCAGCCGCGTACCGACTTTGTTCAGGCCCGGGATGTCCGCGACCGTGAACTGAGCACCCGGCGACGCAAAACTGTGGTGCCTAAAAGGCTGCGCGTTCAGGCCGGAGCCCGAGCCGGAATCCATTAAGCAGAACACTTACCGGCCAAGCAGATCTGCCGATGAAGTCTGCCGAGGAAATTTTGGGGTGACTGATGGGGCTCGAACCCACGACAACCAGAATCACAATCTGGGACTCTACCAACTGAGCTACAGCCACCGCTGAACTGAAAATTATAGCGCGCCAGCCTTTAACGACCTGCTGTAGCTCGGCCTGCTGTAGCTCGGCCTGCTGTAGCTCGACCTGCTGTGGATCCACCCGCTGTCCAGCGACCCGACATTCAGCGACCCGCCAAAGGCGCCGCATTGGCGGCTGCAACAGCCGCTTCGTCTATCTTCAGCTTGTAGCGGCGCTTCAGTGCCTCTTCGTAGGCGCGCGCTTCGGCGTCACCCCAGACCTGCGCGTACTGTCGGCGCCAGTTGCTGTCTTCGTCGGGCGCCTTTTCTCGCGGCAGGATTTTGGTCACGCGCAGCAGCACGTAGCCCTGCGGTCCCAGGTCGACGCCCGTCAGCAAAGGCAGCCTGGCCGGGTCGGCAGAAAGCACGGCGTCCAGCAAGGCCTTGGGCGCGCCCTGGGCCTGGTCACGCGAGACCACAGCCGTCACGGCAGGCGGCTCGGCCAGCGCGGCGGCGGGGGCCTTCTGCAGTTCGGCCAGCTTGGCCTGGCCTTGCTGCAACGCCAGCGCGGCAGCCTGCTGGTCGACGACACGCTGGCGCACAGCGTCCTTCACTTCGGCCAGTGGCAACACGCGCTTGGGGGTGTGCGTCACGACGCGTGCTGCCGTCAACTGGTTGGCGCCCGTGTCGATGGCGTCGGTGTTGCGCTTGCTGTTAATGGCGTCGTTGCCGAACACTGCGTCAAGCAGCTTGGGTGACGCCAGCGGGCCGGTAGCGCCGGGGGCGCCCGTGCGCTGCACGGTGGCCGTCTGCTTGAGCAGCTTGAGCTTGTCGATCACAGGTTGCAGGCTGTCCGGCTGTTCATACACGGTGTTCGTGAACTGCTCAGCCGCTTCTGCGTAACGCTTCTGTGCCAGCGACTTGCGAACCTCGGCCTCAATCTCTGCACGCACACCTTCGAAAGGCTTGGACTGCCCGCCGCGCGCGCCTTCAAGCTTGATGATGTGATAGCCGAAGTCAGTCTCGACGAGATTGGCAATCTCGCCTGGCTTCATGGCGAAGGCGACGTCTTCGAAGGGCTTGACCATTGCGCCCTTGCTGAAGAAGTCCAGGTCGCCACCGTTGGCGGCCGAGCCGGGGTCCTCGGAATTCTTGCGTGCCAGTTCAGCAAATGCGGCAGGCGTCTTGCGCACTTCGGTCAGCAGGGCTTCGGCACGTGCCTTGGCTTTGGCGCGTTCGTCGGCAGGCATGCTGGTCTCGGCCTTGATCAGGATGTGGCTGGCGCGGCGCTCTTCGGCTTCGGTGTAGCGGCTGCGGTTTTCTTCGTAGTAGCGGCGCAGGTCTTCCTCGGGTACCGAGACGTCCTTGGCCAGGCCAGCCAGGTCGAGCACGACGTAATCGATCGTCGCTTGTTCGGCAGACGTGAAGCTGGGTTCGTTGGCCTTGTAGTAGGCCTCGATGTCGGCGTCGCTGGGGTTGATGCCGGCGCGCAGCGCGGCCGGGTCGAAACGCTGGAACTGCACCTCGCGCCGCTGCAGCAACGGCTCGACTGCGGCAGCAACGGTGGCCTGCGGCGCCAGGCTGCTGCCGGTGATGCCGGCCATCACTTGCTGCATGGCCAGGTCCTGACGCAGTCGGGCGGCAAAGCCTTCGCTGCTCAAGCCCTGGGTGGCCAGCAATTCACGGTTGACGCTGCCGTCGGGGTTGCGCAGGTCGGCGAACTGAGGGTCGCTGACGAACAGGCGCTGCAACCGGGCGTCGGTGGGGGCGAGGTGCTGGTCGCGCGCGGCTGCCAGCATCAGGCGCTGGCGGATCAGCAGGTCCAGCGACTCGCGGCGCGCCTGGGGCGTGTCAAGAAGCTTGGCGTCAAGGTCGGGCTGTTGCTGGCGCATGCGTTCGACATTGCGCTGGTGTGCCTGGTCCCATTCGCCCCGGGTGATGGTTTGGCCATCGAGCTCGGCCACGGTGGCATTGCCGCCCTCGGAGAAGCGGCCGTAACCGTCGATGCCGAAGAAGATGAAGGACGGAATGATGAGCAGGAGCACGAACCCCAGCGTCCATCGGGAATATTTGCGGATGAATTCAAACATCGGGGCGGGCCTGATCCGGTCGTCGGGGGGCGAAAGTGGGGTGCGAAGGCCGCGCGTTCATGGCGCGTTCTTGCGCGGGGTTGGCACGTCTATGGGCCGTTGCCGATGCCCTGCCAGTTCAGCACGCGGCAGCGACAAGGTTGGCCGTGGCTTGCCGTGGGTTGCTGTGGCACATAGGTCGCTGACGAGACCTTCTCGTGCAACGAACCAACAAACGAACCGACAAAC
Organism: Burkholderiales bacterium; assembly: GCA_038316815.1. GTDB lineage: Bacteria > Pseudomonadota > Gammaproteobacteria > Burkholderiales > Burkholderiaceae_C > Rubrivivax. The sequence goes on from JBBQAW010000001.1 coordinate 58,478, forward strand.
GAACCACTAAACGGAACACCGAATTCTATCCGGGGTGGTGGTGGGTGCTGACGGGCTCGAACCGCCGACCTACGCCTTGTAAGGGCGCCGCTCTACCAACTGAGCTAAGCACCCGGATGCCTGGCAGCCATGGCGGGCTGCCCAACTTTCACTTTACGCCGTTGAGCGCGTCTTTCAAACCCTTGCCAGGGCGAAACTTCGGCACTTTGGAAGCCTTGATCTTGATGGCCGTGCCGGTCCGCGGGTTGCGGCCGGTACGCGCCTTGCGCTTGGTCACGGCGAAGGTACCAAAGCCGGTGATCGTGACGCTGTCACCTTTTTTGAGCGAAGTTTTCACCGCACCAATGACGGCCTCCAGCGAACGCGTGGCAGCGGCTTTGGAGATGTCGGCCTGGTGGGCGATGACTTCAATCAGTTCACTCTTATTCACGTGGTATCCCCTCGTCGGATCGTGGGTTGGGCAGGCAAGCCCGAACGCGCGATTCTAGGGCCTCGATCATGCGCTGCGGCACGGTATGGGGCCCGGGCTGGACTGCGGGATGAGGGAGCTTTCACGCTTGACAGCCGCCCTTGGTCGCCTTAAGGGGCCGGCGGTCGTGGTGCCCGCACAACCAGCCAGACACCCAAAGCCGTCAGCGCAAGACCGGCCAGCACAGCCGCAGTCAATTGCTCATCGAACAGCCACCAGGCCAGCACGGCGGTGCACGGCGGAACCAGATACATGAGGCTGCTGACGCTGGTGGCCGCGCCACGCTGCACCAGCAGATACAGCAGCGAACTGCCGCCCAGCGTCAGCACCAGCACCGACCAGACCATCGCGCCCAGAAGTTCAGGATGCAGGTCGATGCTGCCGGGCTCCAGCAAGGCCAGCGGAAGTGTCACGGCCAGCGCCGCCAGCAGCTGCACCGTGCTGGCCGTGCGCACATCGCAAGGCGCAAGAAAACGCTTTTGATACAGCGTGCCTGCGGTGATGGCCAGCAGTGCCAGCAGCGCGCAGGCCAGGTTGAACGCTGTGACTTCGCCCAAGCCCAGCTTGCGGCCCACCACCAACAGCAGACCGACCAGACCCAGCGCCAGGCCCAGCCATTGGCGTGCGCCCAGTTTCTGGCTCTCGTCGCGCCGCAGAACCGAAGCCACCCACACGGCCGTCAAGACCGGCTGCAGACCGACGATGAGAGAAACCGTGCCAGCGCCGATGCCAGCGCGCACAGCCGCCCACACCCCACCCAGATAGCCCGCATGAATGCACACCCCCACGACAGCCAGGTGCAGCCACTGCATGCGCGTGCTCGGCCAGGCCGCCCCTGCCCAGCGCACCCACAGCAGGAAGGCCAGGATCGAAAAACCGTAGCGCCAGGCCAAGAACGTGAAGGGCGGCGCATGCGGCATGGCAAAACGCGCAACCACGAAGCCGGTGCTCCAGATGAGCACGAAGACCACGGGCATGGCCTGCAGCCAGGCGTCCTGGCGGCTGTGCGCTGCGGTGGCGCCGCCGCCGCTCATCGCTTCATCGGGCCTTGGCCCGAATCTCTGGAATGGCCTTGCGCAGGTAGTAAACCATCGACCAGACCGTCAGCCCAGCCGCCACCCACATCAGCCCGGTTCCCCAGGGCCGGGTATGGACCAGCCCGAACACCACGCCATCAAACAGCAGGAACGGAATGGCAACCATCTGCGACACCGTCTTGAGTTTGCCCAGCATGTGCACGGCCACGCTGCGCGAAGCGCCAATCTGCGCCATCCACTCGCGCAGCGCGCTGATGGCAATCTCGCGCCCGATGATGATCAGGGCCACCAGCGAATCGACACGCCCCTGCTCCAGCAGCACCAGCAGGCTAGCGCAGATGAGTATCTTGTCGGCCACCGGGTCCAGGAAGGCGCCGAAGGCCGAGGTCTGGTTGAGCTTGCGCGCCAGCCAGCCGTCCAGCCAGTCGGTGGCCGCAAACAGCACGAACATCGCGGTCGCAATCTGGTTGCGGTGCTCGGCCGTGATGGGCAGATAGAACACCCCGACGATGAGTGGGATTGCAGCGATGCGCGCCCAGGTCAGCAGTGTCGGAATGGTCAGGAACATCGACTGATTGTGCGCGTTGCGTCCCGCCAGCATCCTGGCAGGGCATGCTTCACTCCAGGTCCAGCGTGCGCGGCTTGAAGCGCAGCTCGTCGTTGAAGAGGAAAGCCTCCACCACCTTCCAGGGTCGCGGCAGACGCGTCACGTTGCCGTAGGGCGCAGCACGGCGCACCGCAGCGATGGCCAGCTGGGTGGCTTCGTTGCCCGTGCTGGGGTGGCGCAGCACTTCGATGCGGCGCACGCTGCCGTCGGCGTTGAGTTCGATCTCCAGCACCGGTATGGCCATGAGCCGGCCGGGTGCGCGCGTCTGGTAGGTGCCGTCCGGGTGCGCGTCGACGAGACGGCGCGCCAGCTGCGCTTCCAGTTCCAGGCGATTGCGCAGCGGCGGCGGCGCCGGCAGTTGCACATAGCGCTGCGCTGCCTTAGCGGGGGCGGGGACCGAACCCAGCGCCACCGCTGGCGCCCCGGGAACCGTTGCCCGTGCCGGTTCTGGCCCCAGTGGCTGCGTTGCGCAGCCTGCCAGCCCCACGGTGGCGGACAGCAGGGCCAGCCACGCCAGGCGCCGTGGGCGGGATGCTTCAGTGAAGGGCACGGTAAATCTCCTCGGCCAGGTCTTTTGATATGCCTTCAACGCTGGCCAGGTCGTCGACACCCGCATTCGCCACGCCGCGCACGCCACCAAAGCGCTGCAGCAGCCGCGCACGCTTGCGCGGGCCGACGCCGGGAATGTCTTCCAGCCGGCTGCCGCCGGTGCGCACGCTGGCACGCTTGGCGCGCATGCCGGTGATGGCGAATCGGTGCGCCTCGTCGCGAATTTGGGCCACCAACATCAAGGCGGCGGAATCGTGCCCCAGGTAGGCCTTCTCACGGCCGTCGGCAAAAACCAGCTCTTCCAGGCCGACCTTGCGGCCCTGGCCCTTTTCAACGCCGACGATGAGCGACAGGTCCAGCCCCAGTTCATTGAACACCTCACGCGCTATCGACACCTGGCCGCGCCCGCCGTCCACCAACACCAGGTCGGGCAGGCGGGCCAGGCCACGCTTGCGCGCGGGCGCCTTCGCGGCGGGTGATGGTTTTTCTTCAGGCGGTCTTTCCTCAGGCGGTCTTTCTTCAGGCGATTCGTCTTCAGGCGCGACGACAGCAGGCTCGGCCTCGTCCTGTCGGCCATGGGCTACGGCCTCGGCCAGGCGGGCGTAGCGCCGCGTCAGCACCTGGCGCATGGCGGCGTAGTCGTCGCCGCCGGTGATGCCGTCGATGTTGAAGCGCCGGTACTGCGCGCTCTGCATGGCGTGGCCTTCAAACACGACGCAAGACGCCTGCGTGGCTTCACCAGCGGTGTGGCTGATGTCGAAGCACTCGATGCGCAGCTGCGCCGGGTCTTCCATGTCCAGTTCCAGCGCCTCGATCAAGGCGCGGGTGCGCTGCTGCTGCGAACCCTCCTCGGCCAGCAAACGCGCCAGCGACAGTTCTGCCCCCTTGGCGGCCATCTCCAGCCAGACACGTTTCTGTTCCCGCGGTTGGTGCGCGGCGCGCACCTTCACGCCTGCGGCCTCACCCAGCGCGTCCAGCAGCTCGGGGCTGACGCGGTGGCTCGTCACGAGTTGCGAAGGCACGATCTGCCCGATGTAGTGCTGGGCGATGAAGGCCTCGAGCACCGCCACTTCGGGCGAATGCTGGACCCATTGACCATCGGACGGGCCGGCGATGTCTTCCTCGGCCCGTTCGTTGAAGGCTTGCTCGCTGAGCGCTGCGCCGTCGTCCACATGGGCCGGGAAATAGGCGCGATCACCCAGGTGCCGGCTGCCCCGCACCATGGCCAGGTTGACGCAGGCGCGGCCACCGCCCACCTTCACGGCCAGGATGTCGACATCGCGGTCGGCCGCCGACAGGCTGTTGGCCTCCACCGACTGCTGGTGCAGCACTCGCGACAAGGAACCAATTCGGTCGCGCACCTTGGCCGCCTCTTCGAAGTCCAGAGCCTCGGCAAAGGCCATCATCTGCGCCTGCAGGTCTTCAATCACGGCCTGCGCGTCGCCAAGCAGAAAGCGTTCTGCATCACGCACGTCGCGGGCGTAGTCGGTGGCGCTGATGAGGTTCACGCAGGGGCCCGAGCAACGCTGAATCTGGTACAGCAAACACGGCCTGGAACGGTGGTTGAAGACCGTGTCTTCGCAGGTGCGCAGGCGAAAGACCTTCTGCACCAGCTGGATGGTCTGCTTCACGGCCCAGGCGTTGGGATAAGGGCCGAAGTAGCGGTGCCTGCGGTCCACCGCGCCGCGAAAGTAGGCCAGGCGCGCAAAGCGCTGCGCGGCAGTGGCAGCCACCTTGTCGGTGTCGGGTGTGCCGGTCAACTTCAGGTAGGGGTAGCTCTTGTCGTCGCGAAACAAGATGTTGAACTTGGGGTTCAAGGTCTTGATCAGATTGTTTTCCAGCAGCAAGGCTTCGGCTTCGCTGCGCACGACGGTGGTTTCCAGCTTCGCGATGCGGCCGACCATGTGGCCAATGCGCGTGCCGCCATGATCTTTCTGCAAATAGCTGCTGACGCGCTTCTTCAGGTTGCGCGCCTTGCCGACGTAAAGCACCCCGCCCTGCGCGTCCAGCCAACGGTAGACGCCAGGCAGGCTGGGCAGTGCCGCGACTTCGGCCAGCAGGCGGGTGCGGGCGTCTGCACGGGCGTCGTTGCGGGCGTCGTTGCGGGCGTCATTACGGCCACCTTCGCGGCCGTCATCACGGGCGCCTTCAGGCTCGCCTGGGGTCGGGGGTGGGGTCGGGGGTTCGGTGGCAGGGTCGGTCATCGGGTTCGCATTTTGCCGGCTTCGATAATCCTTGGATGCCAACCGACGCCTCCGCACCGCCGCCAACCTGGGACATCTGGTGCCGGGTCATCGACAACCATGGCGACCTGGGCGTGTGCTGGCGCCTGGCCCGCGACCTGGCAGCAAGAGGGGCGCACGCGCGGCTGTACGTCAACGACGCCTCCGCCCTGGCCTGGATGGCGCCTGCCGGCGAGGCGGGTGTCACGGTGCTGCCCTGGCACGCGCAGGGCCCCTGGCCCGAGGCCGGCGACGTCGTCATCGAAGCCTTCGGCTGCGACCCGCCGGCGGCTGTGGTGGCAGCCATGTCGCAACGCGAACGCCCGCCCGTCTGGCTGAACCTGGAATACCTGAGCGCTGAGCCCTATGTCGAACGCTCGCACCGTCTGCCCTCGCCCCAACCCGGCGGCTTGACCAAGTGGTTCTTCTATCCGGGCTTCACATCCCGCACCGGCGGGCTGCTGCGCGAAGCAGGCTTGCTGGCCCAGCGTGCCGCCTTCGATGGCGACGCCTGGCTGGCGCGGCAAGGCTGGGCTCGGCAACCCGGTGAACGTGTCGTCAGCCTGTTCTGCTACGACAACCCGGCCCTGCCAGGCCTTCTGCAGCGACTGGCAGAGCAACCCACCCTGCTGCTGACCACACCCGGGCCGGCGCAGCGCGCGCTGGCCGCCGCCTGCCAGGCAGGCCCGCTGCCAGCCGCACTGCGCGTACTGGCCCTGCCCTGGCTGGCACAGCCAGACTACGACCGGTTGCTCTGGGCATGCGACTTGAACTTCGTGCGCGGCGAAGATTCCCTAGTGCGCGCGCTGTGGGCCGGTACGCCTTTCGTCTGGCACCTCTACCCGCAGCACGACGGCGCCCATGCCGCCAAGCTGCAGGCCCTGCTGCAGCAAATGCAGGCGCCAGCCGATGTTGCCGCCTGGGTCTGGGCCTGGAATGGCCTGGGTCGCCAGCCCGACGTGCTGCCGGAATGGCCCGCCAACCCAGGCTGGCTGCTGGCTTGCCAAGCCTGGCAGCAGCAACTGGCAGCGCAGGACGACCTCGTCACGCAGTTGCTGGCATTCGTGAACAGCCAAGCACGCTGATCGTCGTTGATCGTGGATGCAGGTCGGTGAGGGGGCCGCCAGGAAGCATATTCAGAGCAGCCCCGCTGCTAGAATCATGGGCTTTGCGCGCGATCCACCTGTTGTAACGCTTCGGCAAACGCAGCGCAGCTTCCCCCAACACATCACCCCCACCCGGGCACGCGCCAGCCAGGCCGCCGGGGCCCACGGAATACAGCCATGAAACTCGCTCAGGAAATTCGCGCCGGCAACGTCATCATGCAGGGCAAAGACCCGATGGTCGTGCTGAAGACGGAATACAGCCGTGGCGGCCGCGGCGCGGCCACCGTGCGCATCAAGATGAAAAGCCTGCTGTCGGGCTTCGGTGCTGAAACGGTGTTCAAGGCCGACGACAAGATGGACCAGATCATCCTGGACAAGAAGGACTGCACCTTCTCGTACTTCGCCGACCCGATGTATGTCTTCATGGACGAGGAATACAACCAGTTCGACATCGAAGCCGAAAACATGGGTGACGCCATCAACTATCTGGAAGACGGCATGACGGTGGAAGTGGTGTTCTACGACGGCAAGGCCATCAGCGTCGAACTGCCCACCACCGTGGCGCGCCAGATCGAAACCGACCCTGCCGTCAAGGGCGACACCTCGGGCAAGGTCATGAAGCCGGCGAAGATCGTCGGTACGGGCTTCGTCATCAACGTGCCGATCTTTGTCGAAAACGGCGACAAGATCGAAATCGACACCCGCACGCACGAATACAAAAAACGCGTCTGAGCTCCGTTTTCGACGCGCAAGGGGCACCCCGCGGGGTGCCTTTTTCGTGGCTTCGGCTTGAGTGGGCATCCTTCGGCATCATCGGGCGCCATGAGCTTTGACTTCGACGCCGCCGTTGGCGCCCCTTTCCGCATGCAGCCCGGGCTGCGCCGGCTCGCGCCCGGGGCGCGGCAGCTCAGCCCGGCCGGGCCGGGTTCGCGCCATCAGCGCGAAAAGCTGGCCGTGCTAGGCGCCATTTTCGGGCACGCCCTGCAAGCCGCTCCCGGCTTCGACCCCCAGCCCGCGCTGCATGCCCTGGCCGCACACGCCGCGGCAGAGCACCCACAGCACTGGCAATGGGACGGCGCCACCGCCACCGCCCTGGGCGTTGCCTTGCACGCCGGCCAGGTGCAGCGCCTGGCCGGCGGCAGCTTCGGCATGGGCGACGAAATCAGCCGCTGCCTGGCCGGCCTGCCGCCGCCCTGGCGCCTGGCCGGCCTGCTGAGCCTGGCCTTCGAGGAAGACTTCGCCATCGTCGACGCCGCAGGCCCCGGCCCGGCCACCCTGCCCTGGTTGGCGGTGGCGCTGCCGTCGCACTGGGCGCCGCGCGACAAGTGCGGGCTGCCCTTCACCGCAGCGCACGCCCCGGTGGCCGACAACGCCTTGCTGATGCAAGCCGCCGATGGGCTGATGCGCCTGGTCACCGGCCCCGAGCGCTGGGAGCGCTTCGTCTGGAACGTCACCGCCCATCCGCGCCTGCACGCCCATCCGGACCATGTCGCCAGCGACCGCTGGCAGGGCCGTTTCGACCCCGCCCAGGCCTGGTGGCGCACCGAACGCCAAACCTTCATTCCGCTGCCGGCCTTGCGCCAAGCCGTCTTCACCATCGGTGTGCAGGTGCAGCCGCTGGGCCAGGCCCTGCTGCCCGCGCAAGCTGCGCAACTGCACGCCGCGGTAGCCAGCATGAGCGACGCCGTGCTGGCCTACCGCAGCCTGACTGCCGTGCGCCAGCCCCTGCTGGACTGGCTGCACGCCCATGCGCAGGCCAAGGCACAGGCCTTGGCCCAGGCCCAGGCCCAGGCCGCGGGCTGAAGGCGGAAAGCCGGCGCCTTGACGCCCGACGCGCGCACACTGCTGCAGGCCAGCGCCCTGCCCGAACGCTGGCACGGGCAGCGCCAGCACACGCTGCTGTTGGCAGATTTCGGCCAGGGCCAGGCCTTCCTGGGCTTGTGGCGGGCCTGGCGCGAAGACGGTCAGCGCCCTGACAGGTTGCTGGTTTTCAGCCACAGCCTGCACCTGCCGCAAACGGTAGAAGTGCCGCCTGAGCTGGCTGAACTGGTCGCCATCTGGCCGCCGGCAACGCCCAACTTCCACTTGCTGGACCTGGAAGGCGGCTGCGTTCGCCTTCTTCTGGCCGTCGGCCCCAGCCAAGCGCTGCGGCAGGTGCGCCAGCTGCAAGCCGAAACCTTGTGGGTGGACGGCAGTGACCTGCGCCAGCCGCGCGCGCTCAGCCGCCTCGCCGCACCGGGGGCCACCTTGCTGGTCTGGAATGCCAGTCTTGGACAGAGGGACACCCTGCGTGCAGGCGGTTTC
>JBBQAW010000002.1:0-42151 GCA_038316815.1 Burkholderiales bacterium
CGGCCAAGAGGTCCGTCTCGTTGCCGGCGGTCAAGATGACAGTCACCGGCAGGATGCCGGGCGCAGGCGCCTCCGCAAGCGTGACCGTGTATTCGTCCTCGCCCTTTGCTTCGGCCTTCAACTTCGCACTGCCGATCTCAAGCTCGATCTGCGCGCCGCGCACCGGGCTGTTGTCAGCGAATCGGTCGAGGTAGAGCGTGATCTGCTTGCCGTCGAGCACGCCGACGAGTTCGAAGGTCTCAGACTCTGCCGCGAAGCGCGGAAGCGCTTGGCCCACGGCTGCCGGGGCTTTGTCGCCATGGTCATGGCCAGGGCCGGCCGAGGCGGGCGTGGGGTAGAGGAAGGCTGCAAGCAGCAGCGCAGCCAGGGTGCGTGGAAGGTGCATTGAAGTGTTCATGAAGAGTTGAATTCGTGGCGTCACGGGGGGTTCACTGAGGCAGGAGACCCAAGGCCTGCCGCCACGCCGAGATGGCGGCTGCCAGTTCGATGCGGGTGCGGGCCGCCTGACGTTCGGCATCGTTGGCTTCGGCCTCGATGCGCAGCCGGGTCGGCAGGTCGGTCTGGCCCAGACTGAAAGATCTGTCGAAGAAGCCGCGCGACTCGCGCGCCAGGCGTGCGCGTCTTTCGGTGGCGTCCAGCTGGCGGCGAGTGCCTTCCACCCGCAGCCGCGCTGACTCGCGTTCGGCCAACACGCGTTCGCGTTGCAGGGCCAGCTGGGCCTGCACTTCAGCGGCTTCGGCGCGCGCGCCCGCAATGCGGGCTTCAACGCGCGGGCCGCCTCCGAAGGGAATGCGCAGGGCCAAGGTGGTCGTCTGCTGGGCTGACTCGCCCGAGGCGCCGCGGTTGCGCGTGGTCGCCAGCAGCAGTTCGGGGTTGGCGCGTGACTGGCTCGCGGTCAGAGCGGCGCTTCGATCAGCGACGGCAGCGCGGTCCTTCAGTTCCTGCAGTTCGGCATGCAATTCGATGTCGGCCAAGGCTGCGCCGGGCTCCGGCTCCGCCAGCGCTTCGACAGCGTCGATCGACGCAGGTGCGGCGCCGCCGATGGCACGCAAATGCTGTCGTGCCGCCGCCAGGCTGGCCTCGGCCTGGGCCAGGCTGGCTTCTGCGCCGGCTACTGCGCCGTCAGCCTGGTGTTGGTCGGCGCGGGCCAGATCGCCAGCCTTCGTTCGCTGCGCCACGTCGGCAGCGATGCGGCGTGTGTTGTCAACCCGGCCGCGCTCTGTCGCTGCTTCGATGCCGGCGCGTTGCCACTGCCACCAGGCGTCGCGCACGGTGGCTGCCAGGCGCAGTTGGGCTGCGCTCGCGCGGCTCTCGGTGGCGGCGTTTTCGGCGTCGGCCAAGGCTGCGCTGCGGCTGCGCTGGCCGGGCAGCCACAGCGGAACAGCCACGCCGACCTCGACCTCGAGCGCACCCTGGTTGCGGTTCAGGCGGTCGGTCTGGGTCGACAGTTCCAGCGCTGCCGGCTCCGGGGTCCAGGCCTTGGCTGCTTGTTGTCGGGCGCGGGCGGCATCGCGCCGCGCCTGCAAGGCCAGGGCCTCGGGTTGGCGCGCCCAGGCGGCGTCAAAAACTTGCCGCAGGCTGAAGGGGCTGGCAGTGGCCTCAGGCGTTGCCGCCACTACGGCGGTCTGGGCCTGCACGACCACGCTGCAGACGGCCACCGCGGCAGCTGCGCTGCCACGCAGCAGCCAGGCTGGTGTTCGATTTCTTGCTGTCATCCGATGCTCCGGTGTTGAAAACAACCCACGTGAGATCGGCAAGCGGCAACCACCCGGTTGCGTCGTGCCCGAAGGCGTCGCAGGCTGCGACGCGCAATCAGGCGCGAACGGGCTTCAGAAAGTGAAGAGACCCGCCCCGCCGATCAGGCGAGGGGCAGCCACTGCGGGCGTTCGGGTCGGGCCAGTGCTAGGGCAGCACCGTTTTGGTCTGGCGTGGCATGGGGCGCCACGCTGGAAAGCGCGCCTGGAATAACCGACGGCAGGGTCAGCATCGCGCTGCAATAGCCGTGGCAATGACCGCAGTCCGGATGCATGGCACCGGGCGCCTTTTCGTCTGCCGATGCTGCGCCAGCGGCTTCGCCTGCGACCACGCTCACGTCGGCGGCATGCTGATGCTGATGCTGATGTTCGTGGTGACCAAAGTGTCCGACAGCAGCCTGTTGTGCATCATGTCCGCAGTAAGACGCCACAGCCGCCCAGCTGAACTGGAGCGGCAACAATACAAGCAAAACGATGGCGAGGAAGCGGTACACAGCCGAAAGTCTAGCGGCTAAAAGCTTTGCGTGTGGCGAGCCGAGCCGAGCCGAGCCGAGCTGAGCCGAGCTGAGCCGAGCCGAGCCGAGCCGAGCCGAGCTGAGTCGAGCCGAGCCGAGCCTAAGCATGGCGCGGCCTGGCGGACCGCGGGCGATGCGTTGTTCAGGACCACCGACATCGGCTTCACTGCTTTCAGGCCTATGCTGAGTGTGCTGAGTGTGCTGAGTGTGCTGAGTGTGCCGGGTGTGCCGGGTGTGCTGGCGGCAGCCGCAGTTCCGTCCGGGCCTGCTGAATGACGGACCTGGCAGCAGTGAGCGCCAGGACGCCCATCACCGCTGCCACAGCCAGATCGGGCCAGGCGCTTCCGGTGCCGAAGACGCCCAGCGCCGCCGCCATCACCGCCACATTGCCAATCGCGTCGTTGCGGCTGCACAGCCATACCGAGCGCATGTTGGCGTCGCCTTCACGCCAGGCGTAGAGCATCACGGCCACCGCCACGTTGGCCAGCAGCGCCAGTGCGCCGATGGCGCCCATCGTCACCGGCTCGGGCACGGTTCCGGAGGCGCCCGACCAAGCTGCCCAGCCCAGCACGAAGACGCCGAAGGCGCCCATCGTCAGGCCCTTGAACAGGGCAGCGCGCGCGCGCCACGTCAGCGCCATGCCCAGCACCAGCAACGAGAGGCCGTAGTTGACCGCGTCGCCAAAGAAGTCCACGGCATCGGCAAGCAGCGACACCGACCCCGCCTGCAGGCCGCCGACCAGTTCGATCGCGAACATGGCCGCATTGATGAACAGCGCGGCCCAGAGCACGCGCCGGTAGCGCGGACTTTGGGTTGCGGGCGGGGCGGCGCAGCCGTGACTGCTGCAGGCTTGGCTCATGACGGGCTTTGCGGTGTCGATGCCGAGATTGGAAACCCTGTAGCGGCTTCAGAGTCAAGCCGCTATGCTGAAGACCTTCATCCGCCATGCCGGATTGACCCCAGGCCGCAAAGTCCGGCAGCTCGACAGCTCGACAGCCCGACAGCTCGACAGCTCGACAGCCACGCAGCCCGACAGCCCACCAGCCCACCAGCCCACCAGCCCAGACCCATGTTCGACTTCCTCCGCGTCACCGGACTGTTCTTCTTTACCGCGGTTGCCGAAATCATCGGTTGCTACCTGTCTTGGCTGGTGCTGACGCAAGGCCGGTCGGCCTGGTGGCTGCTGCCGGCTGCAGCGTCACTCGCTGCGTTCGCATGGCTGCTGACGCTGCATCCAAGCGCCACCGGCCGCACCTACGCGGCCTATGGCGGTGTTTACGTCGTCGTCGCGCTGCTTTGGTTGTGGCGCGTCGATGGCGTCATGCTGACCCGCTGGGACATCGTCGGTGGTGCGATTTGCCTCGCTGGCATGGCGGTGATCGCCATGCAGCCCAGAGCGGCCGCCTGAAGCCGCATGGAAGACAGCAAAACATGAAGATCGGTGAACTGGCTCTGGCAACGAAGACCCCGGTCGAGACCATTCGCTACTACGAGCGTGAAGGCCTGCTGCAGCAGGCTCCGCGCAGTGAAGGCAACTACCGCATCTACGCGCCCGAACATGCCGAGCGCCTGGCCTTCGTGCGCCACTGCCGGTCGCTGGACATGACGCTGGACGAAATCCGTGTGCTGCTGCGTTTCAAGGACGATCCGCACGCCTCCTGCGGCGAGGTCAACTTGCTGCTGGATGAACACATCGGCCACGTCGCCACTCGCATTGGCGAACTGCGTCAGTTGGAACGACAACTGAAGGCGTTGCGTGCGCAGTGCGCCGGCGTCAACGAAGCAGCGCAGTGCGGCATCCTCAACAGCTTGGCGCAGTCGGGCTTGCCTGCAACTGTCAAGTCAGCCGCGGCGCATGTGCCTGGTTATCACAGCAGCGGTAGAAGATCGAACCGATCTTCAAGCCCCGAATGAGCCAGGCCTGGCGAGGCCGGCTTGGCTGAATTTGCCGGCTTTGTCGACTTTGCTGAAGTTGCCGAATTTGCCGGCCGCGGCGGTTCAAACCAGGCTGATCCGCCGAATGTCGAGTGCGAAGGGGCCGGCCTGGCGGTCGGCAACCATCAGGCCGACCTGGCGGACCCGTGCGGGGTCCAGGCCGGGCGCACCCTGGACCTCGCTGCCGCGGAAGCTCGGGCGGAACGCTGCCAGGGGCAGCCTCAGCGTCTGCCAGTCCCCGCCCGTGGGTGAGAAGCGCGCCTGATAGTTCAGGCTGTCGAAGCCGTTGTCGGTCAGGAGGCTGAGCTTGAAGTGCCTGCTGTCGCCCCTGCTACTGACACTACCACTGCTATTGCCATTGCTGTTGTTACTGGTAGGGACACTGGTAGGGCCTCGAACCTCGATCAGGCAGGCCGCTGCGTCGGGCTGCCCTCGGTCTGCGGGGGTTGATCGCACCGACGCAAAGCCGCCGTTCCTTTCCAGCGAGACTTCACCTTCAAAGACGGCGTGGCCCTGCACGTCATGCCGAAGCCCGCTGCGCGACAGGCCGCCCATCACGCGGTCGTCGATGGCGTGCCAGGCTTGCACAGCGCTGGGGTCGGCGAAGTCGAAAATCAGCTTGGGCATGACCGCATTCTGGGCGCTGCGCGCAACCGCGGCGGTCGCTGTTGAACAACTTGGGGTGGTGCTCAGCGCGCAAGGCGTCAGCCCTGCGCCTGATCGACGACTTGATCGAAGACTGCCAGTCTGCGTTAAGCTAAAGCATGTCCAGGATCTACCGGGCCCTTCTGCTTTGGCTTGTCACCATCGCCATTCCCTTGCAAGGAATGGCTGCTGTCGTGATGCCGCTGTGCGTGACGGAGCTGCCGGTCGCGGTTTCGAATGGCGTGCCGAACCGAACCGCGGCCGAGATGCTGAATGAACATTCGGCACTCGCCGATGTCAAGGCGCCGGGGCAAATGCTTGAATCTGGGCATGGGCATGGGCATGGGCATGGGCATGCGCACGGGCACGGGCACGGGCCCGCAGCAGATGGCCACGGCACCAGCAGCACAGCGACACCCGACGCGGGCCAGTCCGGTCATTCTGGTCACAGCATGCTCAAGTGCTGCAGCGCCGCCTGCTCGATGGCCGTCTACTTTTCGCCGTCTGTGGCAAAGCATTCGCGCATGCCCTCGCTCGCGCCCGAGCAGGTAGAGGCCACGTTCTGTCCAGACGTCTTTCTCGACGGCCTGGACCGACCTCCCAGAAGCTTCCCCGCCTGACCGTAGCCATGCCCGCGCCACACGTGGCACGGGTTGAATGCGGCCACGTTGACTGACCCGCCCGGCGAAACGCCGGCGCGGAGCCATCACCCGTCACGCGAGGAAGACATGAAACAACATCACGCCTGCTGGCCGATTCCAGCCGCACGGGCAAGGGCCTGGGCCAGGGCATGGGCATGGGCATCGGCACTTTCATTGACGACGGCAACCGGCCTGGCTCAAGGCGCCGCTGGTTCACCTCCACCCAAGCCCGCCGCCGACCCGCTGGACGCCACTGTCAAGGTGCCGCCCCTCATCTACCGCTCGACGCTATCGACCTACAGGCGCGCCGGCGAATTTGAATCTGTACCCTGGCGCGAGGCCAACGATCGCGTCGGTCGCATTGGCGGCTGGCGTGCCTACGCACGCGAGGCGAACGCGCCTGATCCGGCCGCCAGTGCGGCGCCTTCGCCGCCTTCGCCGCCACCGCCGCCTTCGCCGCCATCGAAGCCAGCTCCCAGCGACCCGCACAAGATGCACGGAGGGACGAAATGAGCCCGTACAGCATCAGCCGCTTGCTTCCTTGGCGATTCGTTGCGGCTTTCACCGCCATCGCGGTACTCGGCGGCTGCGCCTCGTTCAGCACCGACAGCGGGTTCGGCCCGGTTGAACAAACCGCCAGGGAACGCTTGTCCAAGGACGTGCGTTGGGCCCGCACCGCAGGCGACCGCGAAGCCCTGGCGCAACGCGTGCAAGACCTGCTGGCCAAGCCCTTGACGGCCGACGATGCCGTGCAGGTGGCGCTGCTCAACAACCGCGGCCTGCAGGCCGACTTTGCAGAACTCGGCATCGGTAACGCAGAACTGGTGCAGGCAGGCCGTCTGCCCAACCCCGGCTTCAGCTTCGCGCGCATGACGCGCGGCGATGAGGTCGAACTCGAGCGCGGCTTGCACATCAACCTGGCAAGACTGATCTCGATGCCGCTGATCCAGCAAGCCGAGGGCCGTCGCTTCGCGCAGACCCAGGGTCGTGTGGCGATGGCGGTGCTGTCTTTGGCCGCCCAGACGCGCAAGACTTACTTTCAGGCCCTGGCAGCCGAAGAAACCGTGCGCTACATGCGCCAGGTGAAGCAGGCGGCCGAGGCCAGCGCTGAACTGGCGCGGCGCATGCAGCAGGTTGGCAACTTCAACAAGCTTCAGCGGGCGCGCGAGCAGGCCTTCTATGCCGACGCCGCATTGAACCTGGCGCGCGCCGAGCAGGCGCAGCGGGCAACGCGTGAGCGCCTGACCCGCTTGCTGGGCGTCTGGGGCGAGCAGACCGCATTCACGTTGCCAGAGCGCATGCCGGACCTGCCGAACCTGCCCATTGCCGCTGAAGACCGGCCCGACATCGAGCGCGTGGCCATGGCCCAGCGGCTGGACGTGCAAGGGGCCAAGCTGATGGCCGAGCAGACGGCGAAGAACCTGGGGCTGACGAAGACCACGCGCTTCATCAACGTGCTTGAACTTGGCTATGCCTACAACTCTTCGAACGAGGCCCCGACCCAGCGCGGCTGGGAGATCAGTGTGGAGTTGCCCTTGTTCGACTGGGGTGGTGCCCGCGTGGCACGCGCCGAGGCGGTGTACATGCAGGCGGTGGACCGCGCCGCACAGACTGCGATCAACGCCCGTTCCGAAGTGCGTGAAGCCTACGGCGCCTACCGTTCGGCCTACGACATCGCGCTGCACCAGCGCGATGAACTGGTGCCGCTGCGAAAGCTGATCCAGGAAGAAAACGTGCTTCGCTACAACGGCATGCTGATCGGCGTGTTCGATCTGCTGGCCGACGCACGGTAGCAGATCGCCAGCGTCAACAGCTACATCGAATCTCTGCGCGACTTCTGGATTGCGCAGGCCGATCTGGAACTGGCACTCATCGGCCAGCCCAGCCTGGCTGCTTCCGCCGGCCCCGCCATGCCCGCTGGCGACGCCGGTGGCCCGGGGCACTGAATTGCACAGCGCGTTGATTACTGAGTTATTCACAGACGTGCCATGAAGCCCACAACAGACCGAACCAAGGACAAGACCATGTCTTCCCGACGCAATTTTCTTGGCGGCGCCGGTGCGATCGCCGCTGCCGTCTCTGCTGCCAGTGTCTCCGCCGCCACCGTCAGCAAAGTCGCCATGGCCGCGCTGCCCGAACCGGTAATGCAGGACAAGCCCGACACCATGCCGCCGCTGCTGCCCAACACCGGGCGGCCCTACAACCCGGTTGTCACCCTGAACGGCTGGACCTTGCCCTGGCGCATGAACCAGGGCGTGAAGGAATTCCACTTGGTGGCCGAACCCGTGGTGCGCGAGATGACGCCCGGCTTCAAGGCGCACCTGTGGGGCTACAACGGCCAGAGCCCGGGGCCGACGATCGAGGTGGTCGAGGGCGACCGCGTGCGCATCTTCGTCACCAACAAGCTGCCCGAACACACCAGCATCCACTGGCACGGCCAGCGCCTGCCCAATGGCATGGACGGTGTGACGGGGTTGAACCAGCCCGGCATTCCCTCTGGCAAGACCTTTGTCTACGAGTTCATTGCGCGCCGGCCCGGCACCTTCATGTACCACCCGCATGCCGACGAGATGGTGCAGATGGCGATGGGAATGATGGGTTTCTGGATCACGCATCCAAAGCTCGACAAGAACGGCAAGCACCCGTTGATCGATGAAGTCGACCGCGATTACTGCTTCCTGCTCAACGCTTACGACATCGACCCGGGCGCTTCCACGCCGCAGATCATGACGATGCTGGACTTCAATCTGTGGAGCTGGAACAGCCGCATCTTTCCCGGCATCAGCCCGCTCGTGGCGCGCAAGAACGACCGCGTGCGCCTGCGCGTGGGCAACCTGACGATGACCAACCACCCGATCCACATCCACGGGCACGAGTTCTTCGTCAGCGGCACCGACGGCGGGCCCACGCCGCGTGCATCGCGCTGGCCCGAAGTGACGGTGGACGTGGCCGTGGGCCAGATGCGGCAGATGGAGTTCATCGCCGACGAAGAAGGCGACTGGGCCTTCCACTGTCACAAGAGCCACCACACGATGAACGCCATGGGCCACGACGTGCCGACGATGATCGGCGTGGACCACCGCCAGGTGGTGCGACAGATCACCAGCCTGATCCCCGACTACATGGTGATGGGCGAACGCGGCATGGCCGACATGGCCGAGATGGAAATGCCACTGCCCGACAACACCGCGCCGATGATGACCGGCGCTGGGCCCTTCGGTTCGGTCGAGATGGGCGGCATGTTCAGCATGCTGAAAGTGCGGCGCGACCAGAAACCCGGCGACTACAGCGACCCGGGCTGGTATGCCCACCCGCCCGGCACCGTGGCTTATGAATGGAAGGGCGCGCTGGCCGAGCCGGCACGCTTTGCGGCTGAAGGGCAGGCGGCCATGAAGCCGGTGGCGCGGCCTGCGCAAGATGTGGAAGTGACGGTGCGCAAGCCCAAGGGCGGTGGCCATGCGGGACATTGATTTCAACCCCTGGCCCCAGACGCGACGACAGACAGAAAGTAACACCATGAACACACTGACCCGATGCTTCATTGCCCTGAGCGCCGCCCTGGCCTTGTGCATCAGCCCTGCACTTGCGCACACGGAGGCGCCTCACACCAATAAGGCCAAGAAGGCAGGACCGGTTCAAAAGGAGCAGAAGCCCTGGGGCATTGCCGGCGAAGCCAAGCAAGCCCAGCGTACCGTGACAGTTCGCATGGTCGACTACATGCGTTTCAGCCCTGATCAGCTTGAGTTCCGGCAGGGCGAAACAGTGCGTTTCGTCATCGACAACGACGATCTTGAACTGCATGAATTTGTTTTGGGCACGCAGGACGAAATCGATTCGCATGCCGCGCTGATGAAGAAGTTCCCGAACATGGAACATGACGATCCCTGGATGGCGCATGTGTCTGCCGGAGGCCGCGGCGAGATCGTCTGGACTTTCAATCGCCCAGGCGAATTTGTCTTCGCGTGCCTCATGCCGCGCCATTTCGAGGCGGGCATGGTCGGGAAGATCAAGGTTGTTTCAAGCAAGGTGAAATGAAGATGAAGCCTGACCGTCTTTCCCACACCGCCCGGCGACGGCGACTTTTGCTGTCGGCGCTTTCTGCATGCATGTTTCCGCTCGCAGCGCATGCACAGCAAAGGCCAGGACCGCCGCGAGTAGAGGTCTGGTTGAGCCCAAGTTGCGGCTGCTGCAAAGATTGGGTCGCCCACCTGCAAGCCAACGGCTTTCGCACCGTGGTGTACGAAACAGGCAATACCGCCATGCGCGGCCGGCTGGGTGTTGCCTTGAAGTACGGCAGCTGCCACACCGCGCGAGTCGGCGGCTACGCCATCGAGGGCCATGTGCCAGCTGCCGACATTCGCCGGCTTTTGAAAGAGCGTCCGCAGGCCATTGGCTTGGCGGTGCCGGGCATGCCCGTTGGATCACCCGGTATGGACGGCCCTGAATACGAGGGCCGCAAGGATCCGTACAACGTGCTGCTCATCATGGCAGATGGCAGCGCAAGCATTTACCAACCCCACCCCTGAAGGAAACTGCATGAAAACGATCCAGACCCTGTTCATTGCCGGCACTTTTGCCACGCTGAGTGCCCTGGCCAGCCCTGCCTGGGCACAGGCCACGGTGGACCATTCGAAGACGGGTGAAACAAAGATGATGCAGGACGGCGCTGCCACGCTGGCTGAAGCCGAGGTGCGCAAGATCGACACAGGCCGCGGCAGGGTCACCTTGAAGCATGGCGAGATCAAGAGCCTGGACATGCCGCCGATGACGATGGTGTTCACCGTCAGGGACAAGGCCATGCTGGAAGGCGTCATGGTTGGTGACAAGGTCACTTTCAAGGCGGTCAACGACAACGGCAAGCTCACCGTGACAGAGATAACGCCCAAGCGCTGATCTGAGGCGAGAGCGACGCTGCGACGCAATGCAAGGAAATCGCGGAGTGGGAAGCGTGGATCGAAGAGCTGGATTGATTCCTCAATCTCGCTGCTGCAAGCACTTCAAGGCGGTCCTGTCTGCCAGCGTACAGACGCTTCCAGGCGGTGGCGCAGAAACTGGCGCACGGCCAGCCACTGAACGGTTTGGTTTTTCCGAGCCTGGTCGCAAGCCAGGAGGGAGCGTCAAACATGTCTGCGCAACACAACCATCCGCATATTGAGGCCCAAGCGCGCAAGGGCGGTCATGCACGGCCTGAAAACGGCGTGCCATTGAAGGACCCCGTGTGCGGCATGGCGGTAACGCCTGAGTCAGCCCATCAGCTTGAGCACGAGGGCCAGCCCTTCTACTTCTGCAGCGCCAAGTGCCGAACGAAGTTCGAGGCGGCGCCCCAAAGGTTCCTGGGTCAGGATGCGCCGGACTTGCCCTCGTTGCCCGATGCCGCGCAGCCTGGCAGTACCTACACCTGCCCGATGCACCCGGAAATCCGCCAGGACCAGCCAGGTGACTGCCCCAAGTGCGGCATGGCGTTGGAGCCCGAGATGCCA
The DNA here is from genome assembly GCA_038316815.1 of Burkholderiales bacterium. GTDB lineage: Bacteria > Pseudomonadota > Gammaproteobacteria > Burkholderiales > Burkholderiaceae_C > Rubrivivax. Next base: position 10,971 of record JBBQAW010000002.1, read on the forward strand.
GCTCTCGGGGATGACGAGAACCCGGAACTGGCTGACTTCAAGCAACGCTTCTGGTGGACCCTGCCGTTCACAGTCGTGGTCGTGGCCATGGCCATGGCCGGGCACAGTGTGCCGGGCTTCCAGAATCTGTTCGGCAGCGTGGGCCAGAACTGGGTTGAATTTGCCCTGACCCTGCCCGTCGCACTGTGGGCTGGCTGGCCTTTCTACAAGCGCGGCGTGCAGTCGGTGATCAACCGCAGCCCCAACATGTGGACGCTGATCGGCCTAGGCACTGGCGTGGCCTTCGGCTACAGCGTGGTGGCCACCGTGGCGCCGCAGGTCTTCCCGGCGGCGTTCGTGATCGACGGGCGCGTGTCCGTTTACTTCGAGGCCGCCGCTGCGATCATCTCTCTCACCCTGTTCGGGCAGATCCTGGAACTGAAGGCACGCTCGCAGACTTCGGCGGCCATCAAATCGCTGCTGGGCCTGGCGCCGAAAACGGCGCGCCGCATCAACGCTGACGGCACTGAGGAAGACGTGCCGCTGTCGGACGTTCACGAAGGCGATAGCCTGCGCGTGCGCCCGGGCGAGAAGGTGCCTGTCGATGGCATCGTCGTGGAGGGCATCAGCGCGCTCGACGAGTCGATGCTGACCGGCGAGCCCCTGCCGGTGACCAAGCGCGCGGGCGACAAGGTCATCGGCGCCACGATGAACACCAGCGGCGCGCTCGTCATTCGTGCCGAGCATGTGGGCTCGGCCAGCGTGCTGTCGCAGATCGTGCAGATGGTGGCGCAGGCCCAGCGCTCACGCGCGCCGATGCAGCGCATGGCCGATGTGGTGTCGGGGTACTTCGTCGTCACGGTGGTGAGCATCGCCTTGCTGACCTTTTTTGCCTGGGGCGTCTTCGGACCCGAGCCCAGTTGGGTCTTCGGTTTGATCAATGCGGTGTCGGTGCTGATCATTGCCTGCCCCTGCGCGCTGGGCCTGGCCACGCCCATGTCGATCATGGTCGCCACCGGCAAGGGCGCGAAGAACGGCGTGCTGTTTCGTGACGCTGCGGCCATCGAGAACCTGCGCAAGGTCGACACGTTGATCGTCGACAAGACGGGCACGCTGACCGAAGGCAAGCCGACTTTCGAACGCGCTGTGGCTACCCAGGGCTTCGACGACAAGGAGGTTCTGCGCCTGGCGGCCAGCCTGGACCAGGGCAGCGAGCACCCGCTGGCCGCAGCCATCGTCTCTGCTGCGAAAGCGCAAGACCTGAAGCTTTCGAAGCCGGAAGATTTCGATTCCGAATCGGGCATTGGCGTACGCGGCCAGGTCGATGGCAAAGCGCTGGCCCTGGGCAACACGGCACTCATGGACCAGCTTGGTATCAAGGTCGACGACCTGAAGGCCGAGGCCGAGAAGCTGCGCAGCGACGGCGCCAGCGTGATGCACCTGGCGGTCGATGGTCAGCTGGCGGGCCTGCTGGCCGTGTCCGACCCCATCAAGTCCACCACGGCAGATGCCTTGAAGGGCTTGCGTGATGCCGGCCTGCGCGTCGTCATGGCCACCGGCGACGGCCTGACGACAGCCCAGGCAGTGGCCAAGCGCCTGGGCATCGAAGAAGTCCATGGCGAGGTCAAGCCCGAAGACAAGCTGAAGCTGGTGGAGAAGCTGCAAGCCGAAGGCCGCATCGTCGCCATGGCCGGCGACGGCATCAACGACGCACCGGCACTGGCGCGCGCCGATGTCGGCATCGCCATGGGCACCGGCACCGACGTGGCGATGAACAGCGCGCAACTCACCTTGATCAAAGGCGACCTGCGCGGCATCGTCATCGCGCGCACCTTGTCTGAAGCGACGGTGGCGAACATGAAGCAGAACCTGGCCTTCGCGTTCGTCTACAACGCGGTTGGCGTGCCCTTGGCTGCCGGTGTGCTGTATGCGTTCACGGGCTGGCTGCTGTCACCGATGTTTGCTGCACTGGCGATGAGTTTGAGCTCGGTGTCTGTCATCACCAATGCGCTGCGGCTGCGCAGCAAGGACTTGCGGGCAAAGTGAAACCGAGGCTGCCACCACTGGTGCCGTGTTCGATGCTGTGTGGAACTTAAGAAAACCGATGGATTGGGTTGTCTGGCCAGGCGCAAACCACAGCAATGCTCTTTTGCATCGCGCGGATTTGCAACGACGCCAGGCAACCCAAGACCCGGTTTGATGTTCCACATAGCGTCGAACATTGCACTACGCGCACCGCGGCGCTTGTGCACCGAGTTGACGCCGTTCGCGCACGGCCTCTGACAGCGCGCGCAGCACAGGCTCGGTCTGCGCCCAGCTGATGCAGGCATCCGTGATCGAGACCCCGTGCTTCAGCGTCTGACCGGGTACCAGGTCTTGACGCCCTTCTTCAAGGTGGCTTTCGATCATCACGCCAGTGATGCCCTGTTCGCCAGCCGCAATGCGCGCAGCCAATTCGGCTGCAATGGTCATCTGGCGTCGGTGCTGCTTGTCGCTGTTGCCGTGCGACACGTCGACCATCACGTGCTCGCGCAGCCCGGCGGCATTGAGTACAGCGCACGCAGTCTTTAGGTCGGCTTCGCCGTAGTTGGGTATCTTGCCGCCGCGCAGGATGACGTGGCAGTCGCGGTTGCCGCGCGTTTCGAAGATCGCGGCCTGGCCCATCTTGGTCATGCCCATGAAGGCATGGGGCGCGGCTGCGGCCAGAATCGCGTCGGCGGCCACCTTGACGCCACCGTCGGTGCCGTTCTTGAAGCCGACTGGACAGCTCAGGCCCGACGCCAACTGACGGTGACTCTGGCTCTCGGTGGTGCGCGCACCGATGGCGCCCCAGGCCACCAGGTCGCTGATGAACTGCGGGCTCAGCAGGTCGAGAAACTCGGTGCCCACGGGCAGGCCCATCTCGACGATGGCGATCAGCAGCCGCCTGGCACGTTCCAGGCCTTCGTTGATCGCGAAGCTGCCGTCCAGGTGCGGGTCGTTGATGTAGCCCTTCCATCCGATGGTGGTGCGGGGCTTCTCGAAGTAGGTGCGCATCACGACCACCAGCGTCTCAGTGTGCTGGTCTGCGGCTTTTTTCAGCAGCCGGGCGTATTGCAGGGCCTGGTCATGATCGTGGATCGAGCAAGGGCCGACGACCACCACGAGCCGGTCGTCCAGGCCTTGCAGCACAGCGGCAATCTCGCCCCGGCTTTTCTCGACCAGCCGCAGCGTGGCATCGGAACCAGGCAGCGCCTCTGACAGCAGGGCTGGCGTGATGAGGGGGCGCACCGCCTCTATGCGCGTGTCGTCGATACGCGTCGTGTCGCGGGTGCTGCCGCGTTGGCCCACCTCGCGGTCGTGGCGATGGTCATCAAGTGTGTTCATGGGTGGGATTTTGATTGGAATTGCTGCGGTTTTCCCGCGGCATCGCATTGAACCCTGGCACTGCGCTTCAGCATGGCCAGCACGTTCGGGCCCACACATTCGGGCCGCGCCAAGTTCGCCGTCAGCGATACTGTTTTGACTCGAGAGTTCGCCGCGCCTCTGGCTGGCTGTGGACTTGGCCCCAACGCTGGGACATGGCCCTGGCTGTGAAGTCAGTGCGATATAGAAACCGAAGTGATCGCAACATGCACACACGCCTCTCGCGCGCGGAAGTTCCCGTTGAAGCCACATGGAATCTGGATGATCTGTTCGTCAACGACCCTGCCTGGAATCTCGAATACCAGGCCGTAGATGAAGCATGCCAGGCGCTCAGCGTGTACCAGGGGCAATTGAGCGCTGACGCGGCAACGCTGCTGTCGTGCTTGAACGCAGTGGAATCCGTACAGGCGCGTTTGATGCGCGTCAGCACCTTTGCCTACCTGCGCAACGCGCAGGAAGGCACCCACCCGCAGCACCAGGCAGCGATGGCCCGCGTGTCGGCGCTGCACGCGCGTGTTGACGCCAGCACGTGCTTTGTCGATTCCGAAGTTCTGGCCTTCCCCGACGGCCTGGTGGAACAGTTCTTGGCCTCAGAGCCGGGGCTGGTGGACTTCACGGTCCACTTGAACGATTTGCTGGCCTTGCGTCCCCACCGGCTGGGTGCAGAGACAGAACGCGTTCTGGCATCGCTGGGCGAAGTGCTGGACGCGCCTTACATGATCTACAACCGGTCCAAGGCCAGCGACATGCAATTCGCGCCGTTCACCGACGACGCGGGCACGGTCTACGCCAATTCGGTCAACGGCTTCGAGTCCAACTTTGAAACCCACAGCGACAGCAGCGTGCGCCGTGGCGCATGGGCCTCGTTCAGCGCCGGGCTGAAGGCCTACAACCAGACCTATGCCGCCACCTTCGCCACCGAAGTCAGCAAGAACGTCGTCATGGCGCGGCTTCGCCATTACCCCAGTACCGAAGACTTCCTGCTGCAGCCGCACAAGATTCCGCGCACGGTCTACAACAACATCCTGGACATCATCCAGGCCGAACTGGCGCCGCACATGCAACGCTACGCCCGGCTGCGCCGGCGGGTGCTGGGTCTGGACAAGCTGCTCTATTGCGACATCAAGGCGCCGCTGGACCCCGACTTCAACCCGATTATTGGCTATGAGGACGGCTGTGAACTGATCCTGGAATCTCTGGCAGTGATGGGGCCGCAATACTGCGACTTCGCACGCCAGGCGATGGGGCAGCGCTGGGTCGACCGCGCCGACAACATCGGCAAATCTTCTGGTGCGTTCTGCGCATCGCCGCATGGCGTGCACCCGTACATCCTGATCACCTGGTCGAACACGATGCGCAATGTCTTCACGCTCGCGCATGAACTGGGTCACGGTGGACATTTCAGCCTGGCGATGCAACACCAGCGCTTCGTCAACCTGCGCCCGGCCATGCCTTTCGTCGAAGCGCCGTCCATCATGAATGAGATGCTCTTGGCGCAGCACATCCTGGGCAAAAGCCAAGAAACCCGGATGAGACGCTCCGTCATCATGCAGGTGCTGGGCACGTACCACCACAACTTCGTCACCCACCTGCTCGAAGCCGAATTGCAGCGCGAGGTGTATGCGCTGGCGGAAAGCGGCAGTTCCATCACCGCAGCGGTACTGAATGAACGCAAGGGCCAGATCCTGGAGAAATTCTGGGGCGACACGGTGGAGATCGATGAAGGTGCGCGCATGACCTGGATGCGCCAGCCTCACTACTACTTGGGCCTGTACCCCTACACCTATTCGGTCGGCCTCGTGGCTTCGACGGCGATGTCGCTTCTGGTTCAGAAGGAAGGCCAGCCCGCCGTCCAGCGCTGGCTGGAGGTCCTGAAGTCAGGCGGCACGCGTGAGCCGCTGGCGCTGATGCAGTTGGCAGGCATCGACATGAGCTCGCCGCAACCGATCTACGACGCAGTGGCCCATGTGGGGCACCTGATCGATGAACTGGAAAGGTCTTTCGACTGAATGCGTGGCTGAAGCGCAGCAGGCCACAAGCGGCAATTGCCGACCGTTATGGCGAATCGCCGAACAACGGCTGCCGTCGGCCTGGTTTCAGTGTTTGTTGACGGGCATCTCGATCGCCAAGACCTTGGACCGCCGTCGCTGGCTCGCCAACCCGCCCAATGCCGCCAGCCCGCCCAGCATCAGCAGCGCGGTAGCCGGCTCGGGAATGGGCAACACGGCCGGGCTGATCCAGCCGCCGTTGACCTGGCCCAGGATGAGGCTGAAATTGCTGGTGTTCTGAGGTCCGTTCGGGTCGATGGTGCCCAGGCCGCGGATGGCGCTGGCGCCACCGGCTTCGCTGATCAGGTACAGGCCGTTGCCGAGCTCGGCCACGCCGCGCACCCCCAGGCCTGGTGTGCCCGTCCAGCTTTTCAGTACGCTGCCGTTGCTGCCCAGTTCGTACAGGCCGAAGCTGCCCGTGGGTGTGGAGCCATTGGCCGACATCAGCACGTTGCCGTTGGCACGCACGAACATCTGCTGCGGGATGTTGTTGATTGCCGCGCTGAAGCTGCCCGAGTAGCTGCCGTCCGTGTTGTAGAGCTGCAGCGCGCGCGAGGTGCCGTCGCTGACCATCAGCATGCCGTTGTACGAGATGATGTCCCAAGGCGAAGCGCCAACGGCGCCGCCCGAGGCCAGGGTCGAGAAGGAGCCGAGGATGTTGCCGTTCGGGGCTATGCGCACGATGGACGCGCCCGGCGCGCCGTTGTCGGTGCCGGCGTTGACGGCATAGACCGTGCCGTCGATGAAGCGGATACCGCGCACGTTGGACAGCCCGCCGCCAGCAACGTTGCCACCGATTCGGCCGACGAAGCCGCCGTTCAGGTCGAAGCGGTAGATGGTGTTGATGGACGGGCTCTGGTCGGTGATCCAGATTTCGTTGTTGACCTGGATCGCCGCGCGCGGCGTCACGAAGTCCCAGGTCAGCGCGTTGTTCGCGTCGGTGATGAAGCTCGCGTTCAGCACCGCGCCGTTCTGCGGGTCGAGCGTGAGCACACGGTTCAGCCGCGTATCGACCTGGAGCAGAACGCTGACCTGGGCTTGCGCGGTGGACACCGCCAGCAGCAGGCCGGCGAAGAGGGAGAACAGGCGCGTCATCGATTGAACCTCGCGGTCGGATCGGACACGCTGGATGTTATGCCTGCTCGCTTGGCCCCGGCCCGGCCCGGCCCGGCCCCGGGTCCGGGTCCGGTGCTGCTGCACGCACGCCGAAATCTGCGTTCACGAGCAGACTGGCTTGGCTGGAACAAGTATGGTTGCCACGCAACGATCACGCCCAAAAAAGCTCAGCAGCGCGTCCCGAATCGCTTCCATGCGGCAGGTGCTTCTGGGGGTTGCTAGCGCCACTGCCACGCCATCTTTGCTGGCTTGTTCGTCGAGCGACGCAGGAGCGCGCCTCGCTCTTCGCCTGGTGATTCATTCGCAGCCACGGCATCGTTCCGGTGTTGGTGCTGCACACAGCGGTCAATGCCTGGTCCCTGACCATCCCGGTGCTGGTGCTGCCAGACGAAAGCAATCTGCTGCCGTTTCAGATCGTCGCTGGCATCCTGGTCCTGACGGCCGTTGCGCTGTTGCTCGGTGGCAGCCAGCGCCAACTCGCGCGCACCTAACCGCTACCCGACAGCGCTACCCGACAGCGCTACCGCCAGGTTCAGGCCCGCGATCGCGCCGAACACCATCAGCAAACCCAGGGCCCAGAGTGTGCGCACGCGGTTGATCTCGACGCGCCGTATGAGCTCGGTGTTCTGCTCAGCCAGCGCCTTGATGAGCGCGGACGAGGCCTGCATCTGTTCGTGCAGTTGCGCGATTGACAGCTCTGCCTCGGCCAGCCTGGCCTGCATGGAGGCCACGACATCCGGGTCCGCCCGGGCAGCTGCGAGCTCGCTACCGGGGGGCGATGTGCTACTAGCCGCCAGGGGCTGGCGGCCCACTTTGTCCCAGAGCTTCTTCGCACCATCTGCAATCACGGGGGCGTTCTTGATCACGTCACCCCATGGCACCAGTTTCAACACCGTTATCCAGCCGATGGCCATTCAGTCACTCCTTGGTCTTGTTCGCATGTTCACCCTGAACCTTGCCCAGGTCTGATCTGCCATGAAGCCGCAGCTTCAGTGTGTCAGCGAATCAGCGTGTGGTGGCGGCCGTGGCCGCCGCCGCCGCTGGCACCCGCCGGGCTTCGAATTCCAGCGGCTTGCTGCTGTCGAAAGAGCCGCTGGTCTGCAGGCGCAGCGCCAACCGTTCGTCGGGCGGCTGGCCACGCAGTTCGGCGGTGTAGCGGTGCGTCACTTCTCGCGTCTCGGTGCCCATGGTCTGCTGGGTATGGGTCTCGAAGCGCAGGTTGCTGCCGTCCAACGCCAGCGCTTCGATGGCGCGCGGGTAGCTCAGGAAGGTGGCGGTGCCGGTCAGCTGCCCGGCATGGCGCTTCAATTCAAAGCGTTCGTCGTGCGTAGCGCCCCAGCCGTACTCGACCTTGGCCTGCCAGCTGCCGACGAAGCGCGACGACGAATCGTCGGGGACCCAGGGTTTCAGCCAGATCAGCACCGCGACAACGCTGGCAGCGACAGCCACACCGCCCAGTGCCCAGGGCCAGGCGCTGCGCCGCCCAGACATGCCCACGATGTCGGCCAGGCGGCCGATGTCGGCGTCCCAGTGCGCGTCGCTCAGGCTCAGCGCATGGCGTCGCGCCAACGGCTTCAGCGGCAAGGGCAGGTCGGCCTCGGCGGGCATCTCGGCGCCGGGCAGCAGTACCGGCACCACGCGCGCGCCGCTTTCCAGCGCCACCGCCACTTCCAGGCGCACAAAGTCGCCCTCGTCGTCGATGCGTCGCTGCCCTGACGGCTCGCCACCTGTCCAGCGCGGGCCGATGAGTACCAGTACAGCCTGCGCGCCTGCCAGCCGGGCACGAATGGCGGCGACGAAGTCTTCGCCGGGCGGGATGTCGAGCACGTCGCGGAAGACGCTGCCCGGGCCAAGGCGCTTTTCCAGCGCTTCTTCCAGCCGGCCGGCGTAACCCGCGGCGTCGTCCCGCCGGTAGGAAATGAATATCCGGTTCGCGCTGTGGTTCATCCGTCGGCGTGGGTGATCCGCGCAGTGCGGCGCGGCGACCCCGCATTGTCGGGCTGGTCTGGAGAACGGCTAATACCAACATGCTTCTTGCGGGCGGCATTGGGTGTGAGCGTCCCAAGCTTGACCTGAAATACAAAGCTGATTCTCTGCAGGCTTGGGCAGCCAGGTACGGCAAAGCGCGCTTCATTTGCGCATCTTCTGCCCGGCCAAGCCGAAACATCCGCGCGGGCAAACCCCGCGCAACTTCAGGCCATTGCCGTGTTCGACGCGGTGTGGAACTTGAGAAAACCGATGGATTGGGTTGTCTGGCTAGGCGCAAACCACAGCGATGCACTTTTGCATCGCGCAGATTTGCAACGACGCCAGGCAACCCAAGACGCGAATGTTCCACACAGAGTCGAACACTGCACTAGAGCCAGCCGTTGGCGCGGGCGATGCGCGTGGCTTCGACGCGGTTGTATGCGCCCAGCTTGTGCGCTGCCTCGTGCAGGTAGTTGCGCACGGTGCCGGGCGCCAGGCCCAGTGCGTCGGCGATGTCCTTGTTGCTGCGGCCTTCTTCGGCCAGGCGCAACACGGCGCGTTCGCGGTCGCTCAGCGGGTCTGTGCCGCCCCAGGCCGCCTCGGCGAGTTCGGGCGCCACCACGCGCTGGCCCGATGCCACGCGGCGCACCGCAGCGGCCAGTTCGTCGCTGGGCTGGTCCTTCAGCAGGTAGCCGCGCACGCCGGCGTCCAGCGCCCGCCACAGGTAACCCGGGCGGCCGAAGGTGGTGACGATCAGTACGCGCACGGGCAGCCGCTCAGCCTGAATGCGTGCCGCCAGTTCCAGACCTGTCAGGCCGGGCATTTCGATATCCGACAGCAGCACTTCAGGCCGCTCTTGCTGCACCAGTGCCCAGGCTGCCACCCCGTCGGGCGCGCGACCCACGACTTCGATATCGGGCTCCAGCGCCAGCAGCGCGGCCAGCGCGCCCAGCACCATGCCCTGGTCCTCGGCCACGACGACGCGGATCATGCGTCGGCCTCCGTTGCCGTCCCCACCACCGCCGGCAGCGGCACCCGGGCCTGCAGCGTGGTGCCTTCGGGCGTGGTGCACAGCGTCAACGTGCCGCCCACGGCCGCCAGACGCTGGCGCATGCCGCTGATGCCGTGGCCTTCCAGAGGCTGCGCTGGCGCTGAAGCTGGTGCTGGCGCTGAGGCCGGCGCTGGCCCTGGTGCCGGCCCTTCCGCGAGTGTTTGTGCGCGCACTTGCGTCGGCGTTTGCGGAGGCGTATACGGCGGCGTTTATGTGGGCGTTTGTGTGGGCGTCTGCGTGGGCGTTCGCGTGGACATTCGCGCCTGCAGCGTTGTCGCCGCATCGGCCGCGCTGCGGCTGTCCTGGATCGTCAGCGTCACGGCCCCGGCGTGGTGACCGAAGTCGACTCGGCAGTGCTGCGCCAGCGCGTGGCGCACGATGTTCGTCACGCCTTCCAGCAGCACGAAGGCCAGCGTGGTTTCCACCTGCGGCGGCAGCGGCTGCGGCGGGCCGTGCAGCGTCAGCGTGATGCCGGCGCTGCTGAGTGCGCCACGCGCCGTGGCCAGTTCGCTGGCCAGGCTGGTGGAGCGCATGCCGGTGACGGCGGCACGCACGTCGGCCAGCGCGGCGCGTGCCGTGCGGTGGATGTCTTCGATTTCGGCCTTGGCGCGCACCGGGTTGGCGTCGATCAGGCGGCCGGCCAGATCGGCCTTCACGGCCACGGCGGTGAGCGTGTGGCCCAGCAGGTCGTGCAGGTCGCGGGCGATGCGCTCGCGCTCGGCCACCACCGCCAGGCGGCGTTCGCGGTCGCGCGACGCGGCCAACTCGTCGCTTTGCTCTGCGTAAGCCGCCGAGTACATCGAGACCATCGCCGTCATCGTGCTGAAGAAAAGCGTGGGCAGCCAGTCCCACAGGCCGATGCCGCGCAGCAGCACCAGGCCGACCACCGCCAAGGCCAGGGCGGCCAGCGCCCCGTAAGCCCGCCGCTGCGGCCGCACCCCGCCCAGCAGCCCGCAGGCATAGACGATGAAGACGCCCCACACGCCGCCGAAGGGCTGCAGCGCCAGGCCGATGGCGGCCACGGCGGCGCCGAAGCGCAGCGCCCGCGTGTCGCTGCGGCCGAAGCCCGCCAGGTACAGCGGCAGGAACACGGCGACGCCGGCCACCGACGCCGCCACGTCAAACAGTTCGGGCGGCCGCCGCAGCCAGGGCAGCGGGTAGATCAGCAGGTAGGCCAGGAACCAGTAGCCCATGAGCCGCGTGCTGCGGTCCAGCACCTGCTGTTCCTGCGTTTCCGGGGCGGGGCTGCCCGGGCTGGCCGGGGTGGCCGATGTGACGGGGGTGGCGGGGGTGGCGGGGGCGTAAGGCATGGCGACGGTCTTCACGGTGCCTCAGGATAGCGGCGCCGCGCCACCGCCGCGCCGTTTTTCCAGATGCGGTCGATGGCGCGCGTGGCGCGGATGTCGGTCGTGGGGTCGCCGGTCACCAGCAACAGGTTGGCACGCTGGCCCGGGGCGATGCGGCCGCGGTCTGTCAGGCCGAAGCGGCGTGCCGGCGCTGCTGTCGCCGCGCGCAGTGCTTCGGTGGGGGTCAGGCCGGCGCGCACCAGCAGTTCCAGTTCGTGGTGCAGGCTGGCGCCGTGCGCGGTGCCGGGGTTGGGCGCGTCGGAGCCGGCCAGGATTTCCACCCCGCCTTCGTGCAGCGCGCGCACCGATGCCAGCGCCGTGTCAAGCCTGAACATCACCAGCTTCGTCGTCGGGATGCTTTCCAGCCCACGCCGCTGTTCAGGCGTTAGATAAGGGCGCACTGCAGGGTCGGCGGCGAAGCGCTGGTTTTCGCGCTGGATTTCGCGTTGGTTCTCGCGTTGGTTCTCGCGCTGGTTTTCAAGCTTTCCTTCGGGCGGGGCCGGCAGCGTGGGGTAGAAGCCGGCGATGACGGCCAGCGTGGGCGTGACGAAGGCGCCGCGCTCGCGTGCCAGCTGCACCAGGGCGGCGTCGGCCACGCGGTCGGCGTGCACGTGCACCAGGCCGTCGGCACCGGCCTGCAGGGCATCGTGCGCAGCCACCAAGCGCGACACGTGCACGACAGCCAGCCGCCCGCGTGCCTGGGTGGCCGCTATCAGCGCTGCCATCGTGGCGCTGTCCAGCGACGGGAACGGCGCGCCCATGCCGCTGGCGTCGCGCGGCTCGTAGACGATCTTGATGTAGTCAGAGCCCTCGGCCAGCCGCGCGTCCACCCAGGCCGGGGCCTCTTCAGGCGTGCCGAGCGTGGGCACCGGCTGGCCGAACTGCGTGCCGTGCCCGCGCGGCGCCGTCGCCAGCCAGCCGGCCGAGTACAGGTCTGCATGCGCGCGCGGCGTGAATGACGCGCGTGTGCGCCGCAATTCGCGCGCCGGGCCGGGGTCAGAGAACATGTCCAGCACCGTGGTGACGCCGAAGTTCAACGTCTCTGCCAGCGCTTTGCCCCAGGTGTGCACATGGGCGTCGATCAAGCCCGGCAACAGGGTGCGGCCGCGGCCTTCCAGCACTGGCAGGCCCGGCGGCACGGCCACGCCGGCGCCAGCCTCGACGATGCGGCCTTCCCGCACGACGACGGTGGCCTGCTGGACCACGCGCTCGCCATCGAACAGCCGCACGTCGCGCACCACGAAACCGGGCGCGGGCGGCGCCAGACGCTCGTCGCCTGGCTCGGGCAAGGCCCAGAAGAAGCCCATGAGCGCCGCGAACAAGCCCGACACGATGGCGATGCGGCGCAAGCGCTGGCGGCGGGCTGCGGGGGTCATCCAGTCCAGCATCGAATGGCGTTCATTGAATGGCGTTCATCGAGCGGCGTTTGTCAACTGGCGTTCATCAAGCGGCGGCGATCGCATGGCTGTGTTCGCACAGCGTTGACCCCAAGGCGTTGACCCCAAGGCGTTCATCAGACGGATTCCGTACGCGACGTCGGCACGCGAGGTCCGTACGCGAGGTCCGTACGTAACGTCCACACGCGACGTCCATACGCGACGTCCACACGCGGCGTCCACACGCGGCGTCCGTACGCCACGTCCGTACGCGACGTCCCTACGCGACGTTCACACACGACGTTCATCACAAGCACTCATCAGCGGTACGCCCGCCGCCAGGCCCACGCCACGGCGGCGGCAAAGGCCAGCGTGAAGCCCAGCGCCGCAGCGCCATGCCCCATGGCGCTGCCGGCGATGTCGCGCCCGCTGACTGACAGTGCCAGTTCGGCCAGGTGGTAGCTGGGCATGGCCTGCGACAGCGCTTGCATCCAGCCTGGGAACAGGAACACCGGAATCCACAGCCCGCCCAGCACGGCCAGCCCCAGGAACACCAGATTGGTCACGCCCATGGCCGCCGACGCGCCGAAGCTGAGCCCGACCACCAGCCCCAGCAGCCCCATGGGCACGGCGGCCAGCACATGCACCAGCGCCAGCCCGATCCAGCTGGCGCGCGGCAGCACCACGCCGCCACCCCAGGCCGCCAGCGCGTACAGCGCCAGCACCACCAGCGCCGTGAAGCCCATGCAAGTCAGCAGCTTGGCGCCCAGGTACAGCGGCACTGGCAGCGGCGTGACCTGCTTCAGTGCCAGCTGCCCCACTTCGCGCTCTTGCGCAAGGCCCGCGCCAAAGGCAAACAGCGCCGGGCCCAGAGAAGCGAACACGCCGTAGGTGGCCATCAGATAGGCCGCGTTGCCGCCCCCGGGCCGCGCCAGCACGATGCCGAAAAGCGCGTAGAAAGCCAGCGGCAGCACCAGCGTCGGAATGGCGAAGGCGGGCTGGCGCCAGGCCTTGCGCCACTCGGCCTGGGTCTCAAGCCAAAGCAGGTTCCAGTTGTTCATTGAATCTCCGTTCGCGCTGCGTGCTGCGTGCTGCGTGCTGTGAGGCAGGCGCCTGGCAGCGGCCCGGCGCGTTCACGCAGCTTCCTTGTGCAGCAGGTCCAGCACGGCGTCTTCCAGGCTGGCACCCGTCACTTCCAGTTCGGCCAGCGAAGGGTCAGCTGCCAGCAGTGCGCGCAGCGTGTCCTCAGCCGCCTGGGTGCGCAGCGCGAAGTGGCGGCCTCGCGCCTCGGCTGCCGTCACACCGGGCAGGCTGCGCAGCTGCGCCAGCGGCAGGGTAGTCAGGCAGCGCACCGAGAGCGCAGCCACACGGCTGCGGATTTGCCCTGGCGTGCCGTCGGCCACCACGCGCCCACCCGCCAGCAGCAGCACGCGGTCGGCCAGCGCATCGGCTTCGTCCAGCAGGTGTGTGGTCAGCAGCACCGCTGTGCCCTCGTCGGCCAGAGCGCGTACCGCCTGCCACAGCGCACGGCGTGAATCGGCGTCCAGCCCTGCAGTGGGTTCGTCCAGCACCAGCACGCGCGGCCGTCCGCACAGTGCCAGCGCAAACTGCACGCGCCGCTGCTGGCCGCCCGACAGCGCTTCATAGCGACGGGCGGCCAGGTCCTGCAGGCCCGCCAGCGCCAGCGTGTCCGCCAGCGCGCGTGCACTGGGTTAGTAGCCGCTTTGCAGCAAAACATGCTCTTGCACCGTGAGTTGGGGCGCCAGTGCGGCGCTCTGCAGCATCGCGCCGGTCAGGCGCCGCGCTGCCAGGCTGCCGGGCGCGTGCCCGCCGACCTGCAGCGTGCCGGCGTCAGCGCGCAGCCGGCCCGGCACCAGCCCCACCAGGGTGCTTTTGCCGGCACCGTTGGGGCCCAGCAGGGTGGTCACGCAGCCGGCCTGGATGTGCAGGTCCACGCCCGCCAGCGCCGTCACTGCGCCGTAGCGGCGCACCAGGCCACGGGCCTGGACCGGTGGCCCGGTGTTCGCTGGCGTCGATGGGGTTGTGGCTGTGCGCATGCCGCCACTTTGCCGCGGCGCAGCCGGGCTTGCCAGTGCACGCTGTCAGGCAGGAGGCATGATGAATGTCACCCGGGGTCGGTTTGGGCGCGTGGTGCTTCGGGCTTGAGACCGGCGGGTTCGGGCACTTCGACGACATCGACATCGACGACGAACTTTTCTGCCGGGGTCTGGCGGTTTCGAGCCCGCTGGTAGTAGGCACGGAACAAGCCGGGCACTGGCCGTCGGCCCCGCACCAGGGCCCAGGCCACGATCCCCAGAGCCAGGAACATGCCCAAGACCAGCGCGAAGAGCATGATGACGAATGCCACCGCCAGCACGCCCAGGCGCAACAAAACGCCCAGCAGGCGCTGCAAGCCGGATGGCGAGGCCGCGCCCGGTCGGGCTGGCTGGGGGGTTCTGTCAAAGTTCATGGGACTGGGATGTCGGGTAATGGGACAAGTTCCGCCAGCTTCGCTTTGCATGAAGCTTTGTCAGCGGTTTGCCTGAGCATGATGCAACAGCACAGCAGCCCTTGCCCGCCGTTTTGGCCCTTTGAACACTGCAAGCACTGCAAGATCACCGCTCTCGGCTGAAGGCTCAAGGCGTCGGGCCTGCCATTGGCGCTGTCTGGCAGGCCATTCGTCGCATGCAGGCTTGCAATCGTCGGCTTGGCGCTAGGCTATCGTCTTCAAATCAATCTACACAGGGGGGGCGGGCGCGGTTACGCCGGTTCCCCAACTTCAGCATGCGTGACGTTTTCGTGTTCAAGGTTTTCGTATTTTTGGCCCTGGCGGGCCTGTTGTCGGCTTGCGGGAAGGCGCCAGACGCAGGTTCGGCAGCCCAGTCTGAAAAATCCGCAGGCGCCGACCAGACCGCCGCGGCGGCCAAGGCCAGCGCCGAAGCGGCATCGGCCCCGGCGCTGTTGATAGCGCCAGAAGACTTGCGCACGTTGGCGCCCAGCCTGTTGGCCGGCGGCCCGGTCATCACGGGTTCTCTGCAACCCGAACGCAGGGCCGACCTGCGCAGCGAGGTTTCGGCCGTGGTGCTACAGGTCGTCAAGCAGAACGGCGACCCAGTCAAGCGCGGCGAGCTTCTGGTGCGTCTGGACGACACCGCCATCCGCGACACCCTGACCAGCGCCAATGAATCGGTGCGTGCGGTCGGGCAGGCCTTCGAACAGGCCGAGCGCCAGGTGCAGCGGCTGAAGACGCTGCAAGCCCAGGGCATGACCAGCATGCAGGCGCTGGAAGACGCCGAGGTGCGCAGCAACAACGCGCAAAGCGACCTGGTGGCCGCACGGGCCCGCGCTGCCAGCGCCAGCCAGCAACTGCGCCGCACCGAAGTGCGCGCGCCTTTTGACGGCGTGGTCAGCGAACGCAAGGTCTCGACTGGCGACACCGCCGCTGTAGGCAAAGAGCTGCTGAAGGTCATCGACCCGAACAGCATGCGCTTCGAAGGCCTGGTCTCGGCCGATCGCATGTTCGCCGTCAAGCTGGGCCAGACCGTGGCTTTCCGCGTCAATGGGTTCCCGCAAAACGAATTCTTGGGCAAGGTCCAGCGCGTGGACGCGACGGCCAACGCCACCACGCGCCAGGTGGAAGTGGTGGTGGTGTTTGCCAACCCTGCCAGTACGCCGCGCGTGGCCGGGCTGTTCGCCGAAGGGCGCATTGAGTCGGGCACGAGCGAAGCGCTGATGCTGCCCGAGTCCAGCATCGTGCGCGCCGGGGAAGCCGCCAGCGTCTGGAAATTGAACACCGACCGCATCAACAGGGTCGATGTCCGCCTGGGCGAACGCGACCCAAGACGGGGCGAATACCCGGTGCTGTTCGGCCTGGTTGCAGGCGACCGCGTACTGCGCAAGCCCGGCAGCAACCTGGTGGACCGACAGCGCGCTGAACTGGTGCCTTCGGCCGCGCAGGCTGCCGCCTCGGCTGCTGCCGCACGCTGACCACACGGGCCAAACCATGTTCCTGTCCAACTTCGCCATCAAGCGCCCGGTGCCCACCGTGGTGCTCATCATCGCTCTCATGGCCCTGGGCCTGCTGGCCCTGAGCAAGCTGCGCGTGAATCAGATTCCCGATGTCGAGCAGCCCATCCTGGTTGTCAGCATCCCCTACCCGGGCGCCAGCCCCGAGACGGTGGAACGTGAGGTCGTCAACCGCATCGACAAAGCGCTGCAAGGCATCTCTGGCGTGGACCGCGTGCAGGCCACGGCCAATGAAGGCGGCGCCAGCGTGGTGATGTTCTTCAACTTCAACAAGAACATGATCGAGGCTGCCGACGAGGTGCGTAACGCCATCGGCACGGTGCGCTTCAAGCTGCCGGCCGAGATTCGTGAACCGGTGCTGACGCGTGTGGACCCCGCTGCCCAGCCCATCATGCAGCTGGCGCTGTCGTCGACGCAGCAAAGCTTCTCTGACATCTCGCGCCTGGCCGAAGACCGCGTGGCCGACCGCTTCCGCGGCATTGCCGGCGTGGCCGTGGTCAATGTCAACGGCGCACTCCGGCGCGAACTGTCGGTGCTGCTGCATGCCGACAAGCTGCGCGAATTCGAGGTCTCGGTCACCGAAGTCGTGAGCGCGCTGCGGGCGCAAAACACCACGGCCCCGGTGGGCAAGGTGCGCGGCAAGCTCGAAGACCAGAGCATCCGCCTGGTGGGGCGCATCGAGTCGCCACGCGAGTTCGAGCAGATCGTCATCAAGCGCCGCGGCAGCGAACTGGTGCGCCTGTCGCAAGTGGCGACTGTGGTGGACGGCTTTGCCGAGATTTCCAGCTTCTCGCTGCGCAACGGCAACCCCAACGTGGGCCTGTCAGTCACCCGCACACGCGACGCCAGCACGGTGACGGTGGCTGATCAGGTGCGCCAACTGGTGGTCGACATCAACCAGGAATTGCCCGCGGGCACGAAGCTGGAAGTGACGCAGGACGGGGGCGAGAACGCCGCCAACAGCTTGTACAACGTCATTCACGCCCTGGTGTTTGGCGCCGGGTTGACGGTGTTCGTGGTCTACATCTTCCTGAATTCCTGGCGTTCGACCCTGATCACGGCGCTGAGCCTGCCCACCAGCGTGGTGGCGGCGTTCATTGCGGTGTGGCTGTTCGGTTTCTCGCTCAACTTCATGAGCCTGCTGGGCCTGAGCCTGGCCATCGGGGTGCTGATCGACGACGCCATCGTGGTGCGAGAGAACATCGTGCGCCACATGGAAATGGGCGAAGACAGGCGCACCGCGGCGCTGAACGGCACGGCCGAGATTGGCCTGGCGGTGGCCGCAACCACCTTCAGCATCGTGGCCGTGTTCGTGCCGGTGGCGTTCATGCCGGGGGTGTCGGGTGAATGGTTCCGGCCATTTGCATTGACCGTGGTGGCTTCGGTGCTGGTGAGCCTGCTGATTGCCTTTACGCTGGACCCCATGCTCAGCGCGTACTGGGGCGACCCCCCGGGCTACCACCAGGCGCCAAAGAAGGGCATCAGCCGGCTGTTGCAGCGGTTCAACGAATGGTTCGACCATCAGATTGAACGCTACGGCGCGGTCATTGCCTGGGCCTTGAATCACCGGCGCTGGATGGCCGCGTTCGCCGCCCTCAGCCTGGTGGCTGCCGTGGGCCTGCATTACAAATTCGGCGGTTCCAGCTTTCTGCCTTCGTCAGACGCCGGCATTCTGTCCATCGAAGTGCGCACGCCCAGCAGCAGCAGCCTGGAATACGCACGCATGAAGATCGAAGCCGCGGCTTCGCTGGCGCGCACCCTGCCGGAAACCAAGGCCACCAACAGCCAGGTGCGCGCGGGTGGCGGCCGCATTTATGTCGACATCGGCAAGAGCACCCAGCGCAGCCGAACGCACGTCGAGATCGCGGCCGACCTGCGCAAGCTGACCAACCGCCTGGTGGGTGCGGAATACACGGTGCTCGAAGACCTGAACAACGGCGCGCAGAAGCCAGTGCAGATTCGCTTCACCGGCACCGATTCGCGCAAGCTGCTGGAGATCACCAACCAGTTCATGGTGCAGCTGCGCGCCGTGCCGGGCGCGGTGGACGTGGGTCTGTCAGAGCAGGACCCGCAGGACGAACTGAAGATCGAACTCGACCGTGGGCTGGCCAATTCGTTGGGCATTTCGGCCAACGACGCCGCGCAGGCCCTGCGCGTGGCTTTCGCTGGTGTGGAGGTGGGCGATTGGGTCGACCCTGTGGGCGAGACACGCGACGTTTCGGTGCGCCTGCACCCGAACGACCGGGTCGATGCCAGCAACATCGAGCGCCTGCCGATTGCCGTCAGTGGCAGCAACCGCATGGTGCCGCTGGAGCAGATTGCCACCGTCAGCATGGGCAAGGGGCCGAGCCAGATTCAGCAGTCCGATGGCAAGCGCACCATCAGCGTGGCCGCCAATGCCCAGGGCCGCAGCCCGGGCGAGGTGACGGCCGACGCTTTGAAGATCGCCAAGGCCATCGACTTTCCACCCGGCTACGGGCTGGAACTGGCGGGTGCGTCGCGCGAACAGCAGGCGGTGTTCGGCGCCATGGGCACAGCCCTGGTGTCCGGTTTGATCTTGATGTACCTGATTCTGGTCATGCAGTTCAGCAGCTTCACGGCGCCACTGGCGGTGATGTTGTCGCTGCCGCTGTCG
The DNA here is from genome assembly GCA_038316815.1 of Burkholderiales bacterium. Lineage (GTDB taxonomy): Bacteria > Pseudomonadota > Gammaproteobacteria > Burkholderiales > Burkholderiaceae_C > Rubrivivax. The sequence continues at coordinate 29,921 of JBBQAW010000002.1, forward strand.
CTGATCGGTGTCGTGGTGGCCTTGCTGCTGACCGGCGGCACACTGAACCTGATGAGCTTCATTGGCGTCATCATGCTCATGGGACTGGTGGCGAAGAACGCCATCCTGCTGCTGGACGCCGCGCGCAATCTCGAAGCCGCCGGGGTCGACCGTGAAGAAGCGCTGATGACTGCCGGCCGCAAGCGCCTGCGGCCGATTCTGATGACGACATTCGCGTTGATTGCCGGCATGTTGCCGGTGGCCATAGGCATAGGCGAAGGCGGTGAGTTTTACCGGCCGATGGCCGTGGCCATCATCGGCGGCACCATCACCAGCACTTTCTTGACGCTGCTGGTCATCCCAAGCTTCTACGACAGCATCGAACTGGCGCGCGACGGTGCCGTGGCCAAGTTCAGCCAGCGTGCTGAACGCTGGAACCCGTTCTTCGCTTTCGTGCTGACCGGGCTGGAAGCCGTGGCAACGCTGCTGATGTTGCGCGCCCTGTGGCGGCTGCCGCGCAGCGCACGCGGCTGGCTGCAGCGTCGGCGCCATAGCGCGCGGCCTGCTGCGGCCTGAGCCCCCCGGCCATGCTGGCACTGCTGCACGCCGTCGAAGCCCTGGCCCGCCAGGCGGGCGTGGCCATCATGGACGTTTATGCCCACGACTTCGAAGTCGTTCACAAGGCCGACGCTTCACCGTTGACGCTGGCCGACGCGCGCGCCGAAGCCCTGATCGTGCCTGGGCTGCAGGCGCTGGACCCGGGCGTGCCCGTAGTGGCCGAAGAGGCCGTTGCACGCGATGGCGCCCCTGCCGTTGGCCGGCGCTTCTGGCTGGTGGACCCCTTGGACGGCACGCGCGAATTCGTGCTGCGCAATGGCGAGTTCACCGTCAACATGGCCCTGGTTGAAGACGGCGTGCCGGTGCTGGGCGTGGTCTACGCCCCGGCACTGGACCGCATGTTCTGTGGCGCGCCAGGTTTTGGCGCCTGGCTGGAAGAGGGTGGGCAGCGGCGGTCCATCGCCTGCCGGCCCCGCCCTGCAGCCGGGGCTACGGTTGCCGTCAGCCGCGCCTATGGTGACGGGGTTGAACTGCAAGCCTGGCTAGCCACACAGCAGGTGGCGGCGCAAGTGGCGGCGGGTTCTGCGTTGAAGTTCGGGCTCTTGGCCGCTGGCGAGGCCGACCTCTACCCGCGCTTTGGCCGCACCATGGAATGGGACACCGCCGCCGGGCACGCCGTGCTGCTGGCCGCCGGCGGGCAGATTCAGGACCTGCGGGGCCAGGCGTTGGGCTACGGAAAGCCAGGGTTCGAGAACCCACACTTTTTGGCGCTGTCTTTGGCCGTGTCTTAGCTTGGGGGCAGGCCTTACCCGTATCCAGCAGGGAAAAGCAGCATGCTGTGCGGTCTGTACGAATGTGCAGAAGGGGGCTGTCCCTAGAATGGACTCCTTCAGGGTCTACGCAGAAAGTGCCCAGCATGCCGAGTACCCGCCGAGTCAAGCCCCCTGCCGATGCAGCTGACACCGCCCCTGCCGCTGAGCGCACGCCCGTGCGCACGCTGAAGAAGTACCCCAACCGCCGCCTGTACGACACCCAGACCAGCAGCTACATCACGCTGACCGACGTCAAGCGCATGGTGCTGGATGCCGAGGACTTCGAAGTCCGCGACGCCAAGACGGGCGAAGACCTGACGCGCAGCATCCTGCTGCAGATCATCCTGGAAGAAGAATCGGGCGGCGTGCCGATGTTCAGCACCCAGGCGCTGGCCCAGATCATCCGTTTCTACGGCCACGCCATGCAGGGCGTGATGGGCACGATGCTGGAGAAGAACCTGCAGGCCTTCACCGACATGCAGGCGCAGTTTCTGCAAAGCAGCAAGGGCCTGTACGACCCGAAGCAGTTGTCGCCTGAGTTGTGGACGCAGTTTCTCAGCGGCCAGCCGGCAGCGCTGCAGGGCCTGATGGGCAGCTATGTCGAACAAAGCCGCAGTTTGTTCGAACAGATGCAGCAGGCCAGCAAGCTGTTTCCGGGTGTGCCGGGTTTCCCACCCAAGGTTTGACTGTTGCCCGCCAAGCCAGTGCCCGTCGTTCCTGCGAAGGTGCTGTGGCTCACCGGCCTGTCTGGCGCCGGCAAGTCGACCATCGCGCAAGCGGTTTGCCAGCGGCTGAAAGCGCAGGGCCAGCGTGCCGTGGTGCTGGATGGCGACGAACTGCGCCGCGGTTTGACCCGCGACCTGGGCTTTTCCGACGCCGACCGCGCAGAAAGCGTGCGTCGCGCTGCCGAAGTGGCGCGCTTGATGGTCGATGCTGAAATGCAGGTCATCGTGGCCTTGATCTCGCCCTTTCGCGCTGACCGCGCGAAAGCCCGTGATCTGTTCGAGGCCGGGCGTTTTATCGAAGTCTTCGTCGACACGCCGCTGCACGTGGCCGAGGCGCGCGACCCCAAGGGCCTGTACAAGCGTGCGCGGCAAGGCCTGCTGCCCGGCTTCACCGGCATCAGTTCGCCCTACGAACCACCGCTGGCGCCAGAAGTGGTGGTGCCAACGGACACGATGTCGATTGACGTCGCCGTTGAGCTGCTGGTGGCCAGGCTGGCCTGAGAAACGATCGGCGAGAATCGGGGCATGACTCAAGACACACGCCCTGCTGTTCCGGCCAGCCCACCGAAGATTGCATTCACCTCCTTGGGCTGCCCCAAGGCGCTGACCGATTCCGAACTCATCATCACCCAGCTGCGCGCCGAAGGCTACGAAACGAGCAAGACCTACGCCGGTGCCGACCTGGTGATCGTCAACACCTGCGGCTTCATTGACGATGCGGTGAAGGAAAGCCTCGACACCATCGGCGAAGCCTTGGCCGCCAACGGCCGCGTCATCGTCACCGGCTGCCTGGGTGCGAAGGCAGGTGCCGAAGGCGGCAACCTGGTGCGCAGCGTGCACCCGAAGGTGCTGGCCGTGACAGGCCCGCACGCCACGCAAGAAGTGATGGACGCCGTGCACCTGCACGTGCCCAAGCCGCACGACCCTTTTGTCGACCTGGTGCCGGCGGCGCGCGAAGAATTTCGCGGTGTGGCCGGCATCAAGCTGACGCCGCGCCACTACGCCTACCTGAAGATCAGCGAAGGCTGCAACCACCGCTGCACCTTCTGCATCATTCCCAGCATGCGCGGCGACCTGGTGTCGCGCCCCATTGGCGAAGTGCTGGGCGACGCGCGTGCCCTGTTCGAATCGGGCGTGAAAGAACTGCTCGTCATCAGCCAGGACACCAGTGCCTACGGCGTAGACATCAAGTACCGCACCGGCTTCTTCGACGGCCAGCCCGTCAAGACGCGCATGCTCGACCTGTGCGCACGCCTGGCCGACCTGGCAGCACCGTATGGCGCCTGGGTGCGCTTGCACTACGTCTACCCGTACCCGCACGTCGACGAACTGCTGCCGCTGATGGCCGAGGGCCGCGTGCTGCCCTACCTGGACGTGCCGTTTCAGCATGCCCACCCGGACGTGCTGAAGCGCATGAAGCGCCCGGCCAGCGGCGAACGCAACCTGGAACGTCTGGCCGCCTGGCGCGCAGCATGCCCGGAGATCGTCGTTCGTTCGACCTTCATCGCCGGTTTCCCAGGCGAGACCGAGGCCGAGTTTCAGACCCTGCTCGACTTCCTGCGTGAAGCCGAGATCGACCGCGCCGGCTGCTTCGCCTATTCGCCGGTGCAGGGCGCCACCGCCAATGAACTGCCCGGCATGCTGCCGGCAGAACTGCGCGAAGAGCGCCGTGCGCGCTTCATGGCGGTGGCCGAAGAGGTGTCCACCCGCAAGCTGCTGCGCCGCGTGGGCGCCACCATGCAGGTGCTGGTGGACCATGCGCCGGCCCTGGGCCGCAAGGGCGGCACCGGCCGCAGCTATGCCGATGCGCCCGAGATCGATGGCGTGGTTCGCCTGCTGCCGCCAGAGAAGGCCAGCAAGACCTTGAAGGTGGGCGAATTCACGCGCGCCCGTATCGTGGCCACCGAGGGCCACGACCTGGTGGGTGTGCCGGTATGAGCCAGAGCCGTACCCCCGCGACCGAGCTCATCCACCACCCCTACCAGCCCCCGGCCGGCTTCGACGCGCCGCAGCCGCCGGTGCACAAGGCCAGCACCGTCATATTCCCCAACGTCGCGGCCATGCGCAGCCGCGACTGGCGCCACAAGACCGGCTACACCTACGGTCTGCACGGCACGCCCACCACCTTCACGCTGGAAGAACGCATCGCCACGCTGGAAGGCGCGCGCCACTGTGTGCTGGTGCCCAGCGGGCTGGCGGCAGTGGCCCTGGTCGACCAGGCTCTGCTGTCGCAAGGCGACGAAGTGCTGCTGCCGGCCAATGCTTACGGGCCTGGCCTTGAACTGAAGCGGCGCGAACTGGTGCGCTGGGGCATCACGCACCAGGTTTACGACCCGATGGACCCGGCCTCACTGGCCGCGTTGCTGGAACGGGAGAGCCCGCGCACACGCCTGGTGTGGGTCGAAGCCCCGGGCTCCATCACGATGGAGTTTCCAGACCTGCCCGCGCTGGCTGCGCTAGCGCGCCAGCACGGCGCCCTGGTGGCGCTGGACAACACCTGGGGCGCCGGCCTGGCCTTCAATGGCTTCGATCTGGGCGCTGATGTCGTGATGCAGGCGCTGACCAAGTTTCCGAGCGGTGGCGGCGACGTGCTGATGGGTTCGGTCTGCACCCGCGACGACGCGCTGCACGAGACCCTCAAGCTTTGCCACATGCGCCTGGGCCTGGGCGTGGCGGCCAACGACGCTGAACTGGTGCTGCGTTCTTTGGCCACGATGCCGCTGCGCTACGAAGCGCAAGACCGCAGCGCCCTCGCCCTGGCGCAGTGGCTGCAAAGCCGGCCCGAAGTGGCGCGTGTGCTGCATCCTGCGCTGCCGGGCTCACCCGGGCATGAACAGTGGCAGCGGGACTGCACGGCTGCAGCGGGTCTCTTTTCGTTGCTGTTCGATGCGCGCTTCAACCAGGCGCAGGTCGACCGCTTTGTCGATTCACTGCGGCTGTTCAAGATCGGCTTTTCGTGGGCCGGCCCGGTCAGCCTGGCTGTGCCCTACGACTTGGCGCAACTGCGGCCGGGCCAGCACTGGCCCGGACACCTTGTCCGTCTGTCGATTGGTTTCGAAGAGGTGTCGGCCCTGCAAGCCGACCTGTCGCAAGCCCTGGCGCAGGCTTTCAGCTCTTAGACGACACCTTGTGCCGCATCAGTCGGCCCTTTTCGCGGTTCCAGTCGCGTTCTTTCTCGGTGTTGCGCTTGTCGTGTTCAGCTTTGCCCTTGGCCAACGCAATCTCGGCCTTCACCAGACCACCCTTGAAGTGCAGGTTCAACGGCACCAGAGTGAAGCCTTTCTGTTCGACCTTGCCCACCAGGCGGCGAATCTGGTCTTTTTTCATCAGCAGCTTCTTGGTCCGGTCGGCTTCCGGGCTGATGTGGGTCGATGCGGCACGCAGCGCATTGATGCGGCAGCCGATGAGGAACAGTTCGCCATTGCGGATATGCACGTAGCCGTCAGTCAGCTGCACTTGCCCGGCACGGATGGCCTTGACTTCCCAGCCTTCCAGCACCATGCCGGCCTCGAATTGCTCTTCGATGCTGTATTCGTAACGGGCGCGACGGTTTTCTGCAATGTTGGCCATGGGGTGCCCGTGAAGGCGCTCTTCTACAATCGATGCATTGTATGAAGCACGTGAAGAAGTCGGTCCTGCTGTGGTACTCCGCGTCCGAGATGTACGACCTGGTGACAGGTGTCGAACAGTACCCGCGTTTCCTGCCCTGGTGCGACAAGGCTGAAGTGCTGGAACGGCGCGATGACGGCATCACCGCCCGCCTGGGTCTGGCTTATATGGGTGTCAAACACGCCTTCACAACCCGCAACCTGCATGTGCCCGGCGAGTCGGTCACCGTGAGCTTGGTCGACGGGCCGTTTTCGCTGCTGGACGGCACCTGGCTGTTCAAACCCATTGGCCGCGCCGGCAGCGAACAGCAGGCCTGCAAGATCGAGTTCGACCTGCGCTATGCCTTCTCCAGCAAGGCGCTGGAAGTGGTGGTCAGCCCGGTTTTCGACAAGGTGGCCGCCACCTTCGTAGACTCTTTCGTGCGCCGCGCAGAAGCGGTGTACGGCGCGCGCTGATGCTGCAGATTGAAGCGGTGTATTGCCCTGTCCTGCCCGGGCCGGTAGACAGCGTGCATCTGGAGCTTGCGCCAGGGGCCTGCCTGGCCGATGCCTTGCAGGCCAGTGGCCTTCTGGCGCGGCACGGCTTGGTGCTGGATGGGCTGCATGCTGGCATCTGGTCGCGCGTGAAGCCGCACGACACGCCGTTACGCGATGGTGACCGGGTCGAAATCTATCGACCACTGACCGTGGACCCGAAGGAAGCGCGGCGCCAGCGCTACAAGCGGCACCTGGCCGCAAACCCGCCGAAAGGTTCTGCCTCAGCTTGATCGGGCGTTTGGCTGAGCTTTGGCGAGGCTTCTGCTGACCTTTGACTGACCTTCGGCTTAGCGGCAGTCGGAAGCCATCACTTCGCGCGCACGGCGGCTTTCTTCTGCGCGGCCCTTGTCGTCCAGCACTTCGCGTTCGCCCTTGTCGTTCAGGCGCGCAATGCGCTGGCCGCTGTCCATCGCCGCCAGTTGGGCCCGGGCCCGGCGGCAGTTGTCGGCGCGCGCAGCGGCCTGCTTCGCGTCGTCTGTTTTCGTCTGGGCGGCCCTTTCGGCCTCGGCAGCTTTCTTGCGGGCCTCTAGTTCACGTTCGACGGGGGGGGCAGGCGTAGCGGGGTTTGACGCCGCGGCGCTGGTGGCCGGTGCCGGGCGGGCGACGATGCGGGGTGCCGGGCGGGTGAGGATGTCTTTGTCCGGCACATCGCGGGGCGGGGGCAGGTCACTGGCAGTGATGCGGCCTTCCTTGTCGCGCCAGGTCCACTGCGCTTGGGCGGCTGTGGCAAACATTGCCAGGCCCAATAACGCGGCCAGACAGGGCGACCAGCGCCAGGTAGGAATCGGGTTCCAAAGCATCCGGGAAGTGTAGTGCGCAGGGTGGGCAAGCAGGCTGTGCACTCGGTCACGGCCGCCGCGCCGGCAGCAGCGCCAAGGGCCCGCTACCTATAATCATTTTTTGCGTCTGGAGCTTTTTCATGCGCCTACTCGGCAAAGCGCTCACCTTCGACGATGTGTTGTTGGTGCCCGCCTTTTCGCAGGTGTTGCCGCGCGACACCCGGCTTTCCACCCCTTTCACGCGCCAGATTCGGCTGAACCTGCCTTTGGTATCAGCCGCCATGGACACCGTCACCGAAGCGCGCCTGGCGATCACCATCGCGCAGGAAGGCGGCATCGGCATCGTGCACAAGAACCTGACGCCGCGCCAGCAGGCGGCCGAGGTGGCACGTGTGAAGCGCTATGAATCGGGCCTGTTGCGCGACCCCATCACCGTCGCCCCCGACACCAGCGTGCGCGATGTGATGGCGCTGTCGCGCCAGCATGGCGTCTCGGGCTTCCCGGTGCTGGACGGCAAGACCGTGGTGGGCATCGTCACCAACCGCGACCTGCGTTTCGAAACGCGCCTGGACGCCCCGGTGCGCGAGATCATGACCCCGCGTGAGCGCCTGGTCTGGGTGCGCGAGGGCACCTCGCTCGACGACGGCAAGGCCTTGATGCACCGCCACAAGCTGGAACGTGTGCTGGTCGTCAACGACGCCTTCGAATTGCGCGGCCTGATGACGGTCAAAGACATCACCAAGCAGACCAATTTTCCCAACGCCGCGCGCGACAGCCAGGGCAAGCTGCGTGTGGGCGCGGCCGTGGGCGTGGGCGACGGCACCGAAGAGCGCGTCGAGCTGCTGGTCAAGGCCGGTGTCGATGCACTGGTGGTGGACACGGCGCATGGCCACAGCGCTGGCGTCATCGAACGCGTGCGCTGGATCAAGCGCCACTACCCCGACGTGCAGGTCATCGGCGGCAACATTGCCACTGGTGCCGCCGCACTGGCCCTGGCCGAAGCCGGTGCCGACGCCGTGAAGGTGGGCATCGGCCCGGGCAGCATCTGCACCACGCGCATCGTGGCGGGGGTGGGCGTGCCGCAGATCATGGCCATCGACAGCGTCGCCACCGCGCTGCGGGGCAGCGGCGTGCCGCTGATTGCCGACGGCGGCATCCGCTATTCCGGCGACATCGCCAAAGCCATTGCCGCCGGTGCCAGCACCGTGATGATGGGCGGCATGTTCGCCGGCACCGAAGAAGCGCCGGGCGAAGTCATCCTGTACCAGGGCCGCAGCTACAAAAGCTACCGCGGCATGGGCAGCATTGGTGCCATGAAGGCCGGCAGTGCCGACCGCTACTTTCAGGAAGCCGACGAGACCAGCAACCCGAACGCCGACAAGCTGGTGCCCGAAGGCATCGAAGGGCGGGTGCCCTACAAGGGCAGCATGGTCGGCATCGTGAACCAGATGGCCGGCGGGCTGCGCGCTGCGATGGGTTACTGTGGCTGCGCCACGATCGAAGAGCTGCAGTCCAAAGCCGAGTTTGTCGAGATCACCACGGCGGGCATGCGCGAAAGCCATGTGCACGACGTGCAGATTACCAAGGAAGCGCCGAACTACCGCATGGAGTAGCATTCTGTCCAGAACTTAAAAGTATGGACAGAATATTGGATTGCCCCATGCGCATCACCGGCGTCTACGAAGCCAAGCAGAACTTCAGCGAACTGGTGGCCGCGGTTGAAGCAGGCGAAGAGGTGCGCATCACCCGCCATGGCCGCGAAGTGGTGCGCATGCTGCCGGTGCGGCGCCTGCCTGTAATCACTGAACAGCAGATTGAACGCGAACTACAGGCCATGCGCGATCTGCATGCCCGCATCCGGCCTGGGCCGGGCTGGCGCGCACTGCGTGACGAGAACCGCGCGTGACAGCAGGCGCAATCCGCACACCCAGCACCCCCGGGCTGCCGGAATTTGTTCTGGACGCTTCTGCCACCGCCGCCTGGCTGTTGCCCGAAGGTTGCACGCCGGCCGCTGAACGCGCCTACGCCCGGCTGCGTGCCGGGCTGGCCGAAGCCCACGCCCCCGAACTGTGGTTGTGGGACTGCGGCAGCCTGATTGCCAGCGCTGTCAGGTGCGGCCGAGTGGCCCCGCAGGGCGCCCAGCCCTTGTGGGGTGTGCTGGACAGCGTGCGCACCCGTGTCGACCTCGTTCCCTTCGCACCCGCACAGGCCCGGGCCTGCCTGGCCCTGGCCATCGATGCGGGGCTGTCGATGCATGACGCTGCTTACCTGTGGCTGGCGATGTCGCTGCGCCTGCCGTTGTTGACGTATGACGAGAGACTGGCCGCTGCTGCGCAGCGCCAGCAAGTGCCCGTCTGGCGCATGGAGAACCTGGTTTGAACCCTGATTTACCGGCAGCCACCGAACCTGCGGCTGAGCCCAAGCCGCCCATCACCACAGCCGCTGTTGCCGCCTCTGCCACGGCCGCACCCGCCCGCCCGGCCGCCATGCGCTTCATCATGCTGGCGGTCCTGATCGACATGATCGCCATCGGCATCATCGTGCCGGTGCTGCCCGCCCTGGTCGGCAGTTTCACGGGCAGCCAGGTCGACCAGGCTTACTGGCTGGGCGTGGTCAGCTTTGCCTTTGGCATTGCCAACTTCTTCGGCGCGCCCGTGCTGGGCGCGCTGTCTGACCGCTACGGCCGCCGGCCGGTGCTGCTGCTGGGCTTTTGCGGCCTGGCCTTGAGCTTCTTCGCCACCGCGCTTTCCACCGCCATGTGGATGCTGGTGGCGGTGCGGCTGGTGGGCGGCGGCATGCAGGCCAATGCCGCCGTGGCCGCCGCTTACGTGGCCGACATCAGCACGCCCGACGAACGCGCCAAGCGCTTCGGCATGCTGGGCGCGATGTTCGGCCTGGGCTTCATCATCGGCCCGGCCATGGGCGGATTGTTGGGCGCCATCGACCTGCAGCTGCCGTTCTATGCCGCAGGCGTGCTGGCGCTGGCCAACCTGCTTTACGGGTACTTCGTGTTGCCCGAATCGCTGCCTGCAGACAAGCGCCGGGCTTTCGAATGGAAGCGTGCCAACCCGGTGACTTCGCTGCGTGCGCTGGCGCAGCTGCAGGGTGTGGGGCGACTCGTCGGCGTGGTGGCTTGCACGGGCCTGGCCCAGGCCATTCTCTACAACTGCTGGGTGCTGTACAGCACCTTCAAGTTCGGCTGGACGACGCAGGACAACGGTTGGTCGCTGGCCGCGGTGGGCGTGGTGTCCGTGTTCGTGCAGGGCTGGTTGCTGGGCAAGTTGCTGACGAAGATGTCGCCACAGCGGCTGGCCGTCATCGGCCTGGTGTCGTCCACCGTCGCGTATGCGGCATGGGGCGCGGCCACCGCGGGCTGGATGATGTACGCCGTCATCTTCGCCAACTTGCTGGGCTTCACCGTCACGGCCTCGGTGCAGAGCCTCATCTCGCGTGCGGCCGATGCCGACAACCAGGGCGCCACGCTGGGCGCAGTCAGTGCGCTGAACAGCCTGATGGCCGTCATCGGCCCTGTCGCTGCGGCCTTCATGCTGACCACCGTTTCACACCTGCCGCAGGGCCATTGGGGCATTGGTTTCCCGATGTACGGCGGCGCGCTGTTGCAGGGCATGGCCCTGCTGCTGGCCTGGGCCCACTTTCGCAGCCTGCGCGACCGCCCGCGTATGGGCGACGCCGTCACGACACCTTCAGGGTCCTGAACCCCTGAACAGCCCTGGACCGCCCCATGCACGACAAAGTCTTGATCCTCGACTTCGGCTCGCAAGTCACCCAGCTCATCGCGCGTCGCGTGCGCGAAGCACATGTCTACTGCGAGATTCACCCCAGCGACGTCAGCAGCGACTTCGTGCGCGCTTTCGCACCCAAGGCCATCATCCTGAGCGGCAGCCATGCCAGCACCTACGAAGAAGAAGAGCTGCGCGCCCCGCAGGCGGTGTGGGACAGCGGCGTGCCCGTGCTGGGTATCTGCTACGGCATGCAGACCATGGCCGCGCAACTGGGCGGCACGGTGGAGACCAGCGACCAGCGCGAGTTCGGCTATGCCGAAGTTCGCGCACGCGGCCACACGAAGCTGCTTGACGGCATTGAAGACTTCAGCACCGCAGAAGGCCACGGCATGCTGAAGGTCTGGATGAGCCACGGCGACAAGGTCACCGCCTTGCCACCCGGTTTCAAGCTGATGGCCAGCACGCCCAGTTGCCCGATTGCCGGCATGGCCGACGAAGCGCGCGGCTACTACGGCGTGCAGTTCCACCCCGAGGTGACGCACACCGCGCAGGGCAGGGCGCTGCTCGAGCGTTTCGTGCTGGGCATTGCCGGCGCCCAACCCGATTGGGTCATGCGCGACCACATCGAAGAAGCCGTTGCACTGATCAAGCAGCAAGTGGGCAGCGAAGAAGTCATCCTGGGCCTGAGCGGTGGTGTCGACAGCAGCGTGGCCGCAGCCCTGATTCACCGCGCCATCGGCGACCAACTGACCTGCGTCTTTGTCGACCACGGCCTGCTGCGGCTGAACGAAGCGCAGATGGTGATGGACATGTTCGTCGGCCGGCTGCACGCCAAGGTCATCCACGTGGACGCCAGCGAACAGTTCCTGGGCCACTTGAAGGGCGTGAGGGACCCCGAAGCCAAGCGCAAGATCATCGGCCGCGAGTTCGTCGAAGTCTTCCAGCTTCAGGCCAAGAGGCTGAAGAACGCCAAGTGGCTGGCCCAGGGCACGATTTACCCCGACGTGATCGAAAGCGGCGGCGCCAAGACCGCATCAGGCAGCCAGAAGGCGACCACGATCAAGAGCCACCACAACGTCGGCGGCCTGCCTGAAACGCTGGGCCTGAAACTGCTGGAACCCCTGCGCGACCTGTTCAAGGACGAGGTGCGCGAACTGGGCGTGGCCTTGGGCTTGCCGCCCGAAATGGTCTACCGCCACCCCTTCCCGGGGCCGGGCCTGGGCGTGCGCATCCTGGGCGAAGTAAAGGCCGAATTCGCTGATTTGCTGCGCCGGGCCGATGCCATCTTCATTGAAGAACTGCGCAACTTCCGCGACGAAGCCACGGGCAAGACCTGGTACGAACTGACCAGCCAGGCCTTCGCTGTCTTTCTGCCCGTCAAGAGCGTGGGCGTGATGGGTGACGGCCGCACCTACGACTACGTGGTGGCCTTGCGCGCCGTGCAGACCAGCGACTTCATGACCGCCGACTGGGCCGAGTTGCCTTATCCG
>JBBQAW010000003.1:0-41452 GCA_038316815.1 Burkholderiales bacterium
CAAGCGCGACGGCGTCTACGCCATGGAACTGGGCGGCCCCGAAGTCGGCCGCGGCTGCGGCGGGCGCGGCATCATCCACGGCTTCGAAACCCTGGAAAAGCTGGGCTTCCACGACTGGGGCTTCGACTTCGTGCTGCTCGACTTCCTGGGCGACGTGGTCTGCGGCGGCTTCGGCCTGCCGATTGCACGCGACATGTGCCAGAAGGTCATCGTCGTGGCCAGCAACGACCTGCAGAGCCTGTATGTGGCCAACAACGTCTGCAGCGCGGTCGAGTATTTCCGCAAGCTCGGCGGCAACGTCGGCGTCGCCGGCATGGTCATCAACCGCGACGACGGCACTGGCGAGGCCAAGATCTTTGCCGAGAACACGGGCATTCCCGTGCTCGCCACCATTCCAGCCAACGACGACATCCGCCGCAAGAGCGCCAGCTACGAAATCATCGGGCGCCCCGGCACCCAGTGGGCGTCCTTGTTCGAAGAGCTCGCCACCAACGTTGCCGAAGCGCCGCCCGTGCGCCCGAAGCCGCAAACGCAGGACCAGTTGCTCAGTTTGTTCAGCGACGAAATCACCGGTCGCGATTTCCAGATGCAACCGGCCACCCTGTTCGACATGGTGGGCAAGACCGAGATCGTCAAGCCGACCCTCGAAGTTGTCTACGACGCCGCCTGAATCGAGCACGACCATGGACGCAGTACCCCAAGTCGCCAACCCCGCCGCCCTTGATGCCGACGGGCTTGGTTGCCACTCTGGCAAAGAAGCCATGCTGGAAGCAGCCAAGTTGGCCGGCAAGAGCGAAACCCTGGCGAAATACGCCAAGGACTACCCGCTGGCAGAAGGCGCCGGCCCGCACGACCAGCCGCAAAGCATGTGCCCGGCCTTCGGCAGCCTGCGCGTCGGGCTGCGCATGCGGCGCACCCACACCATCCTGTCGGGCAGCGCCTGCTGCGTCTACGGGCTGACCTTCACCAGCCACTTTTACGGCGCGCGCCGCAGCGTGGGGTACGTGCCGTTCAACAGCGAAACGCTGGTCACCGGCAAGCTGTTCGAAGACATTCGCGACAACGTCTACTTGCAGGCCGACCCGGCCCTGTACGACACCATCATCATCATCAACCTGTGCGTGCCCACGGCCAGCGGCGTGCCGCTGCAGCTGCTGCCCAGCCAGATCAACGGCGTGCGCATCATCGGCATCGACGTGCCGGGTTTTGGTGTGCCCACGCATGCCGAAGCGAAAGATGTGTTGGCCGGTGCGATGCTGAAAGTGGCCCGCGGCGAGGCCGAGGCTGGCCCGGTTTCGGCACCCCGCACCGGCGTTTCAACCAAGCCCACAGTGACGCTGCTGGGCGAGATGTTCCCGGCCGATCCGGTCGGCATCGGCATGCTGCTCGAGCCCATGGGCTTGGCCGCCGGCCCGGTGGTCCCGACGCGCGAATGGCGTGAGCTGTATGCCGCACTGGACTGCGCTGCAGTCGCGGCAATCCACCCGTTCTACACCGCCAGCGTGCGGGAGTTCGAAGCCGCCGGTCGCCGCATCGTCGCCTCTGCCCCTGTTGGCTACGACGGCACCGAAGCCTGGCTGCAGGCCATTGGTGCTGCCTGCAACGTCGGCCAGGCGCAGATCGACGCGGCCAAGAACAAGTGGCTGCCAGCGATCAAGGGTGCTCTCGCGCGTACGCCGATCAAAGGCCGCGTGACGGTCAGCGGCTACGAAGGCAGCGAACTGCTGGTGGCGCGTCTGTTGATCGAGAGTGGCGCCGACGTGCCTTATGTCGGGTCGGCCTGCCCCAAGACGCCTTGGAGCGCCCCCGACCTGGAATGGCTGCAAGCCCGCGGTGTGCACGTGCAGTACCGCGCCAGCCTGGAGCAAGACATTGCCGCGGTGCGCGAATTCAAGCCCGACCTGGCCATCGGCACCACGCCCGTGGTGCAGGCCGCCAAGCAGGCCGCGATCCCTTCGCTGTACTTCACCAACCTGATCAGTGCCCGCCCGCTGATGGGCCCCATGGGCGCCGGTTCGTTGGCGCAGGTGATCAACGCGGCCATCGGCAACAAGGCCCGCTTCGACCAGATGCGCGAATTCTTCGGCGACGTGGGCCAAGGCGACCGTGCCGGCGTCTGGGAAGGCAAGCCGGTCGAACGCCCCGAATTCAGAGCCGAAACCAAGCGCCAGGTCATCAAGATGATGAAGAAGCGCAAGGCCGAGGAGATGATCTGATGGGCGGCACCATTCAGCCCACCTACGTCATCGACCACGACCGCGCCGGCGGTTACTGGGGTGCCGTCTACGTTTTCACCGCGATCAAGGGCCTGCAGGTCATCATCGACGGCCCGGTGGGCTGCGAGAACCTGCCGGTGACCAGCGTGTTGCACTACACAGACGCGCTGCCTCCGCACGAACTGCCGATCGTCGTCACGGGTCTGGCCGAAGAGCAGCTGGGCCGCGAAGGCACCGAAGGTGCGATGAAGCGGGCCCATGCCGCACTCGACCCCGACCTGCCCAGCGTGGTGGTGACGGGTTCGATTGCCGAGATGATTGGCGGCGGCGTCACACCCGAAGGCACGACGATCGCGCGCTTCCTGCCGCGCACCATCGACGAAGACCAGTGGCAGTGCGCCAACCGCGCGATGTACTGGCTGTGGACGAGCTACGGCCTTAAGAAGGTGCCCCAGCGCACGCCTATCGCCGAACGCCCCGCTGGTGAAAAGCCGCGCGTCAACATCATCGGCCCGAGCTACGGTGTCTTCAACGGCCCCAGCGACCTGGCAGAGATTCGCCGCCTGGTGCAAGGCATCGGCGCCGACGTGAACATGGTGTTTCCGTTGGGCAGCCATCTGGCGGACGTGTCGCGCCTGGTCGAGGCCGACGTCAACATCTGCATGTACCGCGAATTCGGCCGCATGCTGTGCGAAGCGCTGGAGCGCCCGTACCTGCAGGCGCCCATTGGCTTGCACAGCACGACGGCATTTCTGCGCCAACTGGGCGAATTGCTGCACCTGAACCCGGAACCCTTCATCGAGCGCGAGAAGCACACCACGATCAAGCCTATCTGGGACCTGTGGCGCAGCGTCACGCAAGATTTCTTCGGCACCGCCAACTTCGCGGTTGTGGCCGGCGAAACCTACGCTCGCGGCATTCGCCACTTCCTGGAAGACGAACTGGGACTGCCGTGCAACTTCGCGGTGTCGCGCATTGCAGGTAGCAAGACCGACAGCGAGAGCGTGCGCGAGATGACCTACGCGAAGACGCCGCTGGTGATGTTCGGCAGCTATAACGAACGCATGTACCTGGCCGAGAAGTCGGCTCAGGGGGGGGGCCACGGGCCCAAGCCAACGTACATCCCGGCATCGTTTCCGGGCGCGATCATCCGCCGCCATACCGGCACCCCGTTCATGGGTTATGCCGGGGCAACCTACATCGTGCAGGAGTTCTGCAACGCCCTGTTCGATGCGCTCTTCTTCATCCTGCCGCTGGGCACCGAACTCGACAAGGTCGACGCCACCCCCGCAGCGCATGGGCACCGCACCGAAAACGATGCCCGGCCCTGGGACGACGATGCCCAGGCGGTGCTGCAGGACCACGTACAGGCGCAGCCGGTGCTGGTGCAAATCTCTGCGGCCAAGACCTTGCGCGACCAGACCGAACGCGACGCCCGCATGGCCGGCGAAGCACGTGTCACGGCTCAGCGTGTGATGCAGTCACTTGGCATCCAGAAACAGAAGGAGCCCGCATGACGCGGGTTTCACAAGAACGTCGCGGCGCCTTGCCGTGGCTGCCCAAGGTGCGCGGGCATTCAGTGCGCACGCGGTCGCAAGACCGGTTTGGAGGAACTAGCCATGATTGAAAGAAAGGGCTCGATTTCGGGCCTGACAGACGACGAGGCTCAAGAGTTTCACACCTACTACATCCAGGGTCTCGTGGGCTTCGTGGCAATCGCCGTCGTCGCGCACATCCTGGTGTGGGTGTGGCGCCCCTGGCTCTGATCGCTTTCTGACTTTGACCCGTTAAGGGGAAACCTATGACTCAGCTCGAAACAGTAATGCCCAAGCCACTGTTGCCAGGGGAATCCAGAAGTTTCTGGGTGATCTTTGCTTTGGGATTTTCGGTATTTCTGGCAATTGCGCTCTTCGGCCAATTGCTCGGCTGGCATTGGCGAACCTGGTTGCCGGGTGCTGAAGGTGTGAAGTCCATTTTTGGCGGCGTCAAGGCAGCGGTTTATACCTTTATGTCGCATCTCACTTAGGAGCTTGGAATCATGTGGAGAATTTGGCGTTTATTCGATCCGTTGCGCGCGATGGTCGTTCAGGGTATTTTTCTGTTCGGACTGGCAGCGATGATTCACCTCATCCTGCTGAGCACGAACAAGTTCAATTGGCTCGATGGCCCCAGAACGGGTGCTGTCTCTTCGGCCAACGCACCGCTGCCTTCGGCAGTGGTGTCGACGCCGAGGTAAGGTTTGAACGACAGGAAATAACGGCGGAATCCGTTCAGAACGGCGAAAGCCTTCAGAACGGCATCAGTCGCAAGCGGGGCCGGTTCATCCCGAATCGGTCCCGCCCAAAGGCGCTATCAGGCGCAAAGACATGTTGTCCGTGCAGATCCATGGTCTGTGCTGCGCGGTTGGAGGATTCATCATGGCCATGCTTAGTTTTGAACGGAAGTACCGCGTACGCGGGGGTACCTTGGTCGGAGGCGATCTCTTCGATTTTTGGGTCGGGCCCTTTTACGTCGGATTCTTCGGCGTAACGACGATATTCTTTTCGCTGCTGGGTACGGCTTTGATTCTGTGGGGCGCCGCGCTGGGCCCGACCTGGAACGTTTGGCAGATCAATATCGCGCCACCTGACCTTTCTTACGGTCTGGGGCTCGCACCGCTGGCTGAAGGCGGGCTGTGGCAAGTCATTACCGTTTGCGCCATCGGTGCCTTCGTCTCGTGGGCTTTGCGCGAGGTTGAGATTTGTCGCAAGCTGGGCATGGGTTATCACGTGCCTATCGCGTTCGGTTTCGCGATTTTTGCGTACGTCACCTTGGTCGTCATTCGTCCCGTACTTCTGGGCGCATGGGGTCACGGTTTTCCGTACGGCATCTTCAGCCATCTGGACTGGGTTTCGAACGTCGGGTATCAATACCTGCACTTCCACTACAACCCGGCCCACATGATTGCCATCACATTCTTCTTCACCACCACGCTGGCGCTCTCGCTGCACGGTGGCTTGATCCTGTCGGCGACCAACCCGCCCAAGGGGCAAGTGGTGAAGACGCCAGAACACGAAGATACGTTCTTCCGTGACGCCATCGGGTATTCGGTAGGATCACTGGGCATTCACCGCCTGGGCTTGTTTCTGGCCCTTGCTGCTGTGTTCTTCAGTGCCGTATGCATCGTCATCAGCGGTCCGTTCTGGACCAAGAGCTGGCCCGAATGGTGGGGCTGGTGGCTGAACATGCCGATCTGGTCGGGCGCGCCTTTGCGCTGAGCCCGATTAACTAATGCGGACCGAGTAGCGGAGCAAACGACATGGTCGAATATCAGAATCTTTTCACGGCGGTGCAGGCCCAGGGGCCAGCCGAGGCCGGCATTGCGCTGGATCGCAACAACAGCCCGCGCAGCGGCAAGCAGCCGCTGCACATGCACTTGATCGGCCGCCTGGGCAACGCCCAACTCGGGCCGATCTATCTTGGCCCACTCGGATTGGCTTCGATCATCCTGGGTGCGGTATCGATCAACATCATGGGCCTCAACATGCTGGCCCAGGTCAACTGGGACGTGGTGCAGTTCGTGCGCCAGTTCTTCTGGCTGTCGTTAGACCCACCGTCACCGCAATACGGGTTGGCCTTCCCGCCCATGAACGAAGGTGGCTGGTGGTTGTTGGCGGGCTTTGCGCTCACCAGTTCTATCCTGCTGTGGTGGGCACGGATGTACAGCCGTGCGCGCGCCCTGGGCATGGGTACCCATGTGCCATGGGCTTTTGCTGCGGCCATTTGGCTATTTCTGGTGCTGGGCTTCATTCGCCCGGTGTTGATGGGCAGTTGGAGCGAGGCTGTGCCTTTCGGCATCTTCCCGCACCTGGACTGGACGGCAGCCTTCTCGCTGCGCTACGGCAACCTGTTCTATAACCCCTTCCACGCCTTGTCGATCGCCTTCCTATACGGTTCGGTTCTGTTGTTTGCGATGCACGGTGCCACCATCCTGGCCGTCAGCCGCTACGGCGGGGACCGCGAGATCGAGCAGATTACCGACCGCGGCACCGCCAGCGAGCGGGCGGCCTTGTTCTGGCGCTGGACGATGGGCTTCAATGCCACGATGGAATCAGTCCACCGCTGGGCCTGGTGGTTTGCAGTGCTCTGCCCTCTGGTGGGCGGAATCGGCATCTTGCTGACTGGCACGGTGGTAGACAACTGGTACCTGTGGGCGGTGAAGCACGGTGTCGCACCGCCTTACCCCATCATCTATCCGAACATGGTGGACCCCGCCACGTTGCCCCAGGGAGTGAATTGACATGCTGGCCGTTACCCGATTCACGACCCTTGCGGTGCTGGCTGTAAGCCTGCTGCTGGCAGCCTGCGAGCGCCCACCGGTAGACACGGTGCAGCGCGGCTACAGGGGCACAGGCATGGAAGTGGGCTACAACCCGCGTACGGTTCAAGCGCAAATACCACTCAATCAGGCCCCTGCCCCGCTGGGACCGGTGGCGTCCAACGATGGGCCGAAGGCTTCGCAGGTCTACCAGAACGTCCTGGTGCTGGGTGATTTGAGCGTTGCGAATTTCAACCGCCATATGGCCGCCATCACTTCCTGGGTTTCGCCCCAGGAAGGTTGTGCTTATTGCCATAACGTGCAGAACTTTGCGGATGACGGCAAGTACACCAAGATCGTGGCCAGGCGCATGATCCAGATGACGCAGAACGTCAACGTCGAATGGACTGAAAAAGTGGGGGTTACGGGCGTGACCTGCTATACCTGCCACCGCGGCAACCCTGTGCCAGCGCAAGTCTGGTTCAAGCCCGAGGCGCCGAATCAGAGGTCCAATTTCATTGGGAACCTCAACGGCCAAAACATGCCTTCGCGCCTCGTGGCTGGCAGTTCTTTACCTAATGACCCCTTCACGCCGTACCTGCTTGAAGCCAAGCCCATTCGCGTCAATGGGACGACGGCACTTCCTACGGGCAACCGCGCCAGCATTCAGCAAGCTGAACACACCTTCGGCCTGATGACGCACTTCAGCAGTTCGCTGGGCGTCAATTGCACCTACTGCCACAACACGAGGCAGATCGGTGGCGGCTGGGAAGGCAACCCGACGCAGCTGACCACGGCCTGGTATGGCATCCGCATGGTTCGCGAGCTCAACAACGACTTCATGGTCGGCTTGACAGACACGTTTCCTGCCAACCGGAAGGGCCCCACAGGCGACGTTGCGAAAGTCAATTGCACCACTTGCCACCAGGGTGCTTACAAGCCCTTGTACGGTGCCCAGATGGCTAAGGATTATCCAGAGTTGCTGACGTATGCCAAGCCGGCAGACGGTCTTCCGGCGCCGATGTCTGATGCCAGCAAGTCGGTCGTGTACTTCAATACGGGGTCATTCACGCTGGAAGGTGAACAGGCCAAGGGGCTGCAGCAACTGGTTGCCACGCTGACAGCGCAGCCCAAGTCTGAGGTGATGATCTCGGGCTACCACTCGGCAGCGGGCGACCTCGCCAGCAACCAGGAACTGGCCAAGAACCGGGCTCTGGCGGTGCGCGACTCGCTCACGGCAGCAGGCATTTCCGCCAGCCGTGTCGCGATGGACAAACCGCTGCAGACTGAAGCCAACATTGCTGGCGAAGACCCCATTGCACGACGCGTGGAAGTCGCCATCAGGTAGGTCTGCATATCCTCTGCCTCCGTACACTGGGCCAGCCTGCTGGCACGGTGTACCCCCCTCGCCCTCTGGCCAGGTTGTCAACTGCCCATGGTTCCACGCACTGCCCGCTCTGCCGACCTTCCATCTGGGATGTCGGCAGTTGCGCTTCCAACCGACGCCCGTGCGTCGGCGTTGCCACTCGAACTGGGCGAAGAAGTGGTCGTGGTTCTGCTTGCACAGATCGACCCGCGTTCACGTCTGTGGGGTTGGTGGCGCATCGCACGCGGTGGCCGCAGCCTGCGCGCCGAACCCGGTTTGCGTTTTGCCAAAGCCCTGGGCAGTGGTCACGAAGGCGGTTTCGGATTGCGGCCCAGCAGTTCTCGCCAGGGCTTGTTTGCGGTGTTCGAATCTGAGGCAGCGGCTGACCGCTTCCTTCAGGAATCTGCCACGCTGCGCCAGTTCCGGGCCCGCTCGGTCGAGCTCTGCACGGTCAAGCTGCGGGCCTGGTCTTGCCGAGGGCTTTGGTCCGGGCGCAGCCTGCAGCCCAGCTTACCTGCGCCACTGGCGTCTGATGGGCCCGTCCGCGTAGCAGCCTTGACGCGGGCTTCGATCCACCCGCTGCGTGCGCTGGCTTTCTGGCGCAAGGCGCCGCCGGCCGAAGCATCACTGGCCCAGGCGCCAGGCTGCCTGCTGGCAGCGGGCCTGGGCGAGGCACCCGTGCTGCGCCAGGCCACCTTCAGCATCTGGGACAGCGTTGCGGCGATGGACGCCTACGCTCGCAGCGGCGCCCATCTGGCGGCCATCCAGGCCGCGCACCGCGAGGGTTATTTCAGCGAATCGATGTTCGTGCGTTTCGTGCCGCTGGCGATGCAGGGCCGGTGGAAAGGGGTCGTGTATGGCTAAGGCGCAGCCTTCCGACCACCGCGTGGTGGTGGTGGGCGCCGGTATCGGCGGCCTGGTCTGTGCATTGCAGCTGGCTGGTCGCGGCCTGCCCGTGACGCTGGTTGAAGCCGCTGCCGCACCGGGCGGCAAGATGCGGCAGGTGCAGGTAGACGGCGTGGGCATCGATGCCGGGCCGACGGTGTTCACCATGCGCTGGGTCTTCGATGAGATCCTGGCTGACGCCGGTGTGCAGCTGGAAGAGTTGCTGCACCTGTCGCCACTGTCTCTGCTGGCCCGCCATGCCTGGCGCGGCCAAGATCAGGTGTTGGACCTGCACGCCGACCTGCAGCGTTCAGCCGATGCGATTTCGCAGTTCAGCAGCCCGGCCGAGGCGCGCCGTTTCCTTGGCTTTTGCGCGCAGGCCAAACAGGTGTACCGGGCGCTGGAAGGGCCGTATATCCGGTCCGGGCGGCCGTCGCTTGTGGGCATGGGCGTGGACCTGGGGCCCCGCGGGCTGGCTGTGCTGGCCGGCCTGGGGCCGTTTGCCAGCTTGTGGAAGTCGCTTGGTCGACATTTTCACGACCCGCGCCTGCAGCAATTGTTCGGGCGTTACGCCACCTACTGCGGCGCGTCCCCCTGGGCTGCGCCGGCCACGCTGATGCTGGTGGCGCAGGTTGAACTGGACGGCGTCTGGGCGGTGAAAGGCGGCATGCACGCCGTCGCCTTGGCGTTGGCCGGTTTGGCACAGCGCAAGGGTGTGGACATCCGCTACAGCACGCCCTGCCAGGAAGTGCTGGTCGACCAGGGCCGCGCATGCGGCGTGCGACTGGCGGATGGCACCCGTCTGGCAGCAGATTCAGTGGTCTTCAATGGCGACGCCAACGCGCTGGCCATCGGGCTGCTGGGTGCCGGTGTGAAGCGCGCAGTGCCGCCAACAGCACGGGCCGAGCGGTCGCTGTCAGCAGTGACCTGGGCACTTCATGCGCGCAGCAGCGGCTTTCCGCTCGTGCGCCACAACGTCTTTTTCGACAACGACTACCGCAGCGAATTCGACGACATCTTCGCCCTACGCCGCCTGCCGCGGCAAGGTACTGTGTACGTCTGCGCGCAAGACCGCGACGACGCCGCGCAAGCAGCCGGCGGCGAAGGCGCGCCCGAGCGGCTGCTGTGCCTGGTCAACGCGCCTGCCGATGGCGACCTGCCTGCGGGACCGCAGGCGCGCTCATTCGACCCCCTGGAGACCGATTCATGCGAGCACCGGAGCCTGGCCCTGCTGCGCCAGTGTGGCCTGCACCTGGAATGGCAGCCGCAGCAGATGCTGCGCACGACGCCTCAGGACTTCAATCAACTGTTCCCAGCCACGGGCGGGGCGCTGTACGGGCGGGCAACGCACGGCTGGATGTCGTCGTTCAGTCGCCCGTCGGCGACCAGCCGGGTGCCGGGTCTTTACCTGGCGGGGGGCAGCGTGCACCCGGGCCCGGGCGTGCCGATGGCGGCGATGTCGGGGCGACTTGCGGCCGCGACGCTGCTGGCGCACCTCGATTCGACCAGCCGGTCGCGCCGGGTGCATATCTCTGGTGGTATCTCGACGCCCTCAGCGACGACGGCCAATACGGCCTGACCGTCATCGCCTTCGTCGGCAGCGTCTTTTCCAGTTATTACGCCTGGGCCCAGGGCCGACAGGCGCGCGGGGGTGCACCGGTTTCGGCTGACAACCACTGCAGCATCAACGTCGCTCTTTATGGTCCCGGCGTGCGCCGCTGGACCATGACCGAACGCGGCCAGCGCCATGTGCAGCGCAGCGCCAGCAGCTTTGTCGTCGGTCCCAGCAGCCTGCGCTGGGACGGGCAGAGCCTGGTTTTCGACTTGCACGAAGTGGGCGTGCCGCTGCCGCAGCGGGTGGACGGCACACTGCGCGTTTGGCCACGGGCGCTGTCGAACTTCAATGCGCCGCTGGACGACGGCGGGCGCCACCGCTGGGGCCCGATCGCGCCCTGTTCGCGCGTGGAGGTGAAGCTGGACCGGCCGGCCTTGAAGTGGTCGGGTGACGCTTACCTGGACAGCAACGAAGGCGACGAACCGATCGATCGCCCGTTCACCGAATGGGACTGGTCACGGGCCACGCTACCCGACGGCAGCACGGCGGTGATTTACGACGTGCGCCAGAAGCAGGGCAATGATCGCGTCATCACCCAGCACTTCCACCCCGACGGCCGCAGCGAAGCCTTCGAGGCACCACCGCGACAGAGCCTGCCGCGCACGGCCTGGCGCATCGACCGCAGCATGCGCACCGATGCGCAGACCCCGGCAACGGTCAAGGAAACGCTGGAAGACACGCCGTTCTACGTGCGGTCGGTGCTGGAGTCCGGGCTGTTCGGGCAGCGCGTCACTTCTGTTCACGAGACGCTGAACGTTCCCCGGCTGGTATCGCTGCCGGTGCGTCTGATGCTGCCCTGGCGCATGCCGCGCAGGGCTTGAAATCAGTGCGGCTTGTCCTGCTTGGGCGGCCGCGATTTGAAGGCGTCCGGCCGGTAGACGTTGCCGTCGCGCTCGACTGACGAGCCGTCGCGCGCCTGGCGGCGCACCCGGTCGATGACGTCACGGGCTTCCAGTTCGGCCTCGCGCTGGGCCTGGCGGGTGTTCGGTGCCGCTTTATCTTCCGGTGTGCGTCGCGTTGCGCGTGGCGGCCCAGACCTGCGCGGCATGCCTGCGCGCACGGCCTGCCAAATGCGCCGGGCGCGCTGGTCCAGACGGTTCTGGGTGGGAGCCGGTAGCAGAGCATGCAGCAGCAGGGCGACGCAGACCGCCGCACCCGCACCCCACAAGACTGTCTCGACCATGTTGGTGATGCTATGCCTGCTGGGCGCCGTCAGGGAAGTTGTTTATCGACGGGTTTGCCCTGCGCGTCAGAAGACTCGGCCTGGGCGACGCTTTCGGCCTTGGCGCGCTTCGTGGCCGCGTCGCGCCTGTCGCGTGCCACCGATCGCAGTTGCCACCATCCGAAGGCCAGCACACCGCCGGCGACCAGCACGAGTTCGATCAGGATGACGGGCAGGTGGGTCTGGGCCATGGCTCAGGGCAACTGCTGACCAGGTCAGTTGGCCAGGCCCCGCGAGTCCCGACGGGCGACAGCTTCGCGCTCGTGCAGCGAAATGATCCAGCCCATGCGCTCGCCCAATGGGCGGCGGCCCGGCCGCTGCGGGGCGGGCTGGGGCGCGGGAGCAGGTTTGGCCACGGCTTTGGGCGTGGGCTTCTGTGCAGGGTTCAATGTTTTCGCGCCAGTGGCAGCGTCAACCAGAAATTGAACGGCTGGCAAGACCGGCAGCGTTGCCGAAGCGGCAGCCCCCGGCATGACGGCAGCACCGGCGGCCCAGGCCATGAGGGCGATCTTGCGCTGTTTGCTCACGAAGATGCGCCGGCTCACCGAGTCCAGCCCTTCGCGGCGCAACTGTTCGCCGATCTCGGCATAGACCAGCCTGGCCGCCCTGATGGCCGGGCGGCAATCGCGTGGAAGCTCGGTGATGCCGTGTTCAGACCGCCTGTAGAGCATGTCCGCATGGT
The DNA here is from genome assembly GCA_038316815.1 of Burkholderiales bacterium. Classification (GTDB taxonomy): domain Bacteria; phylum Pseudomonadota; class Gammaproteobacteria; order Burkholderiales; family Burkholderiaceae_C; genus Rubrivivax. Next base: position 12,284 of record JBBQAW010000003.1, read on the forward strand.
CAAGCAGCCGTCCGACCACGCTGGCTACCGCCGCGTTGAAGACCGGTTGCGCCATCCAGACATCGATGTCGATGCCGGCTTCGCGCAGCCACTGGCGCGGCAGGTACAGCCGGCCGGCACGGGCGTCTTCGCCAACGTCGCGGGCGATGTTGGTCAGTTGCATGGCCACGCCCAGGTCGCAGGCCCGCGCCAGCGCGCTGGCGCTGTGCGCGCCCATGACCAGGGACATCATCGCGCCGACCGTGGCTGCCACGCGCGCTGCGTAGTCTTCGACGTCGGCCAGGGTTTCGCAGCGGCGCTCTTGGGTGTCCCAGAGAAAGCCTTCGAGCAAGGCGTCGGGCAGGGTGCGCGGAATACCGTAATGGTGCACGACGCTGGCCAGTGCCCTGTCGGCGTCGATGGCCTGCGGCCGGCCGGCATAGATGTCGTTCATCCGTTGCGTCAATTCGGCCATTGCAGCGGCCGGGTCGCCGCCCAGGTCGATGGCGTCGTCGGCCAGGCGGCAAAAGGCATACAGCGCCGTGGCGGGGCCGCGCACCCGCGACGGCAGCAACAGCGAAGCGGCGAAGAAGGACTTCGAGCCGTCACGCATCAGTACGCGCAGGCGGTCGAAATCGGGTGCCTCGACGGGAACGAAGGTTCCGGCCGAGGCGGCGGGTGTTGCCAGGTGGTGGCCGTGAGACTGATTCGGTTCAGACAGCGTGTTGGGCGAAATCATCAGCGTGCAGGCAGCAAGGGGTTTTCCTGTGCGCGGCCGCTGTCAGGCGGTGCGGGCGGGGCGGCATCCGGACCGTGCTTGCGCATGGCCCACTTCCATAGGGCTGTCGGGTTCAGCGGCAGTACCAGCATCAGATGTTCGACGACCGCCAGCACCAGCAGGGTAGCGACCAGGGTGTAGCCCACTGCCTGCGCGTGGGTGATTTGCGGTTCCAGCGCCGCAACCACCAGCCAGGCCACTGCCGCACTGCCGCCCAGAACAGACCAGGGCAGCAGGGCATTCATGCGACGGCGCCTGAAGTAGCTGCCCATGTAGGCCAGGTGCTGGGGCAAAAATTCCTCGCTCAGATTACGCACGCCCAGGTAGAGGTTGAGCTTGGCGCTGATGCGCATCACCCACAGCAGACCGAAGGTGGCCGTGCCGACCTGGTTCGGGCCGCCCCAGGTGATGGCAACAATCACGATGCCCACCGCCAGAATGGCCAGTTCATGCCACAGGATGGCCTCTACCGAAGCCTTGAAGCGTGGCCAGCCCTGCGCACCGGCAGGTAGCGGCGTGCGCCGCGGACCGGTGATCGTGCCCGTCAGGAAGGTCAGCTCGTGCCAGCCCCAGACCAGCAGAGCACACGTGAATGCGCAGTAGGCTGCAGCCAGGCTTTCCTGCTGCGCTGTCTGGGCCAGGCCCACTAACGCCGCCAGGCCCAGCATGGACGACAGCAGCAGACTCCAGCGGAAGGTCTTGCGCGGCAGTGTGTCGAGCAGCAGCACCAGGCCGGTGCTGAACCACCACATGAAGATGGCGAAGGCGATCGCCAGCCAAAGGCTGTTCATGAACAGCCCCTTGAATTGCCCCTACAGCAGGCTTTCATCTGGGCTACCAGGTCGGCACGACGCGCACTTGCGCCGGCAGCTCGTGCCGGTGCACCGGCATCACGTACAGCCGGCCGAAGGTCAGCGCAGCCTGCGCCGCCAGACCCACCTGCGCCAGCTTGCCCATCAGACCGCCGCGCGCCTTGGCGGCATCGACCCGGGTCTGCAGGTCGAACAGGCGTTTGAGGCCCGCGCGGAAGGACGGGTTGTCTGTGTCTAACGAGATCGGGAAGACCTGCTTGGTGATCTCGGTGGTGATGCGGAAGACTTCGTAGTCGTAGCTTGTCGCGTCCAGTCCCATCGCGTTCTTGAGCATCGGCCGGGTGTGGTCGCGCACGTACATGGTGGCGTAAACGGCCAGCAGGAAGAAGCGGATCCACAGCAGGTTGCCGCCCTTCAGCAGGTGCGGCTGCGCACGCATGATCAGTGCGAACGACTCGCCATGGCGGAATTCGTCGTTGCACCAGCGCTCGAACCAGCGAAAGATCGGGTGGAAGCGCTTTTCCGGATGGCGTTCGAGCTGGCGGAAGATGGTGATGTAGCGCGAGTAGCCGATCTTTTCGGACAGATAGGTGGCGTAGAAGATGTACTTCGGCTTGAAGTAGGTGTACTTCTTGGTGCGCTTCAGGTCGCCCAGGTCCAGGCCGATGCCGAAGTCCTTCAGGCTCTGGTTGATGAAGCCGGCGTGGCGCGATTCGTCGCGCGCCATGTAACGCATCAGCGTCTTGATGTCGGGGTTGGTGACGTTCTTCTGAATCTCGTTGTAGAGAATGCAGCCGCTGTATTCACTCGTCACCGAGCTGATCAGGAAGTCGAGAAACTCTTGCCGAAGTTCGGGTGAGACCTGTGAGAAGACCTGTTCGACTTCACGCGCGAATTCGGGCGTGCGCTGAAAGTGGTCGTGGTTGTTGTCGCCTTCGTACTCGGCCAGCATCGCGTCCCAATCGGCGCGGATGGGCGACATGTCGAGCCGGTCCATGGCCTTGAAGTCGGTGGTGTAGAAGCGCGGCGTCAGGACGGTTTCGGTCTTGGCGAGGCGCGCAGCGTCTTCGCTGCTGGAAAGGGGCTTGCTGGCAAGGGTGCTCATCGGGTACTCCTGGGGATGTGCGTTGTGTCGACTTGAAGGTTTTGCGCGAGCCATGCGCGCTGACGGGTCAAGGCCGTGTGGCTGCAGCGGAATTCGCACCGGCCTTGGCAGCGGCAGGGTCGTTGGTCAGGCCCAGCCAGCGCCAGTAGACGTCGCTGTTGGTGGGGCCGAAGGATTCGAGGTCCAGGCGTTCGCCGGTGGCCGGGTCCATCAAGGTCAGGCGGCCGTCAGCGCGTGCGATAAGCTCGAAAGCCGGGCCGCTGCCAATGCCGCGCATCTTGCGTTCGCGGGACAGCGCACGCAGCGAACCGCGCAGGAAGCCGGCTTCGCCGGCCACGCTGTCGATCAACTTCCCGGTACTGGCGTCTATGACACTGACGGTACCGTTGGGGCCGTCTTCGAAGCGCAAGCTGCGCTGGGCGGTGGGCTCGGCGTCGGGTTCGCGAATCTCGCTGCCCGACAGCCGGATGCCGGCCACCGTCGCCACCAACGCGACGAGCAGGGCGATGAAGACCAGCACCACCTTGTGCGGCACCAGGCTGGGGCTTTCTTGAAGGGTCGTGGACATGTCGCGATCCTTCGCCATCAGGCTGCGCGGCGAACCGGCATCAGAGACGGCATCGCATCAGCCAGTTCGGCTGCGCGCGGCTCAGGTGTCCGTACGGTTGCGGGTGCATGCATCGGCGTCGTTTCTGCATTGCTGACTTGCGCGGCCTGCCAGGCGTTAGAAAGAATGAGACCCACATCGGCGGCGTTGGCCAGCCCGCGCAGCATCGGCTGCGGGCGCGCCACATGCCAAGGGCGGGCATGCGGCCACAGTTGCAGTATGGCGATCTGTTCACCCTTGTGCAGGGTGATGGGAATGTCGCCGTGGCCGTCATGGCCGCGCAACATCAGACCGGCGCTTTCGATGCGCTTGAAAGGCAGGTTGTAGCTGACCGTCAGCACGATGCCAATGCGCATGATCACGCGCCTGCTGGTGATGGTGTAGACCGCAGTACGCGCCGCCAACTGCGCCAGCACCAGCATGATGCCCACGGTGACTGCAAAGACCGGGCCCAGCAAGGCCCAGCTCTTGAATACGTCGGCCGCGCCGCCACCTTCGGCCAGCACGAAGCCGGCTCGGGCCAGAAGAATCAGCCCGAAATAGATCGCCAGCTTGCGCACATGGAAGACTTCCAGTGCCAGTGCTTGCCATCGGGGCGAGCCTTGCCAAAGTTGCTTCTCGCCTTCGGGCAGGACTTCAGGCAACCCCAGCTGGGGTTCATATTCGTGCTCATGCCCCGGTGGCTGGGTATGGCGGTGGACGGCTTTCATGCGGTACTCCTTGAAAGGCGCTGGGTTACAGGAAGGGGGAAGGGGGTAGGGGATTCAGACCAGGGGTTCGCTGCGCGACGGCTCGGCGTAAAGGGTGCCAGCGCCGTAGTACGCCATCACCTTCTCTTCTTCAAGGAAGGTGATCTGGTCGTCGCGCTTGATGGCCGGCACCTGGCCGAACTGGTGGCCCATGATCGAACGCACCTGCACCATGTCGCGCTTGATGCGGGCGAAGTTGATCGGCAGCATCACGCTGCGCGAGCCGTCGGCCAGCTGCACTTCGATGTAACGGAACTGGTGTTCGCTGTGGTCAAGCCACAAGTCGCGCACCGTGCCGCCGACCACGCCATCGGCGCCCACCACGGGGTTGCCGCGCGGGTCGTTGTCCTTGGCATTGACGTCGAACTCGGGCGATATCCGCAGCGGCTGAAGACGCGGGTGGCCGTGGCTTGTCATGTCGGGAACATCGGCGCGATCGGCCCATGCGCCGGGGCCGACGCCGTCGAGCATCGGATTGGCGTTGATGGGCTGCATCGGTGAGCCGTTCCAGTTGTGCAGGGGCTCGGCCAACAACCTCTGCGGGCTGACCTTGTCGTTGGGGACCGAGAGCTCACCGCCGTTGGGCAGCAAATAGGTCTTGGGGCTTGCTGTCGGCCAGCCGTTGATGATGCCCCTGCCATTGTCGGTTTCCAGCGGGAAGCCTTCGCGGTGGCCTTCGCGGATCAGGTAGTAAACAAGACCGAAAAAGAAAAGCCAGAACGCATACAGCACCAGCTGTGCGACGTCGACGTATTGGGTGATGGCACCAGTGCCCATGGAATGTCTCCTTCTGAACGAACGTGATCAGCCTGGCAGGTCGGCCAGACCAAAGCGGGTGGGCATCAGTGCCTGGTTCCGCTGCGGCGAAGAGCGACGCACCAGCGGACCGATGGCAACCAGTGCCGCGAACAACAGCAACAACTCAAGGTAGTAAACGAAGCCGTAGCCCGTGACAGGCAACTGCAGCACGGGCCCGAGCGAGCCCTGCATGGCCAGATGGCCCATGATGTCGCGCAGGGCGCCACCTGCGGCCACGGCAACACCGGCGGCGGTGGCTTGCACGGCACCCCAGGCACCCAGGGCCAGGCCCACGTCTTCCTTACGTTCCAGGCCCATCGCGGCGGTCAGCGTGCCGACGGCGAACAGGCCACTGCCGAAGCCTATGAAGACGGTACCGAGGCGGAACATCCACGGCGCATCGGCGGGCGCGGCGAAGATCACGGCAGAAAACGCAGGCAGGCCCACCACCGCGCCCATCGCAGCCACGCGCATGGGGTCAGCGCCGCGCATCAGCATGCGGGCTGCCAAGGCAAAGGCCGCCAGGGCGCCACCGGCCATCAGTGCCGTCAATGCGCTGGTGGCGCTGACGCTGAGCTTGAGAATCTCGCCGCCATAGGGCTCGAGAATGATGTCCTGCATGTTGAAAGCGGCTGCACCCAGTCCCGTGGCCCACAGGAAGCGGCGCACCTTGGGCTGGGCGATGAAGCTGCGCCAGCGCGGGCTGAAGGCGGGCCGGGGTTCATCCTTGCTGCGCCGGCGGCCGCGCGGTTCCTGGCGCCAGACCGCGCTCAGGTTGAACAGGGCGGCTAACACGGCCACGCCCTGCACCACCTGCACCAGCCGGGTGTCGCTGAAGTCGGCCAGCAGGGTCGAGAAGGCGAAGCCGCCCCCGACCATGCCCAGCAGCAACATCACGTACATCATGGCCACGACGCGTGGGCGTGAAGCTTCCGAGGACAGGTCGGTGGCCAGGGCCAGACCGGCGGTCTGCGTCATCTGCATGCCCGCACCCACGAGCAGGAACGCGAGCCCGGCGGCCAGATGGCCCAGCCAAGCCATACCCAACTGGCCGCCACCCGTCAGGACCAACAGCGCGAAGGGCATGATGGCCAAGCCGCCGAACATCAGCAGCGTACCCATCCACAGATAGGGAACGCGGCGCCAGCCCAGCACCGAAGCATGGTGGTCGGAACGGAAGCCGATCAGGGCACGGAAGGGCGCAAACACCAGCGGCAGTGCCACCATCAGTGCCACCAGCCAGGCCGACATGTTCAGCTCGACAATCATCACGCGGTTGAGCGTGCCGACCATCAACGCACCGGCCATGCCCACCGAGACCTGGAACAACGACAGGCGCAACAGCCGGCCCAGCGGCAATTCAGCCGATGCGGCATCCGCAAAGGGCAGCATGCGTGGCACCCAGTACTGCATGCGCTCCAGCGCCCATGCGCGCTGCCGCCACGTGGTGCAGCTATTGATCCACCGCATGGATTTCACTTGCGAACCCACTCCAGGGCTTGAGACTTGTAGAAGCCGCCGGTGATGTAGTCCTCGCGCGCGGCTTGCCAGCCAGCCAGCGATTCGTGACGGCCCATCAGCCAGCGCAGCACCTTGGGTTCGACCGGTTCGATCGCGGGCGAACGGTCGCCGCGCGGGAACAGCCGGCCCACGCCCAGCAGCAGCATCGTGGCGGGTGTGCGTGGTGCCGCAGTGAAAACGATCGAGCTGCGGGTGCGCGCCGCCAGTTGCGACAGCGCGCCGACGATGTCGGTGGCGCGGTAGTGGATCAAGGAGTCCATGGCCACGACGTGGTCGAATTCGCCCAAGGCCGGGGCCAGCATGTCGCCGCTGCAGAAGTCGATGCTGCCTGTGCCCAGGTCGGTCGGCACGCGTTCGCGTGCCAGGTCGACGAGTGTGGGCGACAGATCGATCGCCACCACGTGCGCGCCGCGCCGCGCGGCTTCAACGGCCAGGGCGCCCGTGCCGCAGCCGGCGTCCAGAATGCGCTTGCCGCTTAAATCTTCAGGCAGCCAGGACAGCAGCGTGTTGCGCATGCGGTCGCGCCCGGCGCGAACGGTGGCCCGAACCCGGCCTACCGGGGCGGTGGAAGTCAGGCGCGCCCAGGCTTGGGCGGCGGTACGGTCGAAGTAGGTTTCTAGTTCGCTTCTGCGGGTGGTGTAGGTGGCGTTTTCCATCTTTACTGCTCTTGATGTGTTCAGTCAAAACCCAACAGGTCGAAAATATCGCGGTCTTTCATCGGCACCGCATTCAGTGGTTCTGAGCCCAGCCACAGCGCTGCGGCCAGCCGCATGTATTCGGCCTTCACGGCTTCCAGGCCGGGGGCGTCGTCCATTTCGAACAGGGTGCTTTTCTTCAGGCGACTCCGGCGCACGACGTCCAGGTCCGGGAAGTGCGCGGCCAGCTTCAAGCCGATCTTGTTGTTGTACTTGTCGATCTGGTCGGTATCCGCGCTGCGGTTGGCGATCACGCCGCCCAGGCGAACGTTGTAGTTCTTCGCCTTGGCGCCGATGGCCTGCACGATGCGGTTCATTGCGAAGATCGAATCGAAGTCGTTGGCGGTGACGATCAATGCGCGGTCGGCATGCTGCAGGGGGGCTGCAAAACCACCGCAAACCACGTCGCCCAGCACGTCGAAGATGACGACGTCGGTGTCTTCCAACAGATGGTGTTCCTTCAACAACTTCACCGTCTGGCCCACGACATAACCGCCACAACCTGTGCCGGCGGGGGGGCCGCCAGCTTCCACACACATAACACCGTTGTAGCCTGGGAAGACGAAGTCTTCTACGCGTAGTTCCTCGGGGTGGAAGTCGACTGTTTCGAGCACGTCGATGACGGTGGGCAGCATCTTCTTCGTCAGCGTGAAGGTGCTGTCATGTTTGGGGTCGCAGCCAATCTGCAGCACACGCTTGCCCAAGAGCGAGAAAGCGGCCGACAAGTTGCTGCTGGTCGTGCTCTTGCCGATGCCGCCCTTGCCGTAGATGGCAAAGACCTTGGCCGTGCCCAGCTTGAGGTTCGGGTCCAGCTGCACTTGCACGCTGCCTTCACCGTCGAGGCCACGCGATGTGGGTGCAGGGCCGCGACGGATGCCGGACACGGGGATATTGGCGACTTCACTCATACGATGACTCCTTCAATGACCCCTTCGAGGCGGTCTTCCAGTTCTTCGCCGGCCCGGCGCAGGGCTTCCAGTGTCTTGGCGTCCGGCGTCCAGAAGTTCCGCTCGGACGCTTCAATCAATCGGTTGGCCACGCGGGCCGATGCAGTCGGGTTCAGCTTGGCCAGGCGTTCACGCATCTCGGGGTCGAGCATGAAGGTCTCTGTCAGCTGCTGGTAGACCCAGGGCTGCACTTGACCCGTCGTGGCACTCCAGCCCATGGTGTTGGTGACATGCACTTCGATCTGGCGCACACCTTCGTAGCCGTGTTCCAGCATGCCTTCGAACCACTTCGGGTTCAGCATGCGGGTGCGCGTTTCCAGAGAGACCTGTTCTTTCAGCGTGCGCACCGTGCCGTCGCCCTTGGTCTGGTCGCCGATGTAGACCGGCGGCGTGACGCCGCCCTTGGCGCGCTTCACAGCCTGGGTGATGCCGCCCAGGGTGTCGAAATAGTTGTCGACCGTGGTCACACCCAGTTCAACCGAGTCCAGGTTCTGGTAGGTCAGCTGCACGTCGGCCAGCACGCTTTGCAGCAGCGCGGTTTGTTGCACCGCGCGGCCCGTGCGGCCGTAGGCGAAGCCCTTGCGGCGCGAATAGGTCTCGGCGATTTCGTTTTCCTGGTCCCAGCGTGAGCTTTCGACCAAGTTGTTGACGTTGGCGCCGTAGGCCCCTTCAGCGTTGCCATAAACGCGCAAAGAAGCGATTTCCAGCGTGCAACCATGCTCTTGCTGGTAGGCCAGCGCATGTTTGCGCACCCAGTTCATTTCCAGCGGTTCATCAGCACTCGCAGCCATGAAGGCGGCTTCGGCCAGCAGCTTGATCTGCAGCGGCATCAGGTCGCGGAAGATGCCCGAGAGCGTGATGACGACGTCGATACGCGGGCGGCCCAGCTCTTCCAGCGGAATCAGCGAGGCACCCGCAATGCGGCCGTAGCTGTCGAAGCGTGGCAGCGCGCCCAGCAGGGCCAGGCACTGGCCGATCGGTGCGCCTTCGTTCTTCAGGTTGTCGCTGCCCCACAACACGATGGCAATCGATTCCGGCAACGGGTTGCCGTCGGCAATGTGGCGTTCGATCAGGCGCTGCGCCTGCTGTGCGCCGTCTTTCACAGCGAAGGCGCTGGGGATGCGGAAGGGGTCGAAGCCATGCAGGTTGCGGCCGGTAGGCAGCACTTCGGGGGTGCGCATGATGTCGCCACCCGGGGCTGGGCGGATATAGCGCCCGTCCAGCGCGTCCATCAGCGCGCCGACTTCGGTGTCGACGGCGAGCATGCGGTCAAGCTTGACCAGTTCGCCCAGGATCGTGATGGTGGCTTCGTCTTCGGGCAGGGCGCCCGCGATCAGGGCATGTTCGATGCCGTTGCCGTCGACCAGCGACTGCACCGCTTCGCGCGGCAGTACGCAGCTGTGCGATGCATCGGCCATGGCCAGCAGCATGTCCACACGTTCAGCGGCCTTCGGGGCGCGGCCTGTGACGTGCAGGCCGTGCGGGATGAGCGTGTATTCCAGCTCCAGCATTTCGTCGGCCAGTTTGGCCACGCGCATGTCGGCGTCGCCCTTTGCGCTGGCGTCCCACAGCGGTTCGGCTTCGCACAGGTCGAGCTCGGCGGCTTGCGACTGCACCAACGACGCCATCGCCGCGCGTTCGGATGCTGCTGGCTCCATGCCGCGCCAACGTTCGATCGAGGCCTTCAGCTCGTTCAGGCCTTTGTACAGGCCGGCCTGGGCCACGGGTGGCGTCAGGTAGCTGATCAAGGTGGCGCCCGAACGCCGCTTGGCGATCGCGCCTTCTGAAGGGTTGTTCGAAGCGTAGAGGTAGATGTTGGGCAGGTCACCGATCAGCCGGTCGGGCCAGCAGGTGCCAGACATGCCGCTTTGCTTGCCAGGCATGAATTCCAGTGCGCCGTGGGTGCCGAAGTGCAGCACGGCATGGGCCTTGAAGTCTTCGCGCAAGTAGCGGTAGAAAGCCGAGAAGGCATGCGTCGGGGCCAGGCCCTTTTCGAACAGCAAACGCATCGGGTCGCCTTCGTAGCCGAAGGAAGGCTGCACCGCGATCAGCACGTTGCCGAACTGCTTGCCGAGCACGAAGATCGACTGGCCGTTGCTCAGCTGCTTGCCCGGTGCCGGGCCCCACTGGCCTTCGATTTCCTTCAGCCAGCGCTCGCGTTTGACGTGGTCGTCGGCGTGAATCAGGGTGTGCACGTTGGCGTCGGCGCCGTATTGCGCGGCGTTGCCGTGCAGGATGGCTTCGCGCAGCGCATCGATGCTTTCAGGCATTTCGACGCCGTAGCCCTGGGCCTTCATCGCGGCCAGGGTGTGGAACATCGATTCGAAGACCGACAGATACGCGGCACTTCCGATGTTGCCGGCGTTGGGCGGAAAGTTGAAGACCACCACCGCCACCTTGCGTGCTGCACGTTCACTGCGGCGCAGGGCTACCAGCTTGCCGACGCGGTCGGCCAGCATCAGCGCGCGCTCGGGGCAGCTGGTCATGTCCTGGGCGGTATCGGATGCCTTGAAGGTGCAGGCATGGTGGCAACCGGTGCAGGTGACGCCAGCCGCGCCCGGGCGGCCACCGAAGACGATCGGGCTGGTGGCGCCGTCGAGTTCAGGGATGGCGACCATGATGGTGCTTTCCACCGGCAGCAAGCCGCGGTCAGAACCGCCCCAGGCGTCGAGCGTCTGAAATTCAACCGGGTGCGCCGCGACGTAGGGCACATTGAGGCTGGCCAGCACTTCTTCGGCTGCCTTGGCGTCGTTGTAGGCCGGGCCGCCGACGAGCGAAAAGCCGGTCAGCGAGACGACGGCGTCGACAACGACCTGACCGTCGCGGAAGAAGAACTGTTCAATTGCCGGACGCGAATCCAGACCCGATGCGAATGCCGGAATGACCCGCAGGCCCTTGGCTTCCATCGCTGCGATGGCGCCGTCGTAATGCGCTGAATTGTTCGACAACAGGTAAGAGCGCAGCACCAGCACGCCCACGGTGCCCTTCACGGCGGCGGCTGGCAGCGGCAGGTTGGCGGCTTCTGCGGACAGGCGGCCCGCCATGCGGGGGTGATAAACGCCGACTTCGGGGTATTCCAGCGGTGCCTGAACGCGCGGCAGACCACGCAAAACGCGGCGCTCGCCATCAGCGCCACGGTCGACGACGTGGCGCACCAGGTTCAGCATGTTCTCGTCGGAACCACCCAGCCAGTACTGCAGGGTGATGAAGTAGGCGCGAACATCTTGCGCTGTACCGGGAATGAAGCGCAGCATTTGCGGCAGCCGGCGCAGCATCTTCATCTGCGCGGCGCCGCCGGGGGGCGCCTTGTCCTTGCCAGGCTTTTCGCCACGCAGCTTCTTCAGCAGCGCCATCGGGCCGCTGGCGGGCTTGCTCATGTCGAACTTGCCCAGGCGCGTGAGCTTGACCACCTCGCTGGCCGAGGCCATGCAGATCATCGCGTCGCAATGGTCCCGACGCGCGGTCAGGGCGTCGATGATCGGCAGGAAGTGGTCTTCCAGAAACAGCATGCCGGCGACGATGATGTCGGCTTGAGCAATGTCTTCGCGGCAGCGCGCCACCAGCGTGTCGTTGCCGGCGTATTCCGAAGCTGCGTGCAGGCTGATCGACAGGCCAGGCAGTTCGACCGCCAGGGTCTTGCGGGCACGTTCGGTGGCACTGGCCAGGTGCGTGTCCATCGTCACGATAACGACCCGTATGGCCGTTTGTGCGGGGCTGTTCTGCACGTTAACGGCCGAAATGGGCTTTGGCGTCATAAAGTGTCTCCACAGTGATCTGCGCTAGTCCGCGTTCTGCGGCAAAGCGTTCGGTATTGCGTCGTGCCTTGCCGCGAACGAAGAAAGGAATCTTGTTCAATTCCTTCTGCGCTTCGGGTGCCCAGGCGGCGACGGTTGGTGCGGGGCTGAGAGAGGCAGCGGGGATGAAATCGGTCGTAGCGGCTGGCGCTGGCGCTGGCAATTCGGTCGCGGCAGCTGTCTTGGCTTGGGTCTGCGGGCCGCCGCTGCGGCCCAGGTGCGAAGCAGCAGCGCCGTCGTGGAATTCGAAGTCGCCGCGGAACATCGTCAGCAGGTGCTCTTCCAGGCCCATCATCAGCGGATGGACCCAGGTGTCGAACAGCACATTGGCGCCTTCGAAGCCCATCTGCGGCGAATGCCGGGCCGGGAAATCCTGCACATGCACGGGCGCCGAGATCACTGCGCAGGGCACGCCCAGGCGCTTGGCGATGTGGCGTTCCATCTGCGTGCCCAGCACCAGTTCGACCTGCAGTTCGGCCACCTTGGCTTCGACTTCCAGGTAGTCGTCGGTGATCAGGGCTTCGATGCCGTACAGCTTGGCGGCTTCGCGCACGTCGCGCGCAAACTCGCGGCTGTAGGTGCCCAGGCCGACGACGGTGAAGCCGAATTCCTGGTGCGCGACGCGCGCTGCGGCGATGGCATGGGTGGCGTCGCCGAACACGAAAACGCGCTTGCCGGTAAGGTAGGTCGAGTCGACCGAACGTGAATACCAGGTCGAGTTCGACAGCGCGTCGGGCAAAGGCGCTTCAGCGTCCAGCCCGGCCAAACCGCGCACTTCACGGATGAAGGCGGTGGTGGCGCCAACACCGATGGGCACGGTGCGCGTGAAGGGCTGGGCGAACATGCGCTTCAGCCAGCTGGCCGCTTGCGACGCCACCTCGGGATACAGCACGACGTTGAAGTCGGCCTGGCCCAGGCCGGCCAGGTCGGCGGCACTGGCACCCAGCGGGGCGACAACATGCACTTCGATGCCCAGCTTTTCAAGCAGGCCAACGATTTCACGCACGTCGTCGCGGTGGCGAAAGCCCAGGGCGGTGGCGCCCAGGACGTTGCAACTGGGCGCTGTGCCTTCAGCGCGCGCGGCGCGCGCCGTTCCTGGCGCCGGGGCATGCGGCCCCGCCAGTGTGCGCACTAACTGGTAAAAGGTTTCTGACGCGCCGAAATTTTCCTTGCGCTGGTAGGACGGCAGTTCCAGCGGCACCACCGGCACCGGCAACTTCAGCGCACGCGCCAGGCCGCCCGGGTCGTCCTGGATCAGTTCGGCCGTGCAGGATGAGCCCACCAGCATCGCTGCCGGCTTGAAGCGTTCGTAGGCTTCAGCTGCAGCCGTCTGGAACAACTGCGCCGTGTCGCTGCCCAGGTCACGCGCCTGGAAGGTGGTGTACGTGACAGGCGGGCGCTTCTTCAGCCGTTCGATCATCGTGAACAGCAGGTCGGCATACGTGTCGCCCTGGGGCGCGTGCAGCACGTAATGCACGTCGGTCATGGCCGTGGCAATGCGCATGGCCCCGACGTGCGGCGGTCCTTCGTAGGTCCAGAGGGTCAGCTGCATGGGCTGGGTTTCTTCAGGCTGCCAGCTTGGTGCGGCGCGTCAGCGGGCGCGTGAACAGTTCGGCCAGATCGGCGGCCTGCTCGAAGCCTTGAATGGGCGTGAACACCAGCTCGATCGCCCACTTGGTCGTGAAGCCCTCGTTTTCCAGCGGGTTGGCCAGTCCCAGCCCGCAGACGACGATGTCTGGGCGGGCGGCACGGCAGCGGTCAAGCTGGCGTTCGACGTCCTGGCCTTCGGACAGCATAGTGTCAGTGGGCAGCAAAGCCAGTTCAGCGGCCAGATGCTGGCGGTGCAGGTACGGGCTGCCCACTTCCGTCAGGCCCATGCCCAGTTCGCGCGAAAGGAAACGCGCCAACGGCACTTCCAGTTGCGAATCGGGGAAGAAGAAGATGCGCTTGCCGGACAGCGCTTCGCGGTGGCGCTGCAGCGCCAACTGCGCGCGTTCACGCTTCGGACCAACGACCGTTTCGAAGCGGCTGGCAGACACGCCGAAGGCGGTTGCCGCAGCCTGCAGCCAGCCGCTGGTGCCTTCGGCCCCCAGCGGGAAAGGTGCTGCCAGGCGCTGGGCGCCGCGCGCTTCGAGCACGCGTGCGGTGTCGGCCAGGAAAGGCTGCGCCAGCAGGAAGCGTGTGTTCGGCCCCACGGCCGGCAAATCAGCCGCGTGGCGTGGCGGGAAGAAGTGCACCGGGCCGATGTCCAGCGCGTCGAACAAACGCTTGAACTGGTCTTCGACCACGTCGGCCAGCGCACCCACCACCATCAGCGCCGGGGCGGTGCTGTCCGCCATTTCGGGCACCATGCTGGCCAGGCAGGCATCTTCGCCCTGCGTGAAAGTGGTTTCGATGCCGCTGCCCGAATAGTTCAGGATGCGAACGTCGGGCGAGAAGGTCTTGCTCAGGCGCTGCGCGGCGCGGGACAGGTCGAGCTTGATGACTTCCGATGGGCATGACCCGACCAGGAACAGCAACTTGATGTCCGGCCGCCGATCTAGCAGCCGCGTCACGACGCGGTCGAGTTCTGTGTTCGCGTCGGCCAGCCCGGCCAGGTCGCGTTCGTCGATGATGGCGGTGGCAAAACGCGGCTCGGCGAAGATCATCACGCCAGCAGCCGACTGCAGCAGGTGGGCGCAGGTGCGCGAACCCACCACCAGGAAAAACGCGTCCTGAATCTTGCGGTGCAGCCAGATGATGCCGGTCAGCCCGCAAAACACTTCGCGCTGCCCGCGTTCTTTCAACACCGGGGCGTCGGCACAGCCCAGGGCCACGGTCTCGGTGGCCACTGGCTTGATGTCGATGACAGTGCTCACGCAGCGACCCTGTTGGTCGGGGCGCTGGCAGCTGCGGCAGCAGATTGCAGGCGGGCCATGCGCAGCTTCCAGATGAACTGTGCCGCGTTCACCACGTACGTGGCATAAGCCGCCAGCGCCAGCAACATCTGCTGGCGGGGTGTCATCCAGCCGGTGAACACCACCACAAGATAGGCTGTGTGCAGTGCCAGCACGAGCATGCTGACGACGTCTTCCCAGTAGAAAGCCGGTGCGAACAGCCAGACGCCGAAGACGTCCTTTTCCCAGATGCAGCCCGTGACCATGATGGTGTAGAGCGTGAGCGTCTTGATGACGACCGAAATCGTCGCGGCGGTGTGAAGCTCTCCGGTCTTCAGGTAGTACAGCACCAGGCCCAGGCTGACCAGGAAGACCAGGAACTGGACTGGGGCCAGGATGCCCTGGACCAGGGTCCACTTCGATTCGTCGCGGCGGACACGCTCTTGTGGGCTGTACAGCCCGGTGTGGGTTTGCGGTGAATGCGGCATGTGTCAAATCTAGGCGGCCGCTTGATCGATGTCAACCCGGGTTGACGTCAACAGCAGTTGACACTACCCTGAGGGTTCTGTGGGTTTACGATGCTTGACGTTTGACGAGCACAACGAGGACAGTCGAGTGGCACAAGTGAGGGCCGTGAATTCAGCTCTGTCGAGTGCGAAGGTGCATGCCGACGCGGTTTCGTTGCGCGGCGTGACAAGCAGCAACCGCGGTTTGGCGTGCGCATTGGGCGCGGCAAACCGCACCACCGACGCCATGCCGGGAGCCGCACGATGGACCGAATGACACAGGCCTACCTTAATGAGCCCCAAACCAGCGAGTATTTGCTGCCCGAGACCGAAGGGCGCATAGCCCTGGACGAGCCGCAAACGGCCCCGTCCCCCCAGGAAAGGCTAGCGAGCATCGTGCGGACCATCGAACAGGACATCATTCCCCGGCTGGTACGCGCGCATCGCGAGCCGGCTGTATCGCCAACCCCGGTGTCGGCGCCTTTTGTGGGTATCACTGGCGAGGACCTTCAGACGTTCTTGCCGCTGATCCTGGCTTCCGACGACGAGGGTTGGCATGGTTTGATCGACCGCTTGCTGACCCGCGGCGTGGCGGTAGACGACATCTACCTGGGCCTGCTTGCGCCAGCCGCGCGTGAATTGGGCCGCATGTGGGACGAAGACCTGTGCTCGTTCACCGAAGTGACGGTGGCGATGGGCCGCATGCAGCGCGTCATGCGCACGCTCAGCCCGTCGTTTGGGCGCGAGGTCGATTTCCCTGTCGACGGCCGCCGCGTGCTGTTGCTGCCCGCTCCGGGCGAGCAACACACTTTTGGTCTGTCGATCGTTGCCGAATTCTTCCGCCGGGCAGGTTGGGACGTCGTAGGAGACACGGAAGCCGGTGCTGCCGACCCCGCCGCTTTGGTGCGTCGGGAGTGGTTTGACGTCATCGGCATCTCGGTCGGGCTTGAAACGCGTTTGGACTGGTTAAAGTCAGGCATTGCTGCAGTGCGCAATGCATCTCGCAATCGGGCAATTGGCGTCCTGGTCGGAGGTCCAGCCTTTATGGACAGTCCTGAACGCGTTCTGGAGGTCGGAGCCGACGGAACGGCCATTGACGGTCGCCAGGCTCCGCAGATGGCGCAACAACTCTTGGAGCAGCGCTTGCAGCGCTTGTGAAGCTATACACGTCAGGACCTTCGCCCCTTCGGGCCGTTTTACCTATCGAAGCAGTCCCCTTCAATGCAGTATTGAACGAAAGGCGGGTCTCCCATGAGACCTTTTTCAGCAGCACAGGCCACGTTGGGCGTACTCGACGGCCTGACTTTGGAAGCGCTGCTGGGGGTGGCCAACGACGTTTCTCTGGTCGTTGATGACCAGGGTGTGGTGCGCGATTTGTCCAGCAGCCTGGACGACGTGCTTCCGAACGAACTCGCCCTGTGGGTCGGTCAACCGCTGGTGGAACTGGCCTCCACCGAAAACCGGCGCAAGTTGCAGGGGCTGTTGCAGGCCGGTTCGTCCCCGGTCGAAGGCGCGCCCCGCTGGCGACAGGTGAACATGGTGCTGGCAGGTGGGCGCGAACTGCCCCTGCTGATGGCTGCCGTGGCCCTGGGGTCGAACCGAACCCTCATCTGCTGTCGAGACTTGCGCGCAGTCGCGGCGCTGCAACAGCGGCTGGTCGACGCGCAACAGGCAATGGAGCGCGACTACTGGAAGTTCCGCCACGCAGAAACGCGCTACCGGCACCTGTTCCAGGTCGCCGGCGAAGCGGTTCTGGTGGTCGACGCCAGTACCCAGCGCATTCTGGAAGCCAACCCGGCCGCCGCCCGACTGGTGGGTGATGGCGGCCCGCAGGGCTTGATTGGCGAGACCTTTCCCTTGGGCGTGGACGCCCGCAGCAGCGAAGCACTGAACAACATTCTGGCCGGCGTGCGCGCCACGGGCCGTGCAGAGCAGGTGCGAGCTGAACTTCTGAACGCCCGCGGCGAAGTGATGGTTTCGGTCTCCACTTACCGCCAGGACAACGTCTCGCACTTCCTGGTGCGGCTGTCGCAGGCAGCGCCCGACACGCTGGCCCAGCCTGCCCCCAGCACCAGTTCGATGTTGTTGAAGCTGGTGCAAAGCGTGCCTGACTGCCTGGTCGTCACCGACCTCGAAGGCCGTGTGATTTCGGCCAATACCGCGTTCATCGAACTGGCCCAGCTGACGACCGAAGAGCAGGTGCGTGGCGAAACCCTGGACCGTTGGCTCGGCCGAACTGGGGTAGATTTGAGCGTTCTCATCAGCAACCTTCGCCAGCGTGGGGCTGTGCGTCTCTTTGCGACAACACTGCGTGGGGAGTACGGTGCGATGACCGATGTCGAGATTTCGGCCACGATGGTTCCGCACGGCGACCGCCCGTTTCTGGGCTTCACCATCCGTGACGTCGGCCGGCGACTGAACGGCGAGTCGCGCAACAAGAAGGAACTGCCGCGCTCGGTCGGCCAGCTGACTGAACTGGTGGGACGCGTGCCGCTGAAAGACATCGTCGGTGAAACCACCGACCTGATCGAGCAACTTTGCATTGAAGCCGCGCTCGAACTGACGCGCGACAACCGGGCTTCGGCCGCTGAAATGCTGGGCCTGTCGCGTCAGAGTTTGTACGTCAAGCTGCGCCGTTATGGCGTGGGTGACCTGCCCAACGACGTCGACAAGCCAGCTTAGGCGTCAACGGTCTCACTTGGCCAGGCCCACCGCTAGCGAGAGCCTGGCCACACAGTCTGGTGAGCGAACCGGGCTACCGGGCAGGATGTTTCGCCCGCCAATCGGCAGCGGCCGGCATCACTGAATCAAGCGCCCGTGCCGACATCAACACCCCAGGTACGCCTGCCCCAGGGTGCGTGCTGGCGCCGACCATGAACAGACCCTCGATGTCCTCGCTGCGGTTGTGCGGGCGAAACCAGGCGCTCTGGGTCAGCAGCGGCTCCAGGCCGAAGGCAGCGCCCTTGAAGGACAGCAGCCGGTCATGGAAGTCTTGCGGGGTGGTCACAAACGATGTCGTGATCTGTTCTCCCAGGCCCGGCATCACGGTTGCTTCCAGCCGAGCCTGCAAGGCCTGGCGATACGGTTCTGCCTTGGACGCCCAGTCGGTGCCGCTGTCCAGGTGCGGTACAGGCGCCAGGGCATAAAAGGTGTCGCCGCCTTCTGGCGCCAGCGCCGGGTCGGTGGCCGTAGGGCGATGCAGATACAGGCTGAAGTCGTCGGCCAGCTTGTGGCGCTTGAAGATGTCGTTCAGCAAATCTTTGTAGCGCGGGCCCAGCAGCATCATGTGGTGCGGCACATCCGGGTACTTTTTCTTGGTGCCGAAGTACCAGACGAACAGGCTCATGCTGTAGCTGCCCTTCTCGACGCGGCGGTCGGTCCAGTGCTTGCGATGTTCGGGCGCAATCATGTTCCGGTAGGTCCAGGCCGTGTCGGCATTGCTGATCACCAGGTCCGCGGGCATGAAACGGCCATCGGCCAGGGTCACGCCCGTCGTGCGGCCACGGTCGACTTCGATGCGCCGAACCTCGGTGTTCAGCAGAATCTGCCCGCCAAGGCCTTGCAGCACGTCAACCAGGCCGTTCACGAGCGAGCCCGTGCCGCCCATCGCCCAGTGCACGCCCCACTGACGTTCAAGCGCGTTGATGAGGCTGTAGATGCAGGTGACTGAGAACGGATTGCCGCCGATCAACAGGCTTTGCAGGCTCATCGCCATGCGCAGCTTGGGGTGCTTCAAGTGCGCCGCCACCATCTGGTGCAGGCTGCGCCAGCCCCGCATTTTCAGAATGGCCGGTGATGCCTTGAACAGGTCGCCGATAGTGTCGAAGGCCTTGTCACCCAGTGCCCTGAAGCCAAGCTGGTAGCAATGGTCGGCCTCGGCCATGAAGCGTTCATAGCCTGGCAGGTCGTCGGGGCTGATGCGCCTGATTTCGGCGCGTTGCCGGTCCTTGTCGCCGCTGTAGTCGAAGTGGTCGCCATCGTCGAAACGAATGCGGTAGAACGGGTCCAGGGCTTTCAACGTGACGTCGTCGCTGAACTTGCGCCCGGCCAGGGCCCAGAGTTCGTCGAACAGGAAAGGCACGGTCACGATCGTCGGCCCGGCGTCGAAGGTGTGGCCGTCGCGGTGGTGCACGTAGGCGCGGCCACCTGGCCCATCAAGTTTTTCCAGCACGGTCACGCGGTAGCCCTTGGCTGCCAGGCGGATAGCTGCGCCCAACCCACCGAAACCGCTGCCGATGACCAGCGCTACGGGCGCGCCCTCGGGTCCGCTGTCTTGGGGTACGCCGGCCAGTCTCTCGGGCGTGGTCTTCATCAACATCGTCTTCAACCTCATTTACTAATGGGGGAGGTGCCTGCGCCAGGCGCCGCGCGGCCGGAACGGGCCGCTGGCGGGTCAGAGCTTCGTCGATTACCCTGATAAGTGTCAATTCACGTTGACGCTATCGTGTGTCAAGTGCAATATGCACCCCATGGTTCGACTTGCTGTACCCGCCGTGCCTTCACATTCTGCTGTTTCCCTGGCCGACCTGCAGGCCGCGCCCGCCGCACGGTCCAAATCTGAGGCTATTCCTGCCTTCGCGCCCGCCTCTGCCACGTCGCCGCTCGCGTCAGAACGCCGCGTGCCGGAATGGCGTGCCGTGGCTGAACTGTTCAAGCCGATCACCTGGTTTCCGCCGATGTGGGCCTTTGCCTGCGGCGTGGTGGCTTCCGGCGCTTCGCTGCTGGACAACTGGTGGCTGGCGCTGGTGGGCATCTTTCTGGCCGGGCCGATGGTCTGCGCCACCAGCCAGGCGGTGAATGACTGGTTCGATCGCGAAGTCGATGCCATCAACGAGCCGAACCGTCCTATTCCATCCGGACGCATCCCTGGCCGCTGGGGTCTGGCCATTGCCATCATCTGGACAGGCGTTTCGCTGCTGGTGGCCACGGCCCTGGGCCCTTGGGGTTTTGCCGCAGCTTGCCTGGGCCTGGTGCTGGCCTGGGCGTACAGCGCACCGCCTTTGCGCCTGAAGGCCAATGGCTGGTATGGCAATGCTGCCTGCGGGCTGTCTTATGAAGGCTTGGCCTGGGTCACGGGCGCGGCAGTGATGGTGGGTGGCGCGATGCCCGCCAAAGCTTCGCTGCTGATGGCGCTGCTCTACAGCATCGGGGCTCACGGCATCATGACGCTGAACGACTTCAAGGCCATGGTGGGCGACAGGCAGATGGGCATCCGTTCATTGCCGGTGCAGTTGGGCGCGCCTGGGGCCGCTGCCACCGCCAGCGCCGTGATGGCCTTGCCGCAAGTGGTTGTGATCGTGCTGCTGGCGCAGTGGGGCTTCGCTTGGCATGCCTGGGCCGTGGCCGGCCTGCTGCTGGGGCAACTGGTGCTGATGGTCTGGTTCGTCGACAGGCCCGTCGAGCGCGCGCTGTACTACAGCGGCTTCGGCGTACCCCTGTTCGTGGCCGGCATGATGGTCAGCGCTTTCGCCCTGCGTGGCATGGCCGGTGCCTGAACATGGCGGCTGTCAACACACTTGGGGCTGTGGGACGCTGCCCAGGCCATTGCCTTCGGCCTGGGCGTCATGCTCGGCGCCGGCGCCGGTGCCAGCGACCTGGCGCGCTGGCTGCTGGGTTCGCCCGCAGCGGCCTACGCCAGCGTGTTCGCATTCGAAGCCATTTTGTTTGTGTTCGCGGCCTTGCTGGCCGCACGCGTGGGTGCACCGGCCACTGCCGGTGTCGACCCTTCCCGCCGCAAGGCGTATGCCCTGGCCGAGCCCGCAACGGCCATGGGCCCACCGAGATGACTGACCATGCACGCTGAAGCTCAAGCGAAAACGGAAACCTTCGATGTCGTCGTCGTGGGCGGTGGCCCCGCTGGTGCCACCGCAGCCGACGACCTGGCACGTGCCGGCAAGCGCGTGCTGCTGCTGGACCGGGCAGGGCGCGTCAAGCCTTGCGGCGGCGCCATCCCGCCCCGGCTGATCAAGGACTTCGAGATCCCCGACGAACTGCTAGTGGCCAAGGCGCGTTCAGCGCGCATGGTTTCTCCAGCAGACGTGAAGGTAGACATCCCGATCGAGAACGGCTTCGTCGGTCTGGTCGACCGCGAGGTCTTCGACGAATTTTTGCGTGAGCGTGCAGAACGTTCGGGTGCCGTGCGCCGTATTGGCACCTTCGAGAAGATCACGCGTGACGACGACGGCGTTGCCATCGTGCACTTTCAGCAGCGCGAGCAAGCCGAACTCAGTCAGACCTGGCCGGCCCAGGTGCGGGCCCGCGCGGTAATTGGTGCTGACGGCGCCCGTTCGCGCGTGGCGCGCGACTCTGTGCCGGGCGCCAAAGACATCGAGTGTGTGTTCGCGTACCACGAGATCGTGCGCGCGCCCGCCAACCCGGGCCCGGACTACGACGGCACACGCTGCGACGTCTACTACCGCGGCACCATCAGCCCCGACTTTTACGGCTGGGTGTTTCCGCACGGCGACACCATGAGCATTGGTACGGGCAGCGCCGACAAGGGCTTCAGCCTGCGCAATGCCACCACCAGCCTGCGCGAAGCCGCCGGACTGGCCGACACCGAAACGCTGCGCCGCGAAGGCGCGCCGCTGCCGATGAAGCCGCTGAAGAAGTGGGACAACGGCCGCGACGTGGTGCTGGCCGGCGACGCCGCCGGCGTCGTGGCGCCCTCCTCTGGCGAAGGCATCTACTACGCCATGGCCGGCGGGCGCTTCGCAGCCGAGTCAGTCACCGAACTGCTGGCCACCGGCCGCGGCCGTGCGCTGGCCGGGGCGCGCAAGCGCTTCATGAAGGAACACGGCACGGTCTTCCTGGTGCTGGGCATCATGCAGCGCTTCTGGTACACGAACGACAAGCGGCGCGAGCGTTTCGTCCATATCTGCAAAGACAAAGACGTGCAGCAGATGACCTTCGAGAGCTACATGAACAAGAAGCTCACGCGCAAGAAGCCGCTGGACCAGCTGCGCATCTTCTTCAAGGACATGGCGCACCTGCTGGGCCTGGCCCGAGTGGGCTGAAGTACCGCCCTGCTGCCGCGCCTGATCGAGTTGCAGGTCGCGGCAGGGCAGACATGCGCTGGCGCTACTGGCCTGGCGCGCGCAGCGTACTGGCTTCAGCGTGGCGGCAGCGCCCGCCCTTCTGCAGTCTGCACGTCGTCCTGGTAGACGCCCTCCCAGCGGTCGCCGCTGGGCCATTGCATGACGGCGCGCCCGTGCTTCAGGCCTGCGCGCCACTGCCCGGTGTAGAGCGCGCCACTGGCCCAGGTGTAGGTGCCTTCACCTTCGGCTTGGCCTTTGGCGAACTGACCGGTGTACTGGTCGCCCGATACAAACTTCATGGCGCCCTGGCCATGCGGCTGGCCCTGCAGCACCTCGCCTTCATAACTGTTGCCGTTCACAAAGACCATGCGGCCGCGGCCCTGGGCCTGGCCGTCCTGCCACTGGCCTTCATAACGCTGGCCGCTGCGCCACCGGTAGCTGCCTTGACCATGCGCGACGCCGTTGCGGAACGTGCCTTCGTAGACATCGCCCGACGGAAAGCGCATGCGCCCTGATTCGCCCATCTGGCTGGCGCGCACTTCACCTTCGAACAAGCCGCCGTCCGGGAAGATCAACCGGCCCTTGCCGCCGGCCTCACCGTTCTGAAAGGGCCCCTCGTACTGCAGTCCGCTGGTCCAGGTGTACTTGCCCTGGCCGTGAGGGATGCCGGCAGCGACGCCACCGGTGTAGCTGCCGCCGTTGGCGTAGACGAAGCGGCCCTGGCCATGCGGTTCGCCAGCACGAAAGTCGCCTTCAAACTGATTGCCGTTGGCAAAGAGCATGCTGCCCTGGCCTTGCGGCACGTCCTGAACCCATTCGCCACGGTAGGTCATGCCGCTGCGCCAGACCGCCTCGCCCTGCCCTTGGCGCTTGTTGTCGAGGACTTGGCCTGTGTAGCGGTCGCCATCAGGCCAGGTGAGTCGGCCAACCCCGGTCACTGTCTGCCGCTGGCGGTCGAGTTCGAACTGGCCGTCCACCGCCAAACCGCTGGGCAGGACCATGGTGAAAGCGCCAGCCGCAGCCGGCTCGGCAACCGGCGGCGCAATGGCCGCTCTTGCCGGGGCGAGGGCGGCCACGGCCGGCGCACCTGTCAAGGCTGCCGCGGCTGCCGTGGCCGGCGCCAATGCCAGTGCTGTCGCGGCCGCAGACGCCGGTAGCAATGCTGTAGCCGTTGCCGTTGCGGTTACCGCTCCTGCCACTCCCGCCGCCACCGGCGCCACCGGCGCGATGGCCACGACCGGTGGTGCGGCTGGCCGCGGCCGGGCGACCGTGGGCAAGGGCTGCTCTGGCGGGTAGCTGCGCACCCAGAGGGTGCCGCGTTCACGCGAGAGAGCCTGGGCATTGCTGCGCGCCAGGTCCAGGGCCGGGCCCTTGCAGCTTTCGAAGGTGTCGCGCCACAAGGTTTCGGCGATCTGCTGCTGTTGCTGCCGGTCGCCCGCAGTCAAGGCCCCAGCGGCGTTGCGATGGCGCTGGGTGTAGCCGCGGGCGCGGTCGAACAGCGGTGCGCAGAATTCGGCGTTGTGGGCGTCCACGCTTACCTGTTCGCGGGCCAGAAGCGCCCGGCGCTGGGCCTCGTCGCTGCACTGCTCGGAAGCCATTTCCCAGGCGCCTTCTGCTTTGCCGAAGAGCAGGCTGGCGTCGGACCAGCGCCGTTCCGTCAGTGCCAGGCGCGCCAGTTCCTGCAGGCTTGATGCGTTCTTGCTGCTGCTGGCGCAGGCCGCGCCGCTGCCCAGCTGTTCGCCCAGGCTCTCGCGCTGGCGCTGGTTGTCGCGCAAATTGCGTTCTGCTCGCGCGCGCGGCCGGTCTTCGCAAACCCCGACCGCCGTCTTCCAGCGGACGATGGCCTCGTCCAGATGCTGTGCCAGCTGGGTGGCTTCTGCACGCTGCGACTGGGCCCCGGCCGCGCGCAGGTCGGCGGCCATGGCGGATTCCGTGGCACTGCCGCAACTTGGGGGCGGGACGCTGGGTGCGCTGGGTGCGCTGGCTGCACCGGCTGCACCGGCTGCACTGGCTGCACTGGCTGCGCTGGCTGGCCCGGCCGCGCTAGCTGGGCTGGCCGCGCTAACCGCGCTAACCGCGCTAACCGCGCTAGGGGCGCTGGCTGAGCTGGTTGCAGTAGCTGGGCTGGCTGGACCCGCTGCGCTGGCAGCGGGCTCCGGGGCGGAAGGTGCCGTCTGCGCAACCAGCGGCCCGGCGGCACTGAGCCAGGCCGCGACCATGGCACAAAGCAGCGGCAGGGTCGCCCGCTTCATGGCTTGTCCTTCGAGCTCACCGGCATCTCCATCATGGCCGCCACCAGGCCGAAGGCGTAAGGACCATCGGCGCCCGCCGTTGCGTCTTGATAGCGGAAACCGTCGTCAGCTGACGCCAGCGGCATGCCGCCAAGCTCGGCCCCCAGTGTGTCGGGCCGCAGGCCCTTCAGCAGCGCCAGCATGGCCACGTCCAGGCCTTCGGCAGCAAACAGCTTCTCCAGCGAGGCCATGCGCTCGCCGTCGAAGACGAAGGCGTTCGACGCTCGCCCGGTTTCGGCCAGTTTCTGGTGCAACGCCACCCCGGCCAGCGGGTTGGCGTGAAGCTGGCTCATGCGGCGCCGGGCCCAAGTATCGGCGCGGTCGAAGACGGTGGCCGCCACGCGCGAGACACCGCCCAGCCGCCCGCGGTTGATCACCGCCTGCTGCATGGCCGACGCCATGCGCATGCGCAGCAGCTTTTCACTCGCGTCCTGCGCGGCGTCCATCAGCAGGTTGGTGGCATAGGTTCGCGCCTGCTCGATGACTTGCCGTTTGATCAGCTCGGTGGCCAGATGCGCAGCGACGTTCTGCGCCGTCTTCACAGCCGCTTCGGCTGCCAGCGCTGCGCCCTTCAGGCCCGAGGCCAGGGTCGCCAGGTTGTACAGCGTGCCGGCGATCTTCACCGTGTAGTGGAAGGTCTTCATGCGCAGGCCGCCTTCCTCGGACATTCCCTGCGTCCACAGCACCACCCACAGGGCCTCGTCCTCGGTCAGCGGGCTGCTCACCAGTTCCAGCGGATGCAGTGCCAGCAGCCAGTGGTAGTCCTGCAACTGCGGCGTGTTTGGCGGCGCCAGGCGGGTGTAGCCGCGGCAGACCTGGAAGGGCTGGACCGTGAGTTTGCGGCCCAGTGCCGTCGTCACCTTGAAGGCGGCACCCTCGTCACGCAGCTGCGCCATCGTTTCCAGCAGCAGGGTGGGGTCGCGTTCGCGCCGCACGCTGCCCACCGCGACGATGTGTTCTCCGGCCTGCAGCGGGGATGCCGCGGCGGCAGCCACCACTGTCAGCCGTTCGTCTACGCCCAAGGCCCGCACCCAGGCCACGCGGTCGTTGACGGACCAATCGTCGGCCGAAGCCACCGAGAAGGGCAGTTCCCACTGTTTGTCGCATTCAGGGTCGCGCAGTTCTGCGCTGCGAACGATGGCCGGGCGCAACGCCCGTTCACCCGCGCCGTAGTCGCGAATTTTCGCAAGCAGGGTTTCGTCGACAGCGCGACCGTCGTCGCGCGTCAGAGACGTACTGGCGCAACCCGTCAGACCCAGCGCCAACAGCAACAAGCCCCCTGACCAGAGCCTTCGCCGCAACCAAAGCCAAACCTGCCCGCTACGTCTGGCGGGCGCTTCCAACTTGCGCATGCCCCTCCCTGACGATGCCGTCGCGCGCTGATGAATAAACGCTGGGCCGCCCCAAGTTTCCTTGTCCTCCAGGGGTCCTGATGCGAAGCCTCAGGGTTGGGGCGGTCTTGGTGAGCGGCGGTTCGCGTTCAAGTATAGAGGGGCGGTTACAAACTGTGGCGCGATCGGGGTTGCGCTTACACCAGGCCCTGCTTGCTGGCCAGAACCGCTGCTTCGGCGCGGCTAGACACATTCAGCTTCTTGTAAATGCTCTTGATGTGGTCGTTGACGGTGAACCACTTGATACCCATCAGGCTGGCGATTTCCTTGATCGTGAAGCCCTTGCTCAGGTAGGTCAGCACTTCACTTTCGCGCGGTGTCAGCCGCTCATGGTCGGGCGCCGGTTTTTCGATCGGCACCGGCCGGCTGGCGGTGAAGCCGCTAAGGTTTGCAAAACCTGAATCAGGCGCCTTGCTGTCGCTGCCCGGGCCATGACGAAAGTGCGTCAGCAGCCGGCGCGCAATGGCCGGGCTGAGCGGCGGCTGGCCGCGCACGATGCGCTGCAGTTCTTCCACCAGCACTTCAAAGCGGTCTTCCTTCAGCAGGTAGCCGTCGGCACCGCATTGCAGGGCCGGGAAGAGGTGGTCGTCGTCTGAATACAGCGTGGTGACGATCTTGGTGGCGGGATAGTGCGCCAGTTCCACCAGCAGGTCCAAACCGTTGCCGTCAGGCAGTTCCAGGTCTACCAGGGCCAGTCTGAACGGGTCCACGCCGTGCAGGCCCTGGGCGCCGCCCGTCAGTGCGATGTGGCGACGTGCGGTTTCCAGGTCGCCGGCTTCGGTGATGTGAAGCGCGTCGCTGAAGCTTTCGCGCACCACGCGGCAGAGGAAGCTGCGCGCCACTGGGTTGTCTTCGACGATCAACACCTTGACTGTCATGCAACCCTCCGTTCCGAACAAGCAACAGATGCTAACGGCTTGTCAGCTAAGCCCCGGCCCTCCGAAGGGGGCCCGGCATCCATCAAAGTAACTGTTTGCCATCATGCGCCGTGTTCAGCCGTTCACCAGCAACATCTTCCCGCGCACCTGGCGCGTGCCCATGCGCGCAAACGCTGCCGGCAGTTCGGCCATGGGCAGTGCCTGATCGATCACGGGTTTGATCAATCCGGCTGCATACCATTGCGCCAGCTGCTGCAGCGCCGCTGCGCTGGCCTGCGGTTCGCGCTTGACGAAGTCGCCCCAGAACACGCCCACCACACTGGCGCCCTTCAGCAGGGCCAGGTTCCAGGGCAGGGCCGGGATGCCGCCGCCGGCAAAGCCCACCACCAGGTAGCGGCCGCGCCAAGCGATGCTGCGGAACACCGGTTCGGCCAGGTCGCCGCCCACCGGGTCATAGACCACGTCCGGGCCTTGGCCGCCGGTCAGCGCTTTCAGCGTTTCGCGGATGTTCTGGGTGCTGTAGTTCAGCGTCTCGTCGGCGCCGATGTCGCGGCATAGCGCGCATTTCTCGTCGCTGGACGCGGCTGCGATGACACGCGCCCCGGCCGCCTTCGCTATCTGCACGGCCGCCGTGCCCACACCCCCGGCCGCGCCCAGGACGAGCACGGTTTCGCCAGCCTTCAGCTGCGCGCGGTCGATCAAGGCGTGGTGCGACGTGCCGTAGGTGAAGGCGAAAGCTGCGCCGTCGCGGGTGGCAAAGCCCGGCGGCAAGGGCAGCACGCGCGTGGCGTCCACGCAGGCATGGGTGGCGAAACCGCCAGTGCCGGCGATGGCTGCAACCGCGTCGCCCACCCGGAGATGCTTCACGCCGGCGCCGACGGCGTCCACACGACCAGCGAATTCAGCGCCGGGCACGAAGGGCAGTGCGGGCTTGAACTGGTACTTGCCTTCCACGATCAACAAGTCGGGGAAGTTCAGGCTCGCGGCCTCGATGGCGATGCGCACTTCGCCCGCCGCCGGTTCGGGCATGGGCAGGGTCTGAAAGCGCATGGCGCCGATGCCGTCCAGGGTTTCGCAGAGCCAAGCTTGCATGGGTGTGTCTCGTGTTGTGGGCAGTGCGGTGGACAGGTTGTGCGCGCAGATCATAGGTTCGCACATGCGCGTAGCCAGGTCGCCAGGGCGACAAGCCGCCTGAGAGGCTGAGAGTCTTTCGTTCATGCCCACTCATCACGCCAAAAGACGCCCGCTCGTCGTTGCAAACGCGCCATAGCCCGAGCTATGGCTGTGCTTTGCGCCTGGATCAGAAGCCTTTTGACACGCTGCTTGGTCAAGCTCGGAAAACTCTCAGCCTCTGAGGCCGAATTTTGGCCCCGCTTCACCCCTGATCTCTGCCGATCGGCCTGCAAGGGCCCGGCCCAGACTTCCAGGCCTATGCTTGCCTTGCGCACCTTCTTTCTGACCTGCCTGGCCACCGCCTGGCTGTGCCTTGTGTCTGCACCCTTGCAGGCGCGCTGCATCGACGAAGAGCGCCTTGAAGGCACCGGTGCCGCGCCCGATGAACCCAGCCCCGCCCAGGTGAACCCGCGTGCCACGCTGCAGGGCCTGGTGCGCGACGCGCTGGACCGCAGCCAGGCGGTGGGCGCCAGCCGCCTGCTGGCCGAAGCGGCAGTGAGCGACATCGATGAAACGCGTGCCACGCGCCTGCCGCAAGCCAGCCTGTCGGCCGGCGTCGGCCCGGGCGGCACGCTGCAACAAGGCGTCAACGACGCCGCTGCGCTGCAGATACGTGCCAACCTCAACGTCAGCCAGCTTCTGTACGACGGTGGCCGTGTCGACCGCCTGACCGACTGGCGCACGCAGTTGGCTGAATCGGCGCGCCTGGGCCACCTGACAGTGCGCGAACAGCTGGCCATGAACACCGTGGCGCTGGCGCTGGAGCGCAGCCGTTTTCGCCAGCACGTGGTCATCTACAGCCAGTACGTGCGCAAGATGGAATGCCTGGTCGAAGCGCTGGAAACCATTGTTCGGGCCGATCGTGGCCGCGCCAGCGAACTGGTGCAGGCGCGCAAGACCCTGCAGCAAGCGCAGCTGCTGCAGACCGGCGCGCAATCACAGGCCCGCGCCGTCGACGTGCGCCTGCGCCGCCTGGTGGGCGACGGCCTGCCCGGGGTGCAGGGCCTGTCGACCGTGCTGCTGGAAGTCAACCCGCTGTCCGATCTGGTGGCTGACGTCGAACGCTCGACCGAAATCGGCGCCATCACGGCGCAGGCTGCGGCCGCCAACGCTTATGCGCGTGTGGTGGAAAGCGGCAGCAAGCCTCAGGTCAGCTGGGCCTTCACCGGGGGTGGCGCCGCAGCTGTAGGCCGCAACCCCGACACGCCAGGCAGTGGCCGCAGCGGCAACTT
>JBBQAW010000004.1:0-41427 GCA_038316815.1 Burkholderiales bacterium
CTGGCTGCTGGACCACGTGCCCGGCGCACGCGCGAAGGCCGAAGCCGGCCATCTGGCTTTCGGCACCATCGACAGCTGGCTGCTGTGGCGGCTGACGCAGGGGCAGGTGCACGCCACCGACCTCAGCAATGCCGCGCGCACGATGCTGTTCGACATTCGCCAACATCGTTGGCACACCGGCCTGCTGCAGGCGCTGGACCTGCCACCTTCTCTACTGCCCCAGGTCCACCCGTCCAGCCATGCCTTCGGAAACACCACGCTGCTGGGCGGCAGCATTCCGGTGTGCGGCATCGCGGGCGACCAGCAAGCGGCGCTGTTCGGCCAGGCTTGCTTCAGCCCCGGCCTGGTCAAGAACACTTATGGCACCGGCTGCTTCATGTTGATGCACACCGGCGCGCAGATGCAGGCCTCAAGCCACGGTCTCATCAGCACGGCGGCGGCCCAGGCCGGCGACGCGCCGGCCTATGCGCTGGAAGGCAGCGTTTTCATGGGCGGGGCTGTCGTGCAGTGGCTGCGCGATGGCTTGAAAGCCATCTCGGCCAGCACCGAAGTGCAGGCCCTGGCTGAAACCGTGCCAGATGCCGGTGGCGTGGTGTTCGTGCCCGCCTTCACCGGCCTGGGCGCGCCGTACTGGGATGCGAATGCCCGCGGCGCCATCGTCGGGCTGTCGCGCGGCAGCACCGTGGCGCACATTGCACGCGCGGCGCTGGAAAGCATTGCATTTCAAAGCGCCGCCTTGCTGCAGGCCATGGCCGCTGACGGCGCCGCGCCCACCGAACTGCGCGTGGACGGCGGGGCCTGCGTGAACGACTTGTTGATGCAGTTTCAGGCCGACCTGCTGGGCTTGCCGGTGTTGCGGCCCGAAGTGACCGAAACCACGGCCCTGGGCGCGGCCTGGCTGGCCGGCTTGCAAGCCGGTGTCTATGCCGACACCCGGGAATTGGCGGCCACCTGGCGCGTGCAGCGTTGCTTCGAGCCGCAGATGCCGCGCGATCAGGCGGCTGAAAAAATGGCGGCCTGGGCACACGCCGTGCGCCAGGCCACTGCCAACTAAGGTTTCGTGATCTGGGGCCATGCCCTGGATCACGAAGCACTTCCAATTCAGCCAACGCTCAATGCGGCCGTGGCCGCAGCGCTTACTTGACCAGAAAGTCCTGCAGCTGCTTGCCACCGGCCAGCGCGTCGCGCAGCCATTGCGGACGCTTACCGCGGCCACCCCAGGTGTCGCCGGCTTCGTTGCGGAACTTCACTACGCGCACGGCACCGGCGCTGGCGGGCTTGGCGCCCACTTTGGCTTTGCGCTTTTTGGTCGGAAAGGGCGTCTTGCCCTTGCTCGCGAACTTGGCACCCAGGCCCAGGTCTTCGGCGCTCAAACCGTAGTGTTCAACGGCGTCGCGAATGCGCTTGATGACGCCGTCAACTTCTTGTTTGCGAATCTTCTCCGCTTCGGCTTTCAGGCTTTCGATCTGCTTCAGGATGGTGAGGTAACTCTTGCTCATGTTCGGCTTTCGTATGCTTTTCAATGTCGCACCCCCGGTGCCAGGTTCGTTGCCCAGCATTTGTCACGACAAACAAATGGTTTGATTTCGCAGTGAAAGGATGTTTTCACTGTGGCGCGGAACATAACACAGCGGCAACCAACATCTAATTGCAGCGTTTCGCCGTTGCGACAAACTGGAATTAGCTCTGCAGGCTTGTGCTGACCTGTTTGTAGAACTGCGTGAACGAATGGCATGGCCGGCCGGGCTCGGCAAACAGCCGCGGCACAGGGGCGGCGTCGTGCAATTGCCAGAACGGCGCCAGATGCGGCTCGGCAATGGCGCGCACGCGCAGCGGCAATTCGGCTTCGACCCAAAAAATGCGTCTGCACACTGCTGCCATGCGCGTGGCGACGAATTCCCAACGTGCCCGGCTCCAGGGCCATTGCGCATGAAAGGCGGCAATAAACACGCCCACCGCCGGCGGGCCCGGCGGTGCTTCGCGCAGGGCCCAAGGGTGGACCAACCAGGCGTCGGATGGCAGCGCACCGCGGTCGAATTCGAAGCCCGCCAAGCCTGTTGGCGGCATGGTGCTGCATTCCGGCTCTGCGACAGCGTCCAGGCCTCGCGCACCGCCCGGTGCGGGGCGCGGGTGGCGGGCCAGCGCATCCAGCGCCTCGTAACTGGTGTCGACCACCGTACCCGGGCTGTGCCACGCCGGCGGGGCGTAACGCGCAACATTCTCGGCATTGAACAGATAAGGCTTGTGGCTGCCCGTGGCGGCCACCCATTGCCAGCTGAGATGGTTGCTGGCCAGATCGCCGTCCAGCAGGTGTTGGTACAGCCAGTCCGCACCCGTTTTCCAGTGCACCTTGCGCAAATGCACGACATAACTGGCCAACCACATGCGCGCATGGTTGTGCAGGTAGCCGGTGGCGTACAGCTGGCGCACGGCACAGTCGATCACAGGCACACCCGTGGCGCCATGGCGAATGTCGTCGGGTAATTCGCGCCCATACGCGGCGTCGGGCAGAACGCCTTCGTGCAGCGATTCGAAGATGCCATTGCCGTGGTTTTGCCAGACATGGTGGAAGAATTCGCGCCAACCCAGTTCGTAAACGAACTTGTGCTGGGCATCCAGCCGGTACTTCTGGCGCACGCCGGCCAGCACCTGCGGCAAGCTGAAGTAGCCGTGGGTGATGTAGGGCGACAGCCGCGTTACCGCGCCGTCGATGGCGTTGCGGCTGCGGGCATATTCGCCCGGGCGCACAGCGGCCAGCCGCGCTTGGGCGGCGGCTAGCGTGGGCTCGAAGTCTGGGGTGCCGAAAAGGTCGTTCATGCCGTTCATGGGTTTGATTCGGAAGGGATGGCGCGCAAGGCCTGCGCCTGCAATCGAATGGCGGCCAATTCGGCCGGCGCGATGCGCGCCAGGTTCTTCACCTGCAGCGCCATGCGCGGGTTGCGCGCCAGCAGGGTTTGGTGCCGGGCCAGAAAGTCCCAGTAAAGCACGGTGAAAGGGCAGGCGCGTTCGCCGGTGCGTTCGGCTGGCCGGTAGCGGCAGCCCGCGCAGTGGTTGCTCATGCGGTCGATGTACTTGCCGGTGGCCGCATAGGGCTTGCTGGCCATCAGGCCGCCGTCGGCGAACTGGCTCATGCCCAGCACGTTCGGCAGTTCGACCCACTCGACCGCGTCGACGTAAACGGCCAGATACCAGCCATGCACCTGGCGCGGTGCCACGCCCAGCAGCAGCGCGTACAGGCCCGTGACCATCAGGCGCTGGATGTGGTGGGCGTAGCCGTGTTCCAGTGTCTGCGTGATGGCATCGTTCAGGCAGCGCATCTCGGTCGCACCGGTCCAGTACCAGGCGGGCAGTGCGGCTTCGGCCTGCAAGGCGTTCATCTCCCCATAGGCGGGCATCTTCAGCCAGTAGATGCCGCGCACGTATTCGCGCCAGCCCAGCACCTGCCGGATGAAGCCCTCTACAGCGGGCAGCGGCGCGCGGCCGTCGGTGTGGGCCTGCTCGGCGGCGCGAATCACTTCCAGCGGATGCAGCAGCTTCAGGTTCAGTGCTGACGAAACGTGGGCGTGGTACAGCCAGGCCTGCCCAGCCCACATCGCGTCTTGCCATTGGCCGAAATGTTCCAGCCGTTCATCGATGAAGCTTTGCA
This sequence comes from Burkholderiales bacterium, assembly GCA_038316815.1. GTDB lineage: Bacteria > Pseudomonadota > Gammaproteobacteria > Burkholderiales > Burkholderiaceae_C > Rubrivivax. The sequence goes on from JBBQAW010000004.1 coordinate 3,647, forward strand.
GCACCTGCAGCGCTTGTGCGCGTGTGACGGGCCAGCCGAAGCGCGCCACGCTGCCGGGGTGGCTGGCGAAACGGGTGTTGACGAGGTCGATGACGCCCTGCGTGATGGCGTCAGGCGCAAAGCGCGGGGTCTCGGGCACGAAGCCCGGCCCGCCGGGCGGGAAGGCCTGACGGTTGTCGGCGTCGAAGCTCCATTCGCCGCCCACGGGCTGGCCGTCGGCCTGCATCAGCACGTCGTGGCGGCGGCGCATCTCGCGGTAGAAATACGCCATGCGCAGCTGCTTGCGGCCATGAGCATGGGCCAAGAATTCGGCGCTGCTGCACAGGAAGTGGGTGTCGGGCAGCAGGTCGATGGGGATGCCGCAGTCCTGCACGGCAGCCTGCAGAGCGGCGCGGACGCGGTGTTCGCCGGGTTCGACCAGGCGCACACGCTGCACGGGCCGCGCCTGCAGCGTGGCGCTCAGTTCGGCGGCCAGGCTGCAGTCGGGTGTGTTGCTGGCGTCGTCCGTCAGTGCGCGGTACAGCACGGGCAGGCCTTCGTCGCGCAAGGCCTGCGCGAAGTGGCGCATGGCGGACAAGAACAGCACCGTGCGTTGTTTGGCGGACCAGACGTGGGTGCTTTCTTCGCTGACCTCGGCCATCCAGACGGCATCTTGCGCGGGGTCGAAGCCATCGAAGGCGGGGCTGTGGCGGTCAAGCTGGTCGCCCAGCACCAAGACCAGATGGCGCAGCGCGGATTCAGACGTTTTTGGCATGGGGTGTCTTCAACTTTCGGCAGGCGTCAGAGCAATACAGCACCGCGTCCCAGTTCCTGGCCCAGGCCTTGCGCCAGCTCATCGGGCGGCCGCAGACGGCGCAGGGTTTGCTGGGCAGATGGGCCTTGTTGCCCTTGAAGCCACGCCCCTGGTCGGCGCTGCTCACGAAAAGAGGTCGAGCTGCGGGGAAGGGCTGGCGGGCTCGCCCTTGCTTTTGCGATTGCGCTTGCTTGAGCTCGCGCTTGCGCTTGTGCTCGTGCTTGTGCTCGTGCTCGTACTCTTTCGCTTGGCCGACTGTGGCGACGGCGGCGGCAAACCGCTCTTGCGCGACCCATGGCGGTCCTGCACCGCATCCGCTTCGGCCTGCACTTCGTCGCGCCGGCGCAGGCCGTACATCGTTTCCTTCGCAAACTTCAGCGCCACCCGCTCATCGACGATGGGCGCCGGGTATGCGGGCGTGCCCAACTCGGGCACCCAGCGGCGCACGAAACTGCCTTCGGGGTCGTGTTCCAGGGCCTGCTTGGCGGGCGAATAGATGCGCAGCGTGTTGATGCCGGTGGTGCCGCTTTGCATCTGCATCTGGCTCCAGTGGATGCCGGCCTCGAAGTCCAGAAACTGCCGCGCCAGAAACTGGCCCGGTTCGCGCCAGTGCAGCCACAGGTGGTACGCCGCAAAGCTGACGAGCATGGCGCGCATGCGGAAATTCAGCCATCCGGTGGCGCACAGGCTGCGCATGCAGGCGTCGACCATCGGAAACCCGGTGCGGCCGCTGCTCCAGGCGTCGAAGCGCGCTTGGGCCTGGTCGTCGAAAGGGCCCCCGCCGCCGGCCACGTCACCCGGACGCAAGCCGTCGTAGGCGCGCGCGAAATTGCGCGTCTCGATCGCCGGTTCGTCTTCCAGCTTCTGCATGAAGTGGCAATGCCAGCGCAGCCGGCTGGCAAAGCCGCGCAGACCGTAAGCCAGTGCAGCGTCGCCGGTGGCCTGGGCCTGCTGGATGGCGGCTTCGGTGGCCTGGTGCACCTGGCGCATCGATAGCGTGCCGTAGGCGAGAAACACGCTGAGCCGGCTGCAGCCGTGTTCGGCGGTCAGCGGGCTGGAAAGCGCACGCCGGTAGCCGCGCGCGCCACCCTGCAAGAACTGGTTCAAGGCGGTGTGGGCGGCGGCCACACCCGGTGCGGGCAAGGGTCGCGGCTGGCACGGCAGGCCCAGGCTGGCCAGTGTGGGCAGCTCTGCCATCACCACAGTCGCACCGCGCCAGCCTGCTGCAGCGGGCACCTGCGGTGCGTCCATGCGTTCAGCCCAGCGCCCGGCCCAGCCGTTGCGGGTCTTCAACCGACGCACCACACCGGTCTGCGGCCATTCCTGCCAGGCCACGCCCGCCTGGCTGCACCAGGCCGCAACCGCCAGGTCGCGGGTGTAAGTCAAGCCCGAGCCGGTTTCTTCATGGCTGTACAGGTGCGTAGCGCCGGTCTCGCGCTGCAGTTGCGCCAGCACCGGCACGGCGTGACCCACCCGCACCAGCAGCGGCAGCCCGCGCGCTGCCAGCGCCGTGCACAGCGGCGCCAGGCAGGCCAGCGCGTGGGCCAGGTGCTGGGGGTCGAATTCGGGGCTTTGCAGCGCATCGGGCTCGATGATGTAGAGCCCGGCTGCACTGTCGCAGGCTGCTGCTGCCGCCAGCGGGGCGTGGTCGGCCAGGCGCAGGTCGCGCTTGAACCAGACCAGGGCGTGTGTGGGCATGCGGTTGATTCTGGTCGCGCAGGTGGCCCGCCAGGCCCCAGGGGGCTTTAGGCGGGGTTCTGGCCTACCAGCTCAAGGGGTTGGTGCGGTAGCAGCTGCTCAGTTCACGAAACAGCAGCGGGTGCGCGCTGGCCAGGGCCTGGGGGCGCTCGAAGAACAGTTCGCTGGTGACGGCGAAGAACTCGGCCGGGTTGGTGGCGCCATACGCATCGATCAGGCCGTCTTCGCCACGCGCCAGGCGCTGGCCCAGGGCGTCGAATTCGGCCGACATGGTGGCCGCCCAGCGCAGCCGCGCGGCGCGGCCGAAGACGTAGGGCGCACCGTTGGCGGGGCCGGTTTCCTGGTCCAGCTGGTGCGCGAATTCGTGGATCACGACGTTGTGCCCATCGTCGGGCACGGCCGCACCTGCCAGCACATCGGGCCAGGACAGGATGACCTGGCCCTGCTGCCAGCTTTCGCCAGACAGCACCCGGCGCGTGTCGTCGGTGATGCCGTGGCCGTCGGTCTGCGCGCGGTCGACGATGAAGGGTTCGGGGTAAAGCAGCACCTGGCGCAGGTTGCGAAAGCTTGCCGCGCGCCGGTTCAGCAGCAGCAGCGCCGCCTGCGCGGCCACCAGCACTCGCATCTCGGTCGTCACCACCAGGCCATTGCAGCCGATGAAAGGCACTTCGGCCAGAAGTACCTGGGCGTGCTTCTTCAGTTGCAACTGCAGGTCGGCGGGCAAGGTGCGAAAGGCCGGCATGCGCTGGCGCAGCACCTCGCGCCAGGCGCGGGGAAAGGGCTGGCTGCGCACACGCAAACGGCGCCATTGCTGCAACCAGGCAGCGCCCCACAACCAGCCGGCGCTGACGCAGACCAACGCGGCCACGAAGAGAACAAGCCAGAGATAGGGCAAGCCTTCAGACATGCCATGAACTGGGCGCGGCACCGGCTGATTTCAAGCCCTGGGAACGGGGGCCTGCGTCTGCGCGCGCGGCGGTGGCCTGGCGCAGCCAAGTTCTCATTGGGAAAACTTCAAGGAGAAAACTTCACGGAGAAAGGTTCAGGGCAAGAGCTTCAAGGTGTCGTGATGCTGAACGCCCGCACCCAGGTGGTGCCGACGCCGCTGCTGATTTCGTTGCCCAACTCGACATTGGCCACCGCATGCGTGGGGTCGAGAAAACCGCGCGCGATAGCGTCGTCGATGAAGCGGCGGGCGTCGAAGCTCATCGTGCGCGTGGTCTGGCGCGCAACGTAGACGACGAACATCCAGCGGTGCGTGCTGCCGCCGGAAATGTCGCCCCAGCTTTCAGCCGCAAAGACCCGAAAGGCGCGGCCATCGATCGTGATCTCGCCACGTTCGGTGACCGGGCCCGTGGCGCTGACCAGGACCGGGGTGTAGTCCGACCAGACCATGATCTCGGTGCTGATCTCGCTTTCTGCTGCCGTGGCTGGCGCAGCCATGGTGCGCGTGAACCATATCGACGTCGCAAGGTTGACATTGCCCGTGGCCGTTGTGTCGACGTCGTAGCTGACAAGCAGGCGCGGGGTGTCGGCAATGCGACGCGGAAAGCGCGCGTCGTTGCCTGGTCCGCCGTCCCAGGGTTTGGCGCCGACGACGATGGACGGGTAGCTGTAGACCTGGTTGCCGTTTGCGGGCCAGCGCCAGGTCCAGCCGACCTCGGCCAGGGTGCTGCCCAGGCGTTTTTCCTGCAGGCACTGCGACCACGGAAAGCTGCCAGCCGCCCCCGCGTTCCAGACGTTGTTGAGGAGCTTGCCACTGAAGTTGCCACCGCTGCTTAGCCGCACCGATGTGTTGGCCGCGCAGCCCAGCGTGTTGGTGCTCGCCACAGGCGTTGGTGCCGTTGCTGGGCTCTCGCCGCCACCGCCACCGCAGGCTGTCAGCGCAACAGCAGCGAGGACAGCGACAAATTTCTGGCGATGCAAATGAGGGCAATGCATGGCGAATGCCAGTTCAGGTTCTGTTGGCAGCCAGCAAGCGGCGCCATTGCGGCGCGAACAGCAGTGCGATGGCCGCGCCGTAGACCAAAGCACCCACCACGGCTGCCAGACCCAGGCCCAGGGCGTCTTTCCTGGCGTGCAGCAGAAAAAGCGCCAGCAGCATCACGCCGGTGGCGATGCAGATCTTGAAGGTGTCGCGCCAGGGCCAGTTGAAGCCCAGGTGGCGGTGCGCCAGCCAGCCGCTGAGCACCAGCGTAGCGAGCGAGCCCAGCGCTTGCCCGGCCACTGCGCCACGCAGGCCTTCGAGCATCAACCCGGCCAAAGACAAGGTGGCGCACAGCACGATCTCGAACACGTCCACCTTGGCCAGCATGCTGATCCTGCGTTCCAGAACCATCAGTTGGTCGGTGGTGTGCATGTGCAGATTGCGCAGCGCGCCGGCCACCACCGATATGGCCAGCAGTTCGCTGGTGATGGCCTGGTATTCGCTGGCCACGAACAGGTTGACCAGGGTCGGGCCCAGTATCTCGACGGCAGCGGTGACGGGCAGCAGCACGCCCACCATCAGCGTGGCGTTCAGTACCAAGTGGTTCAGGGCTTCGTCGCGCCGGTTGTCGTTGAGCATGCGCGCGGCCAGCGGAAAAGAAGCCGTCGTCACCAGCGTGGCGGCCACCGCAGCGCAGCGTCGGCCCAGGGCCCAGCCGACGATCATCAGCCCCAGCGTGCTGGCGCCCGAATGCCACTGCACCAGATAGCGGATGTAGTTCTCGGCCACCCAGCCCAGGGCCGACAACATCAGCACCGGGCCGCCAAAGGCCAGCGCAGCGCGCAGCACTTCCCGGTCGAATTGCGGGCGGCGCCACAGCAAGCCCAGGCTGGGCAGGGCCAGCAGCACACCGATGCCTTGCGCCAGCGCATAGGCCACCAGCAGCACCATGGCCGTAGGCGCCACATGCTGCATGGCCAGCCAGCCCAGCAGCAGCCCGCCAAGAGGTCCGGCGGTCTGCAGCACGGTGTAGGGCACGAAGGCCGATTGCGCGCGTGCGCGTTCGGCGTAATGGCTGCTGATGGCCTTGGTGCCGAAGAAGGCTGCCACGGCCAGCGCGGTGGGCCCCCAGCTGGGGTTGCCCGGCAAGGCCCAGGCGGTGATGCCAGCCGCGGTGGCGCTCAGCGCCAGGCTGGCCAGCACGACGGCGTTTTCGGTCAGCAGGAACCGGCGCCGCAGGTCGGTCTCGGCAGACTGCGGCCAGTAGCGCAGCAGATAGACAGCGAACCAGCCCAGGCAACCCAGGTAGGCCAGTTCCTGCGTCACCGTGACAAGCGTGTAGGCGCCCATTTCTTCGGGCGCCAGCCAGTGTGTCCACACCACCATCGACGCCAGCTGCGCCAGCGGCGACAACAATTGCGCCGGCAGGTACTTCAGCGTGTGGCGGATCAGCATGGCGTGGTGGGGGCCTCGGTGCCCATCGTGTTGCGACTGTCGCGACTTTTGCCATTGCCGCGACTGTTGCTATTGCTGCTATTGCTGCTATTGCCGCCACTGGCCTTGCCACTGCCACTGCTGCCGCCCAGGCTGTCCAGCAAACGCCGGTAGGCCGCGCAACAGGCGCTGTCGGTGAACTGCTGCGCGTGGGCTACAGCACCTGGCGGCGCACCCTGCGCGTCGATGGCCGCCAGCAGCGCTTGCGCCATGGCGCTGTCGTCGCCCACGGGCACCAGCGCGCCCCAGCGGCCGTCTTGAAGAATTTCACGTGGGCCGACGGGGCAGTCTGTGGCAACCACGGCGCAGCCCTGGGCCAGCGCTTCCACCAGCACGTTGCCGAAGCCTTCGTACAACGAAGCCAGCGCCAGCACGGCAGCCTGGCGCATCCAGGCCTGCGGGCCCTGCACGCGGCCGACGAGGGCAGCGACATCCCCCAGTCCCAGGGCTTGGATGCGCGCGTGCAGGGCAGCGTGTTCGGGGCCGTCGCCGGCCACCAGCAGCCGCGCCTGCGGGCGCTGGCGCTGCAGTTGTGCGAATGCGCGAAGCAGGGTGGGGATGTCTTTCTCGACGCTCAGGCGCGAAACGCTGAGCACGACGCGCAGGCCGGGGTCGGTCAGCCAGGGGTGCAACGGGGTGCCGGGGGGCGCGGGCACAGCTGGCGTGGCGGCCGCAGACTCAGGCGGGCCGTCGATGACCGGGTTGGCGATGGTGTGCAGCCGGGTGCCCAGACGGGTGCCCAGACGGTTGCCCAGCAGGCCCAGCAGGTCGCGGCGCACGCCTTCGGACACCGCCACCACGGCGTCGGCGCGCGGGTAGGCCCAGCGCACCAGCGGCGGCAGCACGCGGTAACGCCAGGTGGCCTGGCGCTGAATCTGGTGCGACAGCGGCGCGTGTTCGGTGACGAGCGTGCGGCAACGCGCGTCAGCGCCATCCCGTCCACCCTGGCTCGCGGCCAGCGCAGCCGCAGCCACGGCGGCGACATTGGTGTGCGGGAATGCGCTCAGCAGCCAGCGCGGACGCTGCGTGCGCAGCCAGGCCGCCAGGCTGTGCACGCTGCCCAGGGTGCCGGCATGGCCCAGCTGCACCAGGCCCAAGCCGTCGGGCGGCGCCAGCTCGGCGCCTTGCAGCGTGTGCACGACCAGGTCGACCGCCAGCCCGCCACGGGCCAGGCCGCTGGCCAGGCGCAGCATCGACAGTTCGCCACCGCCTTGCCGCAGGTGCGGAACGTAGACAGCCAGGCGCGGGGCGGCCACAGCAATGGTCAAGCACGCCCCCAGGGGTGGGCCGGGCGCGAATCTGGGGCGCGGGTGGTCATGACGGCTCGCCCTGGCCCACGCTGCTGCGTTTGTTCCCGCGGGCCAGGCGGCGGCGCAGCTTCAGCCAGCCCAGCTTAAGGCTGAAGACATGGCGCTTGCCGTCGACCAGGGTGCGTGCGCCCCAGGCGTTGAGGGTGTGCATGCCGTGCGGGCACGGGCCGTTGGGGTCGGGGTCGAGTTGGCGCACGGGCTCTTCTTCGAAGCCGGTGGGCGTGCAGTGCAACACCCGGTGCAGCATCACCCCGGCGCCATAGTTGCCCAGGCAGTTTTGTGCCGGGCGGTAAAGCTGGCCTTCGTGCCAGAACAAAGCGCCGGCCATGCGCGCGCCTGTGACGTCCACCTTCACCGGGTTGTTGGCATGGGGCAGCCAGGGCCCCTCGGGCTGGTCGGCGTAGTAGAGGCACAAATTGTCCATCGCACCCAGGTCGATGTCGGTGCAGGCCAGCCAGTAGCGGCCCTGCCATTGGAATAACGCCGGGTCGGCAGCCGCCACCCCGGGAATCAGGGTGGCCAAAGGACGCCAGCGGCCCTGGGCGTCGATCTCGTGCAATTCGCAGCTGCGCAGCGCGGCGGTTTCGGCCAGGCCCAGCCAGCGGCCGCCGAACTGCACGACTTGCGGGAACGACGTGTGTTGGCCCTGGCCCAGCGGCATCACATGGCGGTCGGTGATGCGGTGTTCGGCATTCAGGCGCAACTGCTCGATGTGGCCGATGCCGCTGTTTTCGTCGAAGTACTCGGCCAGGATGCGGCTGTGGCTGCCGGCCTGCGCAGCCGGGTCGGCCCAGTAACCCAGGTTGCCGCTGGCCGGCAGCCAGTGCGTGGCCGGAAGTTTGCTGCTGCCGGCCAGGGCCGACAGGGGCTGTTCGATGATGCCGATGCGCCATTCCTCGCGGTACCAGCGCGCCTGCTGGCGCAAGAGCCAGGCCCGCCAAAGCCCGCGCAGCAGCAGGGCACCGCGCGGCCAGTTCGGGCCCGCGTGCCTGGCCGCCCGGCGCTGGCCCGGGGTGCCGGTGGCGCGCGGGCTGGGGTAAACCGGGCCAGCGGGGGCCACGCCCAGCAGACGGTCGCGGCCGGCCTGCCACAGAAGCCGCGCCACGGTGGCCGGCAGCAATGGCTGGGCCTGCGCGTAGTGCGTGCTGGCATCGACATGGATGCGGCGCACACAGACCCAGCCTTCACCGCCCGGGCCGGGCTGCCACAAGGCCAGGGCAATGCCGCGGCCAGCGGTGATGTCGTTCAGCAAAGGGTGGCGCAGGTCCAGCGCACGCCCGCCGCAGTCAGTCAGCCACCAGGCCGGTGCCTGGTCGGCGGGGCGTGGCAGCGGGGCGCGGCCCAGGTGCAGCTTCAGTGACAGCGGCGCGGCGTTCTGCTCGGCTTTCGCTTCGTCATTCGGTTCGGCGTTAGATTCAGCGGTAGGTTCGACGTTAGTTTCGACGTTAGGTTCGGTATTTGCTTCCGCATTCAGCCCGTCAATCGGGCCGGCAGTCTGCAAAGCCGTCGCGCCGGGCGGCGGCGCGAAGCCGATGTCGCCCTCGCCAGCACGCGCGGCGCGCAAGGTGTCGAGCGCGTCTGCGCAAGCCGTCAGCCAACCCGGCGGCCGAGCGCCTGGCGGCAGCGTCCAGGCCAAGCGCAGCGCTGGCGGCGTCAAAGCCATCGATACAGGCGCGCCGGCAGGTGAAAGCTGCGCTTGTTCAGCACGGCGCCCAGCACCCGCACATGCACGGCCTGCAAGTCTTGCAGCATTTGCGACACCACCGGCTTGCGCGTGCGCGCTGATTCCAGCACCACCAGCACGCCGTCGCACAGCGGGCCGATCTGCATGCAGGCACCGGAATCTGCCGCGGCCGGCAGGTCCAGCACGATGAGGTCGAAACGCCCGCGCAAAAAGTCCCAGAGTTCGCGCCGGGTCACCAGGTCCCAGGCGTAGTCGGGTTGGTTTTCATGGTTCGGGCCCAGGCCGAGCGAGGCTTCGGTGACACCGCGCTGGCGGTTGGCCAGTGCGCTCTCGATGGGCTGGCCGCTGCGCAGGGTGTCGCACAGCGTGATGCTGCCGTCGCCTGGCGGCAAGGTGCCCAGCAAAAGCGTGTTGCGGCCCAGTTTGCCGGCATTGGCACGGGCGTAGTTGCGCGCCAGGGTGCTGGTGCCTTCGCCCTGACTGCTGGCCAGGAAGCCGATGACGCGCGGCTCAGGCGGGGGCACGATGGCGTCGACACGCGCGACAAGGTCGTCAATGGCGCGGGCATCCAGCGCAAGGGGCCGGTCGGTGGCAAGGGCGGCGTTCATGTTCGGCTTGTGCGGGAGTGGCGGAATACGGTGGCGGGGCAGTGGCAGTCGCAGTTGCAGTTGAAGGGTTGGCGATGGCGCTGCGACAGGGCTTCAGCGGGGTTTCGGTTCGGCCGGCGCGGCTACAGCGTCGGCCGTTGCCGGCCGGTGGTCTGGCGCAGCCAGTCGCGCAGGCTGCGCAGGACAAACATCGAATTCGTCGAGGCATAGCGCCACCACAGGCGGCGCGGGTCCGACGACAGTCGGTGCAGCCATTCCAGCCCGCTGCTGCGCATCCACGGCGGCGCCCGGCTGACGGTGCCGGCGTGGAAGTCGAAGGCCGCACCCAGACCCAGCATGACGGCCGGGATGCGGCCGCGATGGTGGCCGAGCCAGCGTTCCTGTTTCGGGCAACCCAGGCCGACAAAGAGCAGGCCCACGCCGGACTGGGCGATCTCTGCGACGATGCTCTCGTCCTCTGCGGGCGTGGCGTCGCGGAATGGCGGCGAATGGCAATAGGCCAGCTGCAGGCCGGGAAAGTCGCGACGCAGCGCTTCGATCAGCAATTCAAGTACCTCAGGCCGCGCGCCGAACAGGCCCACCTTGATGCCGTTTTCGAGCGCTGCGGCGCAGGCCCGCCACATCGTGCCGGGCCCATCGACGCGGTCTTGCTGCAGGTGGCCTTTCAGGCGCAGCGTCCAGGCCACGGGTGCGCCGTCGGGCACCACCATGTCGGCGCCGCGCAAGGCCAGGCGGTGGCTTTCGCTGCGTGTGGCGGTAACGGCCGAATGCACGTTGCAAAAGCACACCGTGCGCGATTCCCCGGCCTTTGCCCACTGCACCAATTGGGCGGTGACTTCGGCGCTGCTCAGTACGTCGACCGACTGCCCGATGACGGTGTCGCGTGTGCGCGCCAACAGCCCGTGTGTCGACGGCCGGCGCACGGCCTGGCGCATCGTGGCCGGGCCGCGGCCCAGGGCGAGGTAGTTCTCGTACACCGGGGCCAGCACTTTCGCGGGTTGGTAGTCGGCCACGGCCTGCACGGCCTTTGTGCGCCACAAAGGCGCGGCCTGCAGGCCCCGCACCAAGGCTGCGGCAAAGGCCGGCACGTCGTGGCGGTCAACCACGATGCCGTTGACGCCGTCTTGCACCACGCGCTTGACTTCACCAACGTCGGTGACGACCGCCGGCGTGCCACAGCCCAGGGCCTCGAGCAGGGCCATCGGCATGCCTTCATAGGCTGAAGACAATGCAAACAGGTCGGCCGCCTGCAGCAGGCGCGCAATCGTGTCTTGCGCTTGCAAGCCCATGAAGCGCACGCGCTTTTGCAGGCCCAGGGCGCGCACACGGGCTTCGAGTTCGGGGCGCAGCACGCCGTTGCCGATGAGCAGCAGCACAGCGTTGATGCCGGGGCCCTGTTCGCCGGGCGTGACCGCGCGTGCAAAGGCCTCGAGCAGCAGGCCGGGGTTTTTCTGCGTGTCGAGCCGGCCGACGAAGCTGACCCACTGCGCGTCAATGGGCAGCTCGTGTTCGGCAGCAATGCTCGCGCGCAGCGTGCGCCTGCGGTTTTCAGCCACGGGGTAGAACACCTCGGCGTCGACCCAGGTCGGCACAAAGCGCACGCGTTCGCCCAGCGCCGGGTAGCGCTGGCGCAACGTGATGACGCCGCTGTCGCGCACGCACCAGGCGCTGGAGAGCTGGTTCACGGCGCGCGCTTCGAGTTGCTCGTAGGCCGCGGGCAGCCTGCGCCAGAGGTTGTCAGACGCGGTCGTGGCAATGACCTTCGGGTCCTGGTGGAAGAACGCGTTCTTCGGCCGCGGGTCGTCCAGGTACAGCAGGCTGGGTTCAGGGCGATGGAAGTCGTAGACGTCGAAGTCGCCGCGCAGGCGTGCGCGGTGCTTCCAGGCGCCAGCCGTGAAGCGCAGTGAGAGCGGCACCCTGCCGCGCGTGCCGGCATCGGCCACCGAGACGACCGGGAAGAAGCGGTAGTCGCGCGTGCCGGCGCGGCACACCGTCCAGCGGCCTTCGGGGCGCGCCTGGGGGTCGGTAGTCATGCCGACGAGGCTGAACTCGATCTCTGGCGGCGCCCATTTGATGAGCCCGCGGATGAAGGTGTCGACGCCGCCCGGTACCACGCCGGCGGGGTCGGCCGGATAGAAGATGCGGACCTTGGACAGGCTTTGAACGACGGATCGGGAAGCGTGGGCTCCTTCGTGCGGGGCGCCGCGGGCTTCGTGCCTTGGCCGATCACTGCCCGGCGGGCTCATCGTGGGGCGCAGGCTTGGGCCCAGGGTCAGGCGCAGGGTCATGGTCGGACTCATGGTCGGGCTCCCGCCAGGCGCTGCATGGCAGACTGGCGCGCGGTGACTTCGTTGCTGGCCGCTTTGGGCCGCGGCAGGGCCGCTGCGCACTGCAGCGCAATGGCCAGGATGGCCAGCGAAGGTGTTTTCGCGGCCAGCGAATTGCCGGCGCTTGAAACGATGAAATACATCACCAGGGCCACTTTCAGCGGGGTGCGTGACTGCCGCCACATGTGCACCACCAGCAGTGCCAGGCCGGCGAGAAAGAGCGTGAAGCCGACGATGCCCAGCAGGATGAGCAGGTTGATCCAGAAGTTCTCGATCGCCTCGTAACGAAAGTCGATGCCCACACGGCCAGCCACGCCTGCAATGCGCTCGATGGAGATGCCGAACCACAGGTCGTCGCCGTTCACATACCTCAGCACGTCAAAGGCCAGCACGCGCACGCTGGCGCTGTTGTCCCAGACCAGTGACTTGAAGATGCGTTCGCCCAGCCGCGTGCTCGCAATCACGCCGGCCAGCGCGGCCGCAGCCAGCGTCAGGCCGACCAGACCGCCGGTGATCTGGGTGTAGCTGTACTGGCCGCGCAGCAGCTTCCACGCCATCGGGATCAGGGCCAGCAGCGCGTACAGGCCGGCCGCGGCGAGACCGCTGCGGCTGCCGAAGGCCAGCAGGGCCAGCGCCAGCAACCCGTAAGCCGCCAGCCGCGTGCGCAGCGACCAGGGCATCACCGCCACTACCGGCAGCAGCATGATCGTGACGAGTGAATTGGCCAGCGGGTGGCCCATGAAGGCCGAGGCGCGGAAGTAGGCCTCGTCGACGATGCCGTCGCGGCCGGCGAATAACGGAATTAGGCGCTGGCTCGTCGCGGCCTCAGCAACGGCCAGGCAGGCATTGGCCAGCAGCAACAGCACGATGAGCTGGATCAATTGCCGGCGCCGTGCGTTGTCGTGCAGCAGCACGGCCAGCACGCCAACGCCGGGTGCCAGCAAGGTGTCGATGAAGAAGGCTTGCCCGGCCGTTCCGTGACGCAGCAGCGCCCACACGAAAACGGCGGTGAAGCACAGCAGTGAATTGAACACCAGCGGGTGTTGGCGCCATTGCACCAGCAACGCTGTCAAGGGGTTGCCGTGGCTGGCCAGGGCCGCGCCCCAGGCCAGGAACATCAGATAGGTGCCCGGATGAATCTTGGTCGGGAACGCGCCCCAGGGCAGGTCGTAGGGCACGCCCGCGGCGTGCAGGGCCTGTGGCGACAGCATCATGCGCAGCACGACACCGGCTACCAGCAGCCACCATGAAAGACGGCGCAGCCCGCTGTCGGGTACCTGCGGCGGCAGCACGCTGCCGCGAATGAAGACCTGGTTCGGCGGTGGCCGGCGCACGGGCGCTGTGTTCATCGCTGCGCTCTGCTCAATGCGGGGGCTGACGCGGCTTTGAGGCCCAGGGCGGCATAGGCTGGCGCGTCCAGGCTGCGCCGGCCGGCCTGCCCGGGCTGGGCCGACTGCTGCGTGATGCCGAAGATGTCGGTGTAGTCCCACAGCGTCCAGCCGATGCCTGCGGCTTCCAGGGCGGTGCGCACATCGGCCACCCAGCGGTAGCGTGACGCCGGGTCGACGTTGGCGCGGATGCAGCCGAATTCGTTGCACAGCAGTCGCACGCCCTTGTCGCGCGCCCATTGGCCGGCGCGCGCCATCTCCTGGCGCATCTTCTGCGGGCCCCAGCCGGCCTTCAGGTGGTCGGCCATTTCCTGTGCTGCTTTGGGGTGCGGCTTGCGCAGCGGCAGCGCGTTGTCATGCGCAGCCTCAGGCGGGTAGCGCAGGCCATGGCGCAGGCCGGCCGTGGTGTAGCGCTCGTCTTGCCAGACCGCGCCCTGGTGCGTGAAGATGAAGGGGTCGTAGAAGTGGAAGACGTAGGCCAGCGCCGGGTCGCGCTGCACGGCCATGCCGGCCACGGCGTCGAAGGCGCCGCCGCTCGGGCCTGTCAGCAGCACCAGATGGTTGGGGGCCTGGGCGCGCACGGTGTCGAGCAGACGACGCTGCAGGTCCAGCCAGCGCAGCCGCTTCCAGCCGTAATACTGCGGCTCGTTGAACAGTTCCAGCGCCACTTGCGCGCGCGGCGTGCCTGCAAAGGCGCGTGCCAGTTGCTGCCACAGGCGCAGCAGTTCGGCTTCGGTCTCGGGGCGGTCTTCGATCACCTGCTTGTCCGACGGCTCCATGTGCAGGTCGACCACGACTTCCAGGCCCGCATCCACGGCCATGGCGACGGCCGACTGCAGTTCGCCCAGAAAGGCCAGCCGGCCGCCGCGCTGCGGATGCCAGCCGCCGACGACGGGGTCGACGGGAATGCGCACATGGTCCAGGCCCAGGGCCTTGAGCTGGCGCATCTCGGGCGCGGTCAGGCCCTGGCCGCGTTCGTATTCGAACCAGTGCGACAGGTTCAGGCCCCGCGCCAGCTTGGGATAGTCCGCCAGCACAGGCAAGCCAGCCGCTGCCGCGGGCGGCGCTACGGTCTGGGCCGCACCCACCAGGCTGGCACCCGCCAAGCTGGCATCCGCCAGGCCCGCCGCGCCCAGCGCAGCGGCGCCCAGCAAGGCGCGACGGTCGGCGCGCGGCGCAGGTGTCATCGCGCCATGGCCGGGATGGCGCCCAGCAGGGGCAATCCCAAGTCGCGCTGCACATCGGCCGGGGTCAGGAAGGTGTCGCGCCACATCGCGCTGAGGAAGGCCACGAACAGGCCCAGCCCCAGGCTCAGGATGACGCCCAGCATCAGCACCAGGCTGCGCTTGGATTGCGCTTGCATCGGCACCGCAGGGCGCTGAACGACGCTGACGTTGCTCTTGCGCTGGCTGTCCAGGTCGGTCAGCACGCGTTCGTCGCGCAAGCGCTTGGCGGCCGCTTCGTACTGCACTTCAGCCAGGCGGCGTTCGCGTTCCAGGGTGCGCAGTTCGCCTTCGCTCCTGGACAACTCGGTCAGGCGCTTGACGATGGCGCTGCGCTGGGCCATCAGTGCGGACAGGCCCGACTGCGACTGGCTGTGGTCGGCGGCGCTGCGCACCAAGTCGGACTCGGCGCCGTCGCGCACCGGGCTGCGACCGGTGCGCACGGCCTGCGGCGGCTGGGCCTCCAGCATGCGAAGGTGTTCGTTCACCCGTTCGATGTCGGCGCGCGCGTCTTGCACCTGAGACTCGGTATCGAAGAACTTGCTGCTGGCTTCACGTTCCTTGAGCTTGAGCTCGAGCAGCAGCTTGCGCGCGCTTTCGGCGGCCTCGCCACGCGCGGTTTCGGTCGACAGCCTGACTTCGGTCGGGATGCGCGTGAGCTGGTTGCTCAGTGCGTTCTTGCGCCCGTCGGCCTGCGCCAGGGCCAGGTTGATGTCGGTCTGGCGCTTCTCGATTTCGCTGCGCTGAGCCAGCAGCAGGGTCTGCTCTTC
This sequence comes from Burkholderiales bacterium, assembly GCA_038316815.1. Taxonomy (GTDB): domain Bacteria; phylum Pseudomonadota; class Gammaproteobacteria; order Burkholderiales; family Burkholderiaceae_C; genus Rubrivivax. The sequence goes on from JBBQAW010000004.1 coordinate 18,869, forward strand.
GTTGAATGACAGGATGCCGCGTTCCTGCTTGAAAGCAGCCAGGCGCGTTTCGGCCGTGTTCAGTTGAATGCGGCGTGCGCCCAGTTCGGCTTCGGCCTGGCCGTTGCTGGCGCTGGAAAAGACTTGCGTGCGCTTGCTCAGGTAGCTGTCGATGACCTGGTCCAGCACCTTGGCTGCGATCTCGGGGTCTTCATGGCTGAACTGCACCTGCAGCAGGTTCGAGCCCTTCAGAAGGTCGGCATCCAGGGCCTTCTCCAGCGCCATGGCAGCCCGTGATTGCTGCTGCTGGGTAGCTGTGCGGTTGCTCGTAATGCTGGGGTAGATGTTGGCCACACCGATCTTGCTGACCACGCCTTCGAGCACGTCGCGGCTGCTCAGGATCTTGGCTTCGGCGACCAGGGTCTGTTCGCGGTCGTAGGGCAGGGGCTGGGCCGTCGAAGGGTCGCCGGTCTCGGGCGTGTAGACATATTCACGGCCCAGGCGCAATAGCAGCGAGGCTTCGGCCGTGTACTTCTTGGGCATGGCGGCCACCACCAGCAGCGTCAGCAGCAGCCCCAGCAGCACCGCCGCGCCGATGCGCTTGCGGTCGTGGAACGCGATCGTGACCAGGTCTCGCAGGGTCACGCGCGGTGAAATGGCTGCGATGCCCATGCGGTCGAAATGCGAAGTGTCAAGCTGGGTTTCCTGCCAAGCGTTGCCCATGCCAGAGCGCTTCATTGCAAGGTCCCGTTGCGGTTGATGGTGTAGCTGAAACCCAGGCTGATGGGCAGGATGCGACGCACCCACTGGTCGACCCACAGGCCCATGTTGGCAATGCCGCTGCGCGGCACCAGCACCACGTCATAGGGCGCAAGCGCGATGTCCTGTGCGCCTTCACGGCCTTCCATCACCGCCGCGAGGTCGAGCTTGATCGTCATGCGCTGGCCACCCGGCCCTTGGCGCAGCACGGTGATGCGGGACGGCTGCGCGGTGTCCTTCAGTCCTTCGGCGGCCATCACGGCCTGCAGTGCCGTCAGCGGGCCGGCCAGGTTCTGTACGCCGGGGCGCGCCACTTCACCACCCACGAAGATGCGTTGTGACGGCATGCTGCCTTGCACGTTGATCACGACCTGCGGCCGCCGCACACGCGTGGCCAGCGCGGTCTGCACACGTTCGCTCAGTTCAGCCAGGGTGTAGCCCACGACCTTGAATTCGCCAAGCATCGGCAAAGACACGGCACCGTCGCCGCGCACCACCGCGGCGGTGTTGAGTTCAGGCGTGTAGGGGAAGCGAAAGTTCAGCTCGTCACCGGCGCCCACGCGGTAAGCCGGTGTCTCGGGCAGGGTGCTTTCAGTGGCTTGGGCGCGCACACCGCCAGCCAGTGCGGTCGCGAGCACGATGAAGACACACAGCTGTTGCAGCCAGACCGGCCAGCGGGGGTGAAACAAGCGGTGATGGGGTGCGCAGTGCATGGTCGGGGTCGGTTGGGTGCCTTGCGCCCGGGCTTGGGGGCGCATCATCGGTAGCCGGGCAACGTGTGCCTGAATATGTTTCGAACACGCTAAAAAAGAAGCACAAATTACGTTCGGTAACGAGTCGCGATGAGTGAGGAAGTGGTGCCGAAATAGTATTCGGTGGCGTCGTTGCAAAGGGCTGCACAAGCCCCCCGAAGCGCGGGAGCGCAGGCTTGTGCGACGCGCCAAACCTCGAAAATTGCCGCGGCTGGCGCGGCCATGCCAAGCAACCCGGCGTGTTGGTGACGAACGTGCAGTTGTGACGGCGCTACCTCGTGAACCGGGGGGTCCTGCCGGCGTGGGGCTTGGCCACAATCAACAGTCCTGGACGCGTCACTGCGCAGGTTTGAAGTCCCCATCTTCCAGGTTCCCATCTTCCAGGCTCTCATCTTCCAAGTCCCCTGCAAGCTGCATGAACGGCACTGTCTTTCACCCCTGGCCTGCCCATACCAGCAAGGACTGGAACCTCAAGGCCATGCGGCTGCAGCACCGGCTGCACGCCCATCCGGCTTTGCAACTGGATGCGCTGGGCGCACTGATCGACAGCTACCCGCGCAGCGACTACGCCCTGGTGCACACCAGCCGTCATGGCGATGGCCGTGCCCGCTGGCGCGAGGGCGACATCAACGGCACGCCGGGCCGGCAGGCTATCGATGCCATTGCGCAAGGCAGCCTGTGGCTGAACCTGCGCCAGGCGCATTTGCATGGGGCGGCCTATGCCCAGATGCTGCAGCAAGCCTATGACGAGGTTGCCGCGCAGGTGCCGGGCTTCTGCGCTGGCGCTTTGAAGTTGGGCATCCTGATCTCGTCGCCACGGGCCCAGGTGCATTACCACTGCGACCTGCCCGGCCAGTTGCTTTGGCAAATTCATGGCCGCAAGCGGGTGTGGGTGTATCCGGCGGCAACGCCCTGCCTGCAGCCCGAATGGCTGGAAGACATCGCCTACACCGGCTTCGAGTTCAGCCTTGTCTACGACCCTGCCTTCGATCGCATGGCGCTGGTCTTCGATCTCGAGCCCGGGCAGATGCTGACCTGGCCACTGAACGCCCCGCACCGGGTCGAGAACGCGGACTGCCTGAACGTCTCGGTGACTTCGGAACACTGGACGCCCGAGAACCGCCGCGCCCAGAAAGTGCACCTGGCCAACGCCGTGCTGCGCCACCGGATGGGGTTGCGAGCGCGTGGCCGTCCCCTGTCGGGGCCAGGCTACTGGGCCAAGGCAGCGCTGCAGGCAGTGTGGCGGCGCAGCCCGTGGGCCGGTGCTGCGCAAAAGCCTTTGCGGCCGCTTGAATTTCGGCTTGATGCGCGGGCGCCTGGCGGGCTGGTGGACATCGCAGGCGCTGCGCCATGAATTCAGCCGTGCCGCGCTACCGCGCTGTGGCGCTGGCATCGCTGGACGACTTTCTGGCCTCCGCAGGCGCTCTGCAGACCCCCGGCCAACTGCCGTTTCATGGCGACGCCTGGCTGCGCGCCTGGTTCAACACCTTGGGCATGAGCGACGGCCGCCAACCACTCTGGCTGGCCGTGCAGCGCCAGGGTGCGGGTGGCTGGGCCGACGCGATGTTGCTGCCCCTGGTTCAGCAACGCCGGCACGGCCTGAGCGAAGTCGCTTTCGCCGATGCCGGTGTCGTTGACTACGTGGCCCCCATCGTGGCACCCGACTGGCATGGCGGCAGCCACGAGGCCCCGGCGGCCCGTGCACTGTGGGCGGCCTTGGGCCAGGCCCTGCGTCGCCACGACCTGTGGCGTGTGGAAAAAATGTTGCCTGCGGCCCTGGCTGAAAACGGGGCGACACGCAACCCGCTGGCGTTGGCCTGGCGCACGCAGCCGGGTGAGATGTTCGGCAACCAGTTCACCGTGAATGAGGCCTGGGACGGCTGGCGCCGCAGCCTGGACAAGCGTGTGCGCAAGGAGATCGAACGCTGCTGGCGGGTTTTCGAACGCAGCCCCGTGGCGCGCTTCGAACGTGTGACCGACCTCGCGCAGGCGCATGCGCTGCTCGATGAGCTCGAACTGCAGCAGTCTGGCCGCATGGCCATGCTGCCGCACTACCGGCTGGACCGCGCGCCTTATCGCGACTTCTATCGGCAACTGCTGGCCGCCGGCCTGGCCGACGGCAGCGTGGTGCTGACAGCCTTGCGCGACGGCGACGCGCTGGTGTCTGCGTTGTATGGCGTTGCCAATGGCACGCGCTACATCGCCCTGCGTCAAAGTATCGGTGGCGACGCCTGGAAAGCCTGCTCACCCGGGCGCCTGCTGGACGAAGGCACGGCGCGCCACCTGCACGAGCAGGGCTTGTCGACCTTCGACTTCGGCGTTGGCGACTACTTCCACAAGACCACGCTCGGCATGACCCCGATTCCGTTGCGCGACGCCTGCGTAGCACTGTCGTTGCGCGGCTGGCCGGCCGTGGCGGCCTGGCACCTGCGCCGCTGGCTGAAGCACCAGTTGAAAGACCCGCAAAAACTGCCGGCGCGCGCCCTGGCCGCCTGGCGGGCTGCGCACCGCCGGCGTGTCGGCATCTCGCAGCAGGGCGCGTGATGTCCGCAGCGGCGCCGGGCGCCTGGGCGCTGGAACCTTTCGGCCTGCAGGCCTGGCCGACGGCGCGCAAGCTGCTGCTGCGCTGCTACCCCTGTACGCCACCCGCGCTGTGGGACGCCGGCATTGAACGCCTGCGCCGCGTGCCCAGCAGCCGGGCCGGCGAACCCATAGGCATGCTGCTGCAGGGCCAGCAGGGGCCGCTGGGCCTGGCCCTGCTGCTGGCCAGCTGGCGGCCCGTGGCCGGTGCGCCGGCCCGGCGCCATGTCAACGGCAGCAGCTGGGCCATCGTGCCTTCGGCGCGCGACCGTGCACTTTGGATGGCGCGCCATGGCATGGCCGACATGCAAACCGTCTACACCGCCCTCACGCCCATCCCATCGACACTGCGCATCCTGCAGCGCATCGGCTTCGCGGCCGCCACGCACCAGTGTGTGCTGGCGGCCACGCCCAGGCTGGCCTGGCAGGCGGCGGCCAGCCGTGCCCGGCAGCCCGAAGTGCGCACCGGCCGTGATGCGCTGCGCGCACTGCGCGACGACCCGCTGGCCCCGGCCCTGCACGACCACGTGCAGCTGGGCTGCGAGGTGCTGGCATTGCAGTCGGAACGCGGCGTGCAGGGCTGGGCCCCGCTGGTCTTCAGGCCACAGCAGCGCCTGGGCTGGCTGCGCACAGCAGAGCTCATGTACGCCCCTTCACAGGCGCAGTTGGCGCAACAGGCCCCGGCGCTGGCCGCGCCGCTGCTGCGCCGGGGCTACGCCATGCTGGCGCTTGACATGCACCAGGACCTCGCGCCCAGCTTCCCCAGCACGCGGCTTTTCCAGCGCCGTTTTGTACGCGGCCCTGCAGCGGCCGATGCCAGCGCCGGTGTGGACCACCTCTACTCCGAACTCGTCTACCTGCACCGCTGAGCGCGGGCCTGGGGCTCAGACGCTCAGTCCCTCTTCATGCACCACCCGGTCCAGGGCCTGTTCAAACATTGCACGTGCCGCGCCGGCCAGGCTGCCCAGGTGGCGATGCAGGGCTGAATCGGCCGGGCTGCGGGCGTCGCATTCGGCGCTGTACTGTTCGAAGTGCGCCAGCTGCAGCACGATTTCAGCCAGGTGGCGCGGGCATTCGCACAGCACCGTGCTGGGCTGTTCAGCCAGGCTGGCGAGTTGCTCGTCGCTGTAGCGCCGCATCGACGCGGCGGGCAGGTCGGCGGCCCTGGCCGGGGACTGGGCAGCTGCGCCCAGCAGCCGCGCCAGTTCGCGCCCGGTGCAGGGCTCGCGGCGCACGATGGCGCCTGCAGCCCGCAGGGATTCGGCCACCGTTTCAGCGCCAAAGGCGTACAGCACCATCAACGTCGACGCATTCAGCTGCCGGGCCAGGTTCATCGCCCGTTCGGCCAGCGCCGGGTGCAGTGAAGGCAGGTGAACCAGGACCACGTCCGGCCGGGTTGCAGGCGTGGTGCCTGCGGCGTGGCGCGTCGCGACTTCGGCTTCGGCCTGGGCCAGTTCGTCGTACACCGCGCGCGGGCTGGCGCCCACGGCATGCAGCTTTTGCGCAGCGCTGCGCCCCACCACCACCAGATGCAAGCCAGGCACCGCGGCGGCGGCGGCGCTGCGCGCCGGGGCGGTGGCGGCCAGCCCTTGCAGTTCTGCCAGGTTCAAGCTGGCGATGGTGCCGATGGCGTGCCCGCGGTCGCTGAGCTGCTTCAACAGCGCCAGGCGTTGCACGTCGGTCGTTGAATACAGGCGCTGGCCGGTAGGCGTCTTGGGTGCAGCCACGACACCGTAGCGGCGCTCCCAGACGCGCAGCGTGGTCACCGGCAAGCCTGCCAGCCTGGCAGCCGTGCCGCTGCGCAGGCGGGCATTGGGGGGCAGGCGGCTGGTGTCCAGGGCTTGGGTTTCATCTTCAATGACGGAATCGGTGACGATCGGCATGGCTTTGACTCCAAAAAATCAGTTGTTGAATCACGAATGTCGCGACTATATCGAACATGAATCGACCTTGACCCGTTAATATCGGCAAAACCATCTTTATTTGAGGGCAAAGCCTCCACAAGCGCGACTGAAGCGTCACAATCGTACCGTGAAGACTAATTACCGAAACCCCCGTATGAACCAAGCCGACAGCAGTGCCGCGGCGCTGCCCGCATTGACGGTCTATTACGACGGCGCTTGCCCGGTTTGCACGCGGGAAATCGCCGGCTACCGGCGGCAACCCGGCGCTGAGGCTTGTGCATGGGTGGACGCCAGCCGCTGCGACGAAGCGGCCCTGGGCGCCGGGTTGACGCGCGAAGCGGCTTTGAAGCGTCTGCATGTGCGGCACGCTGACGGCCGACTGGCCGATGGCGTGCTGGGCTTCGCCAACTTGTGGATGGCCCTGCCGCGCATGGCCTGGCTGGGCCGCCTGGCCGCATGGGCGCCGGTGACGTGGACACTGGAAGCCGCTTACAGCGTCTTTCTGACCGTGAGGCAACTGTGGCGCCCCGCCGCAACGTCACCAACTCCACCAACACCACCAACATCACCAACGCTATTAACGCCTGCAACGCCAGCAACGCCAGCAACGCCAGCAGCGACCGCTAAGACCGCCAAGACCGCAACGACCTTGCCCTGGCCGGCTTCAGTGACTGCCGATTTGCGCAGCGACCACGCTGGCGAAGTCGGTGCAGTTCAGATCTACCGCGGCGTGTTGGCCTTCAGCCGTGACCCGGCTGCGCGCGCCTTCGCTCAGCATCATCTGGCCACAGAACAGCAGCACCTCGCTTGCATTGAAGCTCATCTGCCCGCGGCGAATCGAAGCCGGTTGCTGCCGGCCTGGCGGCTTGCCGGCTGGTTGACCGGGGCCTTGCCAGCCCTGGCCGGGCCGCGTGCCGTGTACGCCACGGTGGCGGCGGTTGAAAGCTTTGTCGATCAGCACTATGCAGAACAGATTGGCCATCTCGACCGTTTGCTCTTGGCGCCCGTCACGCATGGCACCGACTTGTCTGCCCTGGCCGCCTTGCGCTCTGACTTGCAAACCTGCCGTCAGGACGAACTGCGCCATCGCGACGAGGCTCTGGACGCCGGCGTTGCCGTGGGCCCGTGGGTGCGTGCGTGGGCGGCGGCTGTGGGCGGTGGTTCGGCCTGGGCCGTCGCGCTGGCGCGCCGCTGGTAGCTGAACCGCCTTCGAAAGCCATTGAACCTTCTCGCCCTAAACGCAGTCTTGTTGTGTCGTTCTTGAAGAAGCCAGTCCCGCAGTTTTGACCGCCATCTTGCCCAACCGCTTCCGCTCACCGCGAAAGGCCTGTCCATGACCCCCAACCCTTGCCCCTCCGTCCGCGTGGCCGTTATCGGCGCGGGTATTGCTGGTGCGGCCTGCGCCGCCAGCCTGCGCGACGCCGGCATGGCTGTCACGCTGTTCGAAAAGTCGCGTGGCGTCGGTGGCCGCATGTCCACGCGCCGGGCCGAATGGACGGCTGCCGACGGTTCAGCGCAGCAGGCCGAGTTCGACCATGGCGCGCAGCACATCCAGGCGCGGCACCCGCGCTTCAAGGCAGCACTGCGCCGGGCCGCCACGGCAGGCGTGGTGGCCGCCTGGACGCCATCGGTACATGCGGCCTGGCCCACGCCCACGTGGCGTGAAAGCTGGGTGCCAGTGGGCCCGATGACTTCGCTGGCGAAGCACTTCATCGGCGACACACCCGTGCACCTGAGTTGCCAGATCCAGCGCATGCAACGCAGCACCGCAGGCTGGCAGCTGGTGGCGACTGATGGCAGCTGCCACGGCCCCTTCGATCAGGTGCTGCTGGCCCTGCCGGCGGCGCAGGCAGCCGTTTTGCTGGCCGGGCACCATGACCGCTGGGCCGACAGCCTGGCCGCCGTGCGTATGCAGGCTTGCTGGACCCTGATGGCAGCCACCCAGGACCTGGACTGGCCCTGGGACGCCTGCGAGCCCGAGGCCGGCCGCAGCCCGCTGGCCTGGGTGGCACGCAACGACCGCAAGCCCGGCCGCACCGCCCCGGCCGGCCTTGCCACCTGGGTGGCGCATGCCAGCGCCGCCTGGACACACAAGCACCTGGAAGACAGCCCCGCTGCCGTGCAGACCGCTCTCAGCCAGGCCCTGGCGGCCCAGCTGCCCACGGGCGTGAAGCTGCAATGGGCCTACCGTGCCGTGCACCGCTGGCGTTATGCCTTGCCGGCCGAACGCCCTGCCGCTGCCAGCACCGAATGCTGGTGGGACGCGCAACGCGGCCTGGGTGTCTGTGGCGACTTCCTGGCCGGCACAGGCGTGGAAGCGGCCTGGCGTTCAGGCGATGAACTGGCCGACACGCTAGTGGCCGCGCTGGACGAAGAAACCGCAGTGGCGCGGCCGCTGCCCAAGCCCGAAATCCCGCGCCGGGTGGTGCTGGCAGCCAGCACGGTTTGATGAAAATGGGGTCTGCCAATTCTCATGGCCCCCCACGGGGTGCGGGCTGGGCTTTCCATGCGCAGCGCCAGTTGCTGACGCAGCTGGGCCAGGCGCTGCCGGCCTTCGTGGGTCGCCTGTTCGGTCTCGGGCTGGCCCTCGAGCGACAGGCGCAAGGCTTCGATCTCGCGCATCAGCGTCACTTCAGGCGGATAGAAGCCGCTGTCCTTCAGCATCTTGAAAGCCATGCGCAGTTCGGCTGGCGTTTCGTCATAGCCGTCGCCCAGGTTCAGCGGTTTGCCATAGCTGCGCGCATTTTGCAGTTCGCCGCTGGCTTGCGACTGCGCCAATGACCGACCGATGTCGTCTTCCAGCAGACGCAACCGATTCTCGCGTTGTTCTTCGGTGGCCATGAGGGCTGTCCTTTCGTGCAACGGTTAAAAGTGTTCAGGCACGGGCTGCATTCCTGTCACCCAGCGCCTGGGCCCAGTGGCGGGTGAGCGGGGTCATGGGTTTGGCCATCAGGCGCTCGTTCAATAGCGCCCGGCCCAGGCTATGGCGCCCGGCTTTGGCGGCTGCGGCCAGCAAAGTCTGGTCGACCAGATCGCGTTGCGCGTGGCTGCCGCCCAGGCTGCGTGTCAGGGCGCGGGCAGGCGCCAGCAGATCGCAGGCGGTGCTGGCCTGTCCGCGTGCCAGGGCCAGCAGGCCGCGCATCACCGGCAGGCCCGCTTCGCGCGCCATGCCGTGGTTGCTGCGCCTGGCGTCTGCCGGCGCCATGGCCCGTTCGGCACAACGCGCCACCCAGCTCTCGGCGCGGTGCACCTGGCCTGCGCCCAGCAGCGCCAGCACGATGTGCAGGTCGTTGAAGGCGTAGTAGCCCGCCGCGCTGTCTTCCAGTCCCCAGCCCTCGACCAAAACGGCGCAAGAGCCAGAGACGTCTTCACCCAGCAGGTGCAGCCGCCACAGCAGCGCACAAGCGTCCATGCGGTGCAGGCCCACCTGCAGGGCACTGCCGCTCAGGTGGTGGTCGATCAGTCGCAGGACGCCGGCCACGTCCAGCGACTCCAGCCTGAACAGGCCCTTGTGCCACCACAGATGACAGGCGAAACCGTTGCCGTCGGCCCAATGCGGCTGGTGCTGGCGCAGCCAGGCAGCACCGTCTTCGAAGCGGCCCTGCATTTCCATCACATGGGCCACCGCATGCACGGCCCAGGGCACGCGCGGGTTCGCGGCCAGGGCGCGGCGGCCGGCTTCTTCGGCTTGCGGGTAGAGGTTGTTTTCTTCCAGCCCGAAGGCGTGAAGCGCCAGCACATAGGGGTGCAGCGGGTCGGCCTCGTCCCATTCGGGCAGGGCGCGGGCCGGGCGCATGCGCAGAGCCGGGGTGTCGCCGCGGTAGAAGTCCCACTGCTGCGCCCACTGCAATGCCAGGGCGTCGCGCGGGTGGTCGATGAGCAGGCATTCCCAGCTGCGGCAGGCGGCGTGCCAGCGCCCTTCCAGCAGCTGCTGTTGCGCTTCGAGGTGCGCACGTTCACGTGCCGGGGCATGGGCGGACAGCGCGCGCGCATGCGACAGATGGGCCGCGGCCTCGTCACGCAGGGCGGGTTCGGTCAGCCCCAGCAGGAAGCCGGCCTTCATCGTGTGCGGCAAGGCCCAGGCGGGGTCGGCCTGCATGGCCGCGTCCAGGTCCGCCAGGGGCGTGTCGTAGAACGACATCATTCGCCACAGCGCCTGCTCGGCCGCTTGTTGTGCGGCCGGGCTGCCACTGCCGCAAGGGTTGCCGCGCAAGTCGGTGTGAGCCATGACGCGAATGTAATCTCGGCCCGGCCTGCGGCTTCAGGTGCCCGGAGCGGGCGGCTGGGGCCAGGCCGGCAGAGGCGGGCGCAGACGTTCCCAGGCGCGGGCCAGGCGCAGCACGCCCAGGTCGTCGTGGCGGCGGCCGCTGATGTGCAGGCCGATGGGCAGGCTACTGAGCAGGCTACTCAGCAGGCTACTCAGCAGGCTACTCAGCAGGCTATTCGGCAGGCTACTCGGCAGGCTATTCGGCAAGCCATTCGCCAGGTCATTCGCTAGGCCGACGGCCAGGCGATTCGCCAAGCCCTTCGATGTCATGCCACATGGCACGCTGATGGCGGGTTGTTCGCCCATGTTCCAAGGCAGCGTGAAGGCGATGTGCTCGAAGGGCCGCACCGGGTCGTGCAGCGGGCTGGCCAATGCAGCGTCGAAGGCCGGCACCGGGCTGGTGGGCGAAATGATGAAGTCGAAACGTTCGCTGGCGGCTGCCGCTGCGTCACGCAACGCGGCCATCTGCGCCTGGCCCTGGAAGACCTGGGTGCCGGTGTAGCCGGCAGCGGGGGCGACCCATTCATGGATGTAGGGCAGGACAAGACCGCGGGCTTCGGCGGGTAGAGCCTGCAGTTCCAGCCAGGCGCGCAGGCGCCAGAAGCGGTCCAGGCCGTCGATCATCTCGCGCGTGCTGAAGGGCGCCAGGATTTCGACCTGCGCGCCTGCGGCCTGCATGACGCGTGCAGCGGCGCTGATGGCGGCTTGCGTCTCGGCATCCACCGGCAGGCCCCAGCCGGCGTCCAGCAGCAGGCCGATGCGAATGCCCCGCAGGTTGACTTCGCGTTCGTCACCCAGCGTTGTCCACGCGATGTCTTGCGGCGCCAGCCGTGTCGCGTCGCGCGCATCGGGCTGGCTGAGTGTTGCCATGGCCAGCGCGGCGTCAGTCACGCTGCGCGTCATCGGCCCGGCCACGCGGCCGGTGTAGGGCGGGTGGATGGGCACGCGCCCGGCGCTGGGCTTGAAGCCCACCACGCCGCACCAGCCCGCCGGCAGCCGAATGCTGCCGCCGATGTCGGTGCCCAGGTGCAGCACGCCGTAGCCGGCAGCGGCCGCGGCGCCAGCGCCGGCACTGCTGCCGCCCGGGGTCTTGCGCAAGTCCCAGGGGTTGCGCGACAGCGCATGGAAGCTGGACAAGCCTGAAGACAGCATGCCCAGGTCAGGCATCGTCGTCTTCGCCACGATCAGCACGCCGGCCTCGCGCAGCCGCGCGGCGGGCGGGGCGTCGGCCGCTGCAGGCACCAGCGGCAGGGCGGCGCAGCCCAGCGGCACGGGCGTGCCCCGGGTGGCGATGTTGTCCTTGATCGTCACCGGCACGCCGTCCAGCGGGCCCAGCGCCTGGCCACGCTGCCAGCGCGCCGCAGAAACCTGCGCCTGCGCCAGCAGGGCTTCAGGCGCGTAGGCATACAGGGCCTGGATATGCGGTTCCCAGGCCGCGATGTGGCTGACCAAAGCCTGGGCCACGTCGACGGGCGTGAATTCGCCACTGCGGTAGCCGGCCTGCAGTTCAGCGGCTGTCAGGGATGGCAGATCGGCAGGCGTCATGGCGGCTGCGGTCTCAGAGGCTGAGAGTTTTTCGAGCGTGACCGAGCCGCGCGTCAAAAGGCGTCCGGTCCAGGCGCAAAGCACAGCCATAGCTCGGGCTGTGGCGCGCATTTGCAACCACGAGCGGGCGTTTTCTGGCGTGATGAGTGGGCATGATCGAAAGACTCTCAGCCTCTCAGCCTCTCAGGCCCGGATACCCGGCTGGCGGGTGGAAGGGCGAATGGCGCAGCCCAAGATCAACCCGAAGGCCGGCCGGCGGCAGCGCGAACGTGCTTGGCAGCGCCCCTTCATCCTTGCGGCGCCCAGCTGACCGCGCCCAGGTCGTTGGCGAAGATCGGCGAGTTCGTCCACAAGCCCCGCAAACCCTTGCGATAGACCGCTATCTGCGACGGGTTCCAGATGAACACGTTGACCGCGTCTTCGGCCAACTGGCGCTGCACGTCGCGCCAGAGTCTGGCCTTTTCGCGCGGGTCGGTCGTTGCGCCCAGCGTGGCCACCAGGCCGCGGAACCGGGCGCTGTCGTAGCCGAAGTAGTAACTCGGGTCGGTGTAGGCGCGTACGTAGTCCATGGGTTCGACATGCAGGATCAGCGTGAGATCGAAGTTGCCTTTGAACGCTCCACCCAGCCAGGCCGCCCATTCGACGTTTTCGATCTTGGCGTTGATGCCCACCTTGGCCAACTGGGCCGCGACGATCTCGCCGCCGGTGCGTGCGTACTGCGGTGGCGGCAGGGTCAGGGTCAGGTTCAATGGCGTGCTGATACCGGCTTCTTTTAGAAGGGCACGTGCCCGCGCCGGGTCGTAGGGCGTGAATCGGCTCAGGTCCAGGTAGCCCACATCGGTGGGCGCGAAGTGGCTGCCGATGGGCTTGGCCAGACCTTCAAGTGCGCCGTCGATGAAGGCCTGGCGGTCGATGGCGTGGGCCAGCGCGCGGCGCACGCGCACGTCGTTCAGCGGCGGCTTGCGGTTGTTGATGGCCAGGATGCCCTTGCCGGATGTGAAGCCGGTCTCGACCACGAAGCGCGGGTTGTTGCGGAACTGCCGCAAGGCCTGCGGTGCACCGAAGCGCGGCATGGCGTCAACGTCACCGGCCAGCAGCGCCGCCACCTGGGCCGAGGGGTCGCTGATGAAGCGGAAGCTGACGCGGCGCAACTGCAGCTTGGCAGCGTCGCGAAAGCCTTCGTTCCTGACCAGCGTAACGGCGCTGCCCTTGTTCCAGCTGTCCAGCCGGTACGGGCCTGTGCCCACGGGTTGCGTGCTGGCAGCGGCTGCGGTGTCGGGGTGCAGGATGACGGCGGTGCTTTCGCCCAGGCGGAAAGGCAGCAGCGGGTCGGCCGTTTCCAGCACCAGCGAGACGGTGTGCGCGTCGATCACCTGCACCGAACTGATGTTGTCGAAAACCGCCTTGCGCGCCTTGTTGGTGCTGTCGGGCGCACGTGCGCGGTCGAAGCTGAACTTCACGGTGCGGGCGTCCAGCGGTTTGCCGTCGCTGAAGGTGACGCCTTTCTTCAGCCCGAAGGTGTAGACCTTGCCGTCGGGCGTGTGGCCCCAGGTCTCGGCCAGCAGCGGCGTGACGCTGCCGCTCATGCCGATCTTGGTCAGGCCCTCGAAGACGTTGTAGTGAACGATCTCGCCAATGGCGGCCGAGGCCCCGGTGGTCGGGTCCAGGCTGGGCGGCTCCAGCACCATCGCCAGCACCAGGGTGTCTTTGCGCTTCTGGGCCCAGGCCGGCAGGCCCACCAGGGGCAGGGTGGCCAGCAGGGTGTTGACGTGGCGCCGGTCCAGGGTCATCAAGGTGCTCCAGTCTGTTCGGGGGGCAGTTCAGGGTGCCGTTCGGGGGGCCGACCGGGGGGGCAATCGGGGAGGCGACCCAGATTGTGGCCCTGCGCCAGGCACGGCCTGCAGCAGCTGCCGCGTGTAGGGGTGCTGCGGGTGGCTGAACAGCGCCTGCGGCGTGCCGCGTTCGACGATGCGCCCGCCTTGCAGCACCAGCACTTCGTCGCACAGATGGTCGACGACCGCCAGGTCGTGGCTGATGAAGAGAAAGCTCAGGCCGAAGGCGTCCTGCAGGTCCTGCAGCAGGTTCAGCACCTGCGCCTGCACCGACACGTCGAGCGCGCTGACGGGTTCATCGGCAACGATGAGCCGCGGGCGCGTGATGAGCGCACGCGCAATCGCGATGCGCTGGCGCTGGCCGCCGCTGAATTCATGCGGGTAGCGGTCCAGGTCGGCCGCGCGCAGACCCACGGCGTCCAGTGCTTCGGCCGCCAGTGCGCGGCGGCGGGCGGGGTCGGCGACATGCGCTGCGCCTTGCAGCAGGGCCAGGGGTTCGGACACGGTTTGCAGCACGCTGCGGCGTGGGTCGAGCGAGCCGTACGGGTCTTGAAACACCATCTGGAAGTGCGCCCGCGCGGCCCTCAGCTCACGCGCGGGCAGTGCGTGCAGGTCGCGGCCATCGAACAGCACCTGCCCGGCGCTGGGGGCTTCGAGTGCCATCACCAAACGCGCCAGGGTGCTCTTGCCCGAGCCCGATTCACCCACGACACCCAGGCAGCGCCCGGCGTGCAGCGTGAAGCTGACGTCGTCAAGCGCCTGCACCACCGGGGCGCGTTGCCAAGGCTGCTGGCGCGGCAGCCGGTAGCGCTGCGACAAGCCGCGCACTTCCAGCAAGGCTGGACCGGCTGCAGCGCGTGGCGTGCTCATGGCCAAGGGTTCAGGCAACGCACCGCATGCCCGGGGCCGACGGCGATGGGCGGCGGCGGGGCATCGCGGCAGTGGGGCTGCACGCGTGCGCAGCGCTCGGCAAAGGCGCAGCCGGCGCCCAGGTCGGCCAGCGCCGGCACGCGGCCGGGGATGGTGGCCAGCCGTTGCCGTTGCCGTGGGCTGGACTGGCTGTGCCCCCATCCCAGCCGGGGCCGCGCGGCGTGCAGGCCGCGTGTGTACGGGTGGGCGCGGCGTGCGAAGACGTCGACCGTGGGGCCGCTGTCCACCACGCTGCCGCCATACATCACCAGCAGGCGTTCGACCCGGTCGGTCATCAGCCCCAGGTCGTGGCTGATCAAGAGCAGGGCCATGCCGCTGTCGCGGCACAGGCGCTGGATCAGGTCCAGCACCTCGCGCTGCGTCGTCACGTCCAGGGCAGTGGTGGGTTCGTCGGCGATCAGCAGTTCGGGCCCGCAGGCCAGTGCGATGGCGATCACGACCCGCTGCCGTTGGCCGCCCGACAACTGATGCGGCCAGGCCGCCAGGCGCTGCGCGGCCTGCGGCATCTGCACGCGGTCCAGCAGGCGCAGGGCTTCTGCGCGCGCCGCGCCAGCCGACAGGCCCAGGTGCAGGCGCAGCGGTTCGGCAATCTGCCGGCCGATGGTGTGCAGCGGGTTCAGCGCCGACATCGGTTCCTGGAACACCATGCCGATGCGCCGGCCGCGAATGCGGCACAGGGCCGCGTCGTCCAGCGCTGTCAGCTCGTCTGCGCCCAGCCTGACCGAGCCCTGAACACACGCGCCTTCGGGCAGCAGGCCCATCAGGGCCAGGGCGGTGATGGACTTGCCGCTGCCGCTCTCGCCGATCAGCCCCAGTGACTGGCCGCGCTCCAGGGTGAAAGAGACATCGCGCAGGGCATCCGCCGGCCCTGTAGCCGTGGCCAGCGTGACACGCAGGTCGCGCACCGCAAGCCACGGCCTGGCTTGGGCACTGGGCTCGGGCTCGGGTTCGGACAGCGGCATTGGCACGGGCGTGGACATCGGCGTAAACGTAGACGTAGACGTAGACGTAGACGCAGACGCGGTTGTGGGAGTGGGAGTGGGAGTGGAGACGCTGGCTTGCCGTCTACGCCAGCATGTCCATGTACGCGCCCGCCAGCCGCGGTGCGTCTTGCAGGCCCAGTTGCCGCATCAGGTTCTCCGCCACGGCCTGGCCCTGGGCGTCAGTCTGCTCGTCCTTCAGCATGACTTCCAGTTCCATGAAGTCGCCCAGGCCTTCAACGCGGTCCAGGTGGATGCGGGTGCAGAAAGCCCCGTCACTCACGATCAGCAGCCAGCGCCGTTTGCGCACGCGGCCCAGCAGGCTGCAGGCGCGGGCCAGGGCTTCGCGCAGGACTGCCGGGTTGGGCGCGGGCACGCGCACGTAGTCGCTGGCCTTGGCTTGCGCGGTGTCGGCGCGCTGGTAGTGAATGAGCTCGGCTGTGCCGTCGGCGAACTGGCGCAGCTTCAGCCGGCCGTGGGGCACGCGGAAGAAGCTGTCGTCCTGGTCGATGATTTGTGGCGTGCCGCCGGCCACGGCAGCGGCGCGCGCTAGCAGGGCGTCGATGCCGTCGTTCAAACGGGCCTTGATCTCGATGTTTCTGGGCATGGGGTGATTCTGGTGTTGCGGCGTTTTGTGGCGTGTGGCGAGGCGTGGCGTGCGGCGGTGTCGGCGAGCGGTCTTCGCGGGCTGGGCAGCGGGCAGCGGTCTCAGAACACTAACGCTGGCGCGCCAGCCGCGGGTCCCACAGGTCGCGCAGTCCGTCGCCCATCAGGTTCAAACCCAGCACGCTCAGCATGATGGCCGCACCGGGCCACAGCGCCAGCATCGGGGCCTGGAACATCTGCGCCTGGGCGTCGTTCAGCATGCGCCCCCAGCTGGGCTGGGGCGGCTGCGTGCCCAGGCCCAGATACGACAGCGCCGCCTCGGCCAGGATGGCGGTGGCAAAGCTGATCGTGGCCTGCACGATCAGCGGGCTGGCGATGTTGGGCAGCACGTGGTCGCGCGTGATCTTCAGCGGGCCCTTGCCGGCCGCGCGCGCGGCTGTGACGAAGTCACGCGCCCACACCGACGCTGCCGCCGTGCGCGTGATGCGCGCGAACACCGGGATGTTGAAGATGCCGATGGCCACGATGCTCATCAACAGCCCGGGCCCGTAGATGGCGGTCAGCATGATGGCCGAGAGCAGGGCCGGGAAGGCGAAGCCGAAGTCGCAGGCGCGCATGATCAACTCGTCCAGCAAACCGCGGCCGCGGCCCGTTGATACCGCCGAGGCCGCCGCCACGCAGCCCAGGCCCACGCCCAGCAGCAGCCCGATGCCCACAGCCACCAGGCCCACGGCAATGCTGTTCTGCGCCCCCACCAGCAGCTGGCTGGCCAGGTCGCGGCCCAGGCTGTCGGTGCCCAGCCAGTGCGCTGCACTGGGCGGGGCCAGCTTGTTGGGGATGTCGATGTCGCCTGGCGGATAGGGCTGCCAGACCAGGGACAAGGCGGCGGCAGCCACCATCAGCAGTGTCAGCGCGCAGCCGATCACGAAGCTGGCGTGTTGCCGCGCACGGCCCCAGAAGCTGCCGTTCACGACAGCCTCACGCGCGGGTCGACCCAGGCCACGGCCAGGTCGACCAGAAAGTTCACAGTCACGACCATGGCCACCAGCAGCATGACCACGTCGCGCACCACCACCAGGTCGCGGTTGCTGATGGCCTGAAAGACCAGGCGGCCTACGCCGGGCAGAACGAAGACGTTTTCGACCACGATGGTGCCGGTGACGAGGTTGGCAAACTGCAGCCCGGCCACCGTCAGCACCGGAATCATGGCGTTGCGCAGGGCGTGGCGCAGCAGCGCCTGGCGGCGGCTCAGGCCCTTGGCGCGCGCGGTGCGGACGAAGTCTTCGCGCAGCACGACCAGCACTGCCGAACGCGTGACGCGGGCCAGAATGGCCGTCTGCACCACGGCCAGCGCCACGGCCGGCAGCAGCAGGGCCTTCAGGCCGGGCCCAAGTCCCCCGCCGTCTTCCGCCAGCCAGCCCGGAAAGCCGCCTGCGCTGACCCATTGCAGTTGCACCGCAAACAGCAAGACCAGCAGGATGGCGAACCAGAAGTTCGGTATGGCCATACCCAGCTGGCTGAGCGCCATCACACCCACATCGCCCAGCTTGCGGTGGCGCGCGGCGGCGTAGACGCCCAGGCCCAGGGCCAGCACGGTGGTCAGCGCCATCGCCATCAGGGCCAGCGGCAGGGTGACCTGTAAACGTTCAGCCAGCAGTTCGCCCGTGGGCGTGTCGTAGCTGATGCTGCGCGCGGTTTCCAGGCGCAGCAGGCCGCCGGTCCATTCAAGGTAACGCTGCAGCGGCGGGCGGTCCAGGCCCAGGCGGGCTTCCAGCGCGGCCAGGCTCTCGGGCGTGGCGCTGTCGCCCAGAATGATTTGCGCCGCGTTGCCGGGCAGCAGTTCGAGCACCGCGAACACCAATACCGATGCGGCGACCAAGGTCAGGGCCAAGGAAACCAGTCGCTTCAACAGGTACGGCAGCATCGGTGCGCATCATGCCGCAGGGCGACAACGAAAAAGGGCGCTGCATCCGCAGATGACAGCGCCCCCGGTGATGGCCGAACCCAGCGGGCCCGGCTTCAGGTGTCGATCAGAACGAGTGACGAACCCCCAACTCGTAGCCCGACGAATCGTTGCCACGCGTCAACGGGTTGTTGCCAGCAACGCGGAAGCTGGTGTTGGTGTTCGAGATGTCCGCGTACGTGCCGTAGATGGCCGTGCGCTTGGACAGGTTGTAGGCGCCGCCGAAAGCGTACTTCTTACCTTCCTGGTTGGCGATGCTGCCCTTGCCCTTCATGATTTCGTAGCTGGCGCGCAGGTCGAAAGCGCCCAGTGGCACCAGCACGCCGACCAGGTAGTCGTCTTGCGAAGGTGCACCGGCGGTCAGCCTTGAATACTTGGCGAACAGCTTGAGCGTCTTCATGTCGTAGCTCAGGCCCAGGTCGTAAAGCTTGGCGTCGATCGCGGGGCTGACTTCGGTCTGGCCATAGGCTGCAGACATCGCCCAGCCGCCCAGGCGGTAATTGCCGCGGATGCCCGTGTACTTCGCGCCAGCGGTGCCTTCACCGGCGGCCACCATCGCGTGCGAGCTAAAGCCGCCCACGTTGGGGCTGAAGTAGCCGATGCTGTTGCTAGCACGCGTGAACGTGTTGTAAGGCAAGCCCGCAGTGGCCGAGCTGAGCATGGTGCCAGACGCACCCATGCCAGTGTTCGAGAACGGGTCGAAGTCGTCGGGCATCGTGCCGTTCGGGGTCTTGTCGCGACCCAGACGCAATTCACCGAAGCCGCCCATCAGGCTGACCGTGGCGCGGCGCTGCCAGTTGAAGCCGCTGGCATTGCCGTCGTCGGCATTCAGCGCGCCTTCCAGGTGGAAGCCAGCCTTCAGGCCACCGCCCAGGTCTTCAACGCCGCGAAAGCCCAGCCGGCTGCTGTTCAGGCCGCTGGCGGCCAATTGATATTGGGTGTCGTTGTTCTTGACCGAACGCGCGGCCAGGTCGACGACGCCGAACACCGTGACATTGGACTGCGCTTGCGCAGGCACGGAAGCTGCCGCAGCAGCCAAAGCCAGGGTGGCCAGGGAAATTTTTTTCATCGCTAATTCCTATGTGTTGGTCGCCGAAAGATCCGGGGAAACCTTTGGACCATAGGCGACAGGGATGACGATTTTATGACATACCCCGTATAACCATGGTTGTGCTTTCGCATCTAAGCGTGTTAAGCGAATGGTCATGACAGCTTGTAAGTCTGCAAATGAATGCTGGTCTCGGTGTTGGCAATGCCCTTGATCAGCCGCACCCGTTCCAGCACCTCGGCCAGTTCGCCCAGGTGGCTGGCGCGCAATTCGGCCAGCAGGTCCCAGCGGCCGTTGGTGTCGTGGAGCGAAGCCACGCCGGGTTCGCCCAGCAGGGTGCCGATGACGGCGCGCGTCTGGTTGCCTTCGACCGCGATGTTCATCCAGGCCGTGATCTGGTTCGGCTCGGTGTCTGGCCGCAGCCGCACGGTGTAGCCGACGATCACGCCCTGGTCTTCCAGCCGCGTGATGCGGTTGCTGACTGTGCCGCGTGAAACGCCCAGCTTGTGCGCCAGCGTGGCAACGCTGGCACGGGCGTCGGTGCGCAGCAGCGCTAACAGTTGTTGGTCGAGTGAGTCCATGACCAAGTTTGCCACTTCGGCAATGGACGCTGCCGTTTCGGCAGAAGCCTGGCGGATTTGAGGCACTGTTGCCGCTTCTCATTGCCACGGGGCGCCTGAACAATCGGTGCACACCTAGACGAGATTGCTTGGAGACACCCATGACCCGCCTGCTGACCACCCAGGACATCGCCCGCATCGTGGCCATTCACGGCCTGCCCGACGTACTGCAGCGCATGGAAGCGTCCATCACGGCCGGGTTTCGCCGTTGGAACGAATTCGACAAGACGGCGCGGGTGGCCAGCCATTCGGTGGCCGGCGTGATCGAGTTGATGCCCATTGCCGACGACACGCACTATGCGTTCAAGTACGTCAACGGACACCCTGAGAACACGCGCATGGGCTTGCCGACCGTGATGGCCTTCGGCGTGTTGGCCGACGTGGCCACTGGCGCGCCGCAGTGGATGAGCGAGCTGACCTTAACCACGGCCATACGCACGGCAGCCACTTCCGTGATGGCCGCGCGTGCGCTGGCCCGGCCGGGGGTGCAGACGATGGCGCTGATTGGCAACGGCGCGCAAAGCGAGTTCCAGGCCCTGGCTTTCCACCACCTGCTGGGCATTCGCCACCTGCGACTGTTCGACATCGACCCGGCCGCCACTGCCAAGCTGCAGCGCCACTTGCAAGGGTTGCCGGGGCTGCGCACCAGCGTGCATGCCAGCACGCTTGACGCCGTGCGCGGCGCAGACATCGTCACCACCGTGACGGCTGACAAATGCAACGCCACGATCATCACGCCCGACATGCTGGCGCCCGGCATGCACTTGAATGCTGTGGGCGGTGACTGCCCCGGTAAGACCGAATTGCACCTTGGCGTGCTGCAAGCAGCGCAGGTTTTCGTCGAGTACGAACCGCAGAGCCGCATCGAAGGCGACGTGCAGCAGATGCCGGCCGACTTTCCCGTAACTGAACTTTGGCAGGTGCTGACGGGCCGGGCCTCGGGCCGGGCCAGCGCCGAGGCGGTCACGGTATTCGACTCGGTCGGCTTTGCGCTGGAAGACTACGCTGCGCTGCGCTTGATGACGGAGCTGGCGCGCAGCTTGGGGCTGGGGCAGCCCGTGGATTTGATTCCGACCCTGGCAGACCCGAAGGACCTGTACTCGCAACTGGTGCCGGCCCGCGCGGAGCGCCTGGCCGCCTGATCCGAGTAAGTGGGCACTTACCTGCCGAAGTGTTCGTGGCGGTCGGCGGCTGCAAACAGGTCGGCAGCGAAGCGGGCGTCGTACTGCATCACCTGCTGGGCATAGCGCCGCGCACTGGCGGCGTCACCGACGCGGGCTGCATAGCCACGGTGCTCTGCACGTTCCTGGCGGGTTGCGCTCAGGCGGCTGATGATCTTGCGGATGGCCTGGAAGGCCCAGGCGGCGAAAGCGGCACCGCGCGGGGCGGCAACGGGGCGGGGGGCGTGGATCGAAATGATGGTCATGCTCAACTCCTGTACGCCAGGGCCCGCAGGCCCAATGTCAAGATACTAGGGTTTATACGCATAAGACTCAAGTGAATAATTCTCACCTGTCGTATTCGATTCGTTCATATCTAGACTGGCCACCATGTCCCCCGCTTCTCCCGCCCCCCACCTGCCGAGCTTCCGTTCGATCGACCTGAACCTCTTGCGCGTCTTCGACGCCGTCATGGCCGAAGGCAGCCTGACGCGGGCTGCCCAGGTGCTGGCCATGACGCAGCCGGCCGTCAGCCACGCCGTGCGGCGGCTGCGCGAAGCGGTGGGTGACGAACTTTTCGTGCGCACCGCCCGCGGCGTTCGCCCCAGTGCCCGCGCCGAAGCGCTGTGGCCCCCCGTGCGCACGGCGCTGGGCGGCCTGCGCCAGGCCCTGGCCCCGGGCGACTACGAGCCGCGTCGCGATGCCGTGCAGTGGCGCCTGGCGATGGCGGACGCCACTGCCGCGCTGCTGGCGCCGCCCCTGGTGGCTGCCATCGAAAGTGCGCAGGCGCTGGCCAACCTGCGGGTGCTGCCGCTGACCACCCGCGACCCGCGCGGCATGCTGGAAGCAGGCGTTGCCGACCTGGCCCTGGGTTTCTTCCCCGAGGCCGTGACCGGCATCGCCGCACAAGGCGCCGACAGCCATCTGCGCCACCAGCGTTTGCACAGCACGCACTACGTTGGCGTCATGCGCCACGGCCACCCCTTGGCCGGCGCGCCGCTGACGCTGGACGCCTACTGCGCCGCGCATCACCTGCTGGTCAGCTTCTCAGGGCGGCCGCATGGTTTTGTGGATCAGGCGCTGGCTGCCCTGGGGCGGCAGCGCCGAGTCATGCTGACCGTCAACCAGTTTTTCACCGCTGGCCGCGTGGTGGCGCACAGTGACCTGGTCACCGTGATGCCGGCCGGCTTCGTAGAAGCCACGGGTTGCCGACATGAACTGCAGACCTGCGAGCTGCCTTTCGAGCTGGGCCCGGTCAACGTCGAGATGCTCTGGCACCTGCGCCAGGACGCCGACCCCGCGCACCGCTGGTTGCGCGAACGCGTGGCGGAAGCGGCCGCGCTGGCGACGGTGGCTTGAAGTCTGCCCGCGCAAATATTTATTTGCGCGATCGCCCGCACAGTTGGCCGCGCTTAAGACGAAGGCCCCGTGAACTGCCCTCAGCTCTTGGGCTCAACCAGCAAACGGTTGTCTACCGTCACCACGCCTTGGACCGACTGTGCCAGGCTGGTGGCACGTTCACGGGCGGTGTCGGTCGGCGCCGTGCCGCTCAAGGCCACACGGCCGTCACGCGTGTCGACGTCGATGCGCAGCGCGCTCAGTCCCGGATCGGCAGCCAGTTCGGCCTTCACCTT
>JBBQAW010000005.1:0-38812 GCA_038316815.1 Burkholderiales bacterium
GTCGAAGTCGGCCATCATCAGCCCTTCACTACGTTTTGGCTCAATTCGGTTGAGCAATTCAAGATGCCCGGATCCTTTCCTTGTTTTGACCACGCCACGCAGCAACTGCTGGAGTGGCTGGCTCCGGCCACTGCACTGGACATCGGCCCGGGATCAGGCAAGTACGGGCGCCTGCTGGCGAAAGCTGCAACGACTTGCAGGCGCACGGCACTCGAAATCGAGGCCCGCTACGTCACGCAATTCGGGTTGGAACAGGTCTATGACGAAGTCGTTGTCGAAGATGCCTGGACCTGGTGCCGGCGCTGTGTCGACCGCCGTTTCGATCTCGTTGTCGCTGGCGATTGTCTGGAGCACATGCCCAAGAGCGAGGGTCTGGACCTGCTCAACGCGCTGGTCTATCGCAGCGCGTGGGTGCTGGTGGTAGCGCCTGAATTCGTGGTCCAGGACGCTGCCGATGGTGTTGCATCCGAGGCCCATATCTCGGTCTGGAGCGAGCGCGATTTCCATTGGCATGACCGCTGGGCCTGGGACAATTGCCGCACCCTGAGCTGGGTTCTGTTGCGCGGCTACCAGCCGTCGACACACACGCTGGAAGGGCTGGTGCAGCGCTTCAATGCCGCCCGGCTGCCGGTACATGACTTCGACGGCCAGACCGTCGTGCGTCCGGCCTACCTGCGCATGCAGGACTACCCGCGCGAGGTGAGCTATCGCCAGGCCTGACGTTACAGGGCAGCGCATTTTCGTCAGCATCGCTTCCTACTGCGACCCGCTGTTGCCCTTCACGTTGCGCAATGCCCTGGCTCAGGCGGCATACCCCGAGCGGCTGGTGTTCGGCGTGGTCGAACAGGCTGTACCTGGGCAGCACTTCGACACCCCAGCCAGTTGGAGCCGGCAAGTTCGCTGGACGCGCGTGCCGGCCTGGGAATCGCGCGGCCCCTGTTGGGCTCGCGCGCTGGCCATGGCGCTCTACCAGGGCGAGGATTGGTACCTTCAGCTGGACTCTCACATCTGGTTCGAGCCGGGCTGGGACGAACGGCTCTTGCATTGGGCCGCGCAGTGCAGGACGCTGAACCCGCGTTCGCTGTTGACCTGTTATCCAAACCCTTTCCGAATAGATGCCGGCCAGCCACGCGCAATGATCGTTTCGGACCATGTGCTGGCGCATGTCGTGAAAGAGGGTCAGCACTTCGACGCCGAGCACCCGACGCTGCTGTTCGAAGGCGTTCCCGTCGCCAGCGAAGTGCCGGTGGCGGGGCTGCACGTGGCCGCAGGTGCGCTGTTTGCGCCAGGGCGCTTTGTCGAAGAGCTGCCTTACGACGGGCAGCTGTTCTTCCATGGCGAAGAGCAGGCGCTGGCCCTGCGCGCCTACACCCGTGGCTGGGACATCTTCCATGTGCCGCAGATGCCGCTGTACCACCTGTATACCGAGCCCGGCGCGGCGCCTCGTCCGCTGCACTGGTCGCCTGAGCATGATGCCCAGCGTGCCATCACTTCGCATCAATTGACCCTGCATGCCCAGCAGCGCCTGCGCGCCTTGCTATGGGACGGCGCCGACCTGGGCGTGTACGGTTTGGGCACGGTACGCAGCCTGGCGGACTACGCGGCCTTCAGCGGTATCGACTACAGCGCCCGGGTGATCACGGAATTTGCCCGCAAGGCGCGCTTCGGCTACGGCTGACCGGGCGCCGCGCTGCCGGTTTTGGTTCTGCCGACCAGGGCCGCGTCCAGTTGGGTACGCGCCTTCTCGGCCCGTTCTTCGAGACGTACCCCGGCCAAGCCCAGCAGCTGTTCGCCGCGCTGCCACTGGGCGCCATCGGGGGCCTGCCTGTAGAGATCCAGCAGTTCCAGGCCCATGGCATGCAGTGCCTGGTTGTTTCGCCTGGCATCTTCCAGGGCTGTCCTGGCGATGGTTAATTGCGCCACCAGCGCCAGGTTGGTCTGGGTGCGGCCGTCCAGGTCCTGGCGCAGCGCCTGGCGCTCGCGCGCCCAGGCAGCCTGGGCCGTGGTGCTGGCCTGGCCAGCGTCCTGCTGTGCCTTCTGGGCGGCCTGAAGTTGCTGCTCCAGGCTGGCCACCTGTGCCTGCACGGCCTGCAGCTGGCTGCGCTCAGCCTGCGCATCGCGCTGCAGGTTTGCCAGGCGGGCCTGGGCCTGCTTCTGCTGTCCGGCTTCGGTTTCACGTTCGCGCTGAAGGGCGGCCTTTTCGGCCTGGGCGGTGTCGCGTTCCTGTTGTGCCTGTTGCAGGTTGCGCTGCATGCGGCGCAGGGTCTCGGTGTCGCGGGTGGCGGCGCTGGTCTGGGCTTGGGCTTGGGCTTGGGCGATCGGCAGGGGGCTACCGGCAAGCAGAGTTAGCAGCACGGCCAAGGGCAGGGCGGCGGTCAGAGTGCGTTGGAAGGTGTTCATCGCAGTGCCTTGTGAAGACTCAGAAGCGAGAGGTCAGCTCGACCTGCAGCACATCCAGCTTGAAGGGTGCCGCGCTCAGCGTGCCGGTAGGCACCAGCGGGGCGATCACGCCGTCGTCCAAGTTGCGCGTGCTCGTCCAGCGCAGGCCCAGGCGCAAGCTGCGGTCCAGGGCGTAGTTGCCGCCCAGCTGCCAGCCCTTGTAATTCGTGCCGCCCCCGTTCCAGGTGGTGTCGGTGAAGCCGTCAGGCCAGGCGTCGCGCTCGAATTGACGGATCGAGCCGAACAGCTGCCAGTCGCCTGGCTGTTCGGTGCCCTGTGTGCCTACGAAGGCGCGCAGCTCGAAGCCCTTGGTTTTCTCGGCGATCAGGCTCACGCGCGAATCGCCAGCGCGGCGCTCGATGTCGGCCAGATCGAAGCCGGTGTTCTGCAGGTAGTCCAGGCTGAAGCCCGTTTCCAGCGGCGCGAAGGCGAGCCAGCGCATGCCGGTGCTGATGTGTACGGGCCGGAAGCGCGATGCCAGGCCCCAGGTGGGGCGTGAAGTGCTGGTGGGGTCGTTGATGTTGATGAGGGTGTTGCCCTTGCTGCGCACGCTGTCCGGGTACGACGACGTCAGGTACGGCACGGTGCCTTCGCGCGCCCCGGTGGGGGGCGGCAGGGTCTCGCGCACGCCTTCAATGCGCTGGAAGTCATAGACGCCGAGCGCGAAGTTGAATTCGGTCAACGGGTCGACGTCGTAGGTCAGGGCGGCTTGCAGGCCGACAAGCCATTTGTCGCGCTTGTCGACGCTGAATTCCTGCAGCGCGAAGGCGCCGCCACGGGTGTTGAACTGCCAGCCGCCGCCGCGCTTGCGGTATTCGACCATCGCGCCGTCCAGCGCCAAGTCTTCGGGCCAGATCAGGCTGCCGCCGCTGAAGGGTACGGCCATGCGGCCGGCTTCCAGGCGCCAGGTCACGCCCGGCGTCCAGCGCAGGAAGGCGCGGTCCCAGGTGGTGGCGTAGCGGTTGAACTGGTTGCCCAGGGTCTGGGATGCCGATGTCGGCCCGGTGGTGCCGCCTGTTGACAGGCGCAGCCCTGCAATGGCGTCTTCGCCCAGCTCGGTCTGCAGGCCCAGCCGTGCGCGAACTGTCAGGCGGTGGCGGTCGACCGTGGTGTTCAGCAGGTCCGGGGCCCAGGCCGGGGTGCTGGCCAGGTCGTTCTGCAGCCGGTACTGGTCTGCTGGCAAGTTGCCCTTGTCGAAGAGTTCGGACTGCGCGCGCACGCGCAGGTCGCCGCCGAAAGTGATGCCGCGCACCCAGGTGGGAATGCGCCAGGCTTCGGCCCAGCCTTCCTGGCGGCCGATCTCCAGCAGGTCGCCGCGCACGGCATCGCGCAGTTCTGCGCGCGCTGTGTCAGACAGGTACGGCACACGCTGCACCGGGCGGGCGCCGGCGGCGGCGGGCGCGCCCCATTGGGTGGCGGCGGCGGCGGCGGCGGCCGGGGCCTGGGCTGGCGCTGCGCCCGGTGCAGCCTGGCGCAGCAGGGCGTCGGCCTTGTCGCGCGGCAGCAAGCCTTGGGCCACCAACGCTTCGATCAAGGCCGCCGTGGTGGCGCGCAGTTGCTCCAGCGCGGCGCGCTCTTCGCTGGGGCTGCGCGCCGCTTCGGCAGGTGCGGCTGCTGGCACGGGCGTCTGCCCCTGCGCGGTGCTGAGTCCGGCGGCCAGCAGCCCGGTAACCAGCAGCCTGAGCGTGAGATTCGGGCGGTTGCGCCACAAGCGGCGCTGGAGGGTATGTTGGCAGTCAGACATGGTGGGCAGGGCTGTGGACGTGGAGGTGAAGGGGCGGCAGCGGGCTCAGAGGCTGAGAGTTTTTCAAGCCTGACCGGGCAGCGCGTCAAAAGCCGTCCGATCTGGGCGCAAAGCACGGCCATCGCTCAGGCTATGGCGCGCATCTGCAAGGACGAGCGGGCGTCTTTTGGCGTGACGAGTGGGCATGATCGAAAGACTCTCAGCCGCTCAGCCCGCAGGGCGAACGCTCAACCTGAAGCGCATCGGTTGCACCAGCCCCGCAGGGGGTGGCGCAAAGCGCAGGCCCGGTGTGGCGCCGTCCAGTGCGGTACGCATGTCGCTGTCGGCCTGGGCGTTGCCGCTGGGGCGCAAGTCCCAGCGCTCGATGCTGCCGTCGGGCTGCAGCCAGAGGCTGAAGTCCACCACCAGTTCGGTCGCCTCGCCGCGGAGCTTTCGTTCCAGTTCGGCCTGCAGCTGCTGGCGTGTGGCCTGAGCGTAGAGCCGGTGCTGGGCGCGGTCGGCAACGTTGGGTACGCCGCCGCCCTGGCCACCGACGACCGGGGCGCCGCCGCGGTAGTCATTGCTCACAGCGCCGGCCTGGAACGGGCTGTCGCCGCTGCCGGCGGCACCTTCCATCTTGATCGGTGCTTCGGCTGGCGGCGCCTGCACAGGTTGTGGCGCGACCTGTGGCGGCGGCGGCTGGTCGTCCCGTGGCGGCGGCTTCTGCTCTTCCTTGGGCGGCGGCGGTGGCGGTGGCGGTGGGGTGTCGGGCAGGACCGTGATGCGCGCCACCTGGCGGTTGGGCTTGATGTCCTGGCTGACCCAGTTCTTCAGCCACAGTGCTGCCAGCACGGTCAGCACGGCCAGCAGCAGCACGCCGCCCCAGTTCAACAGCCGACGGCCGGTGGACGGCGCCTGCATCGAGTCTTCGGCCAGTGCCATTAGCGCTTCCCTCAGGTGCCGATGCGCGAAGTCACCAGGGCCATGTCGATGCCCAGGCGGTTGCACAGGTCGATCACGCTGATGACGGCTGCGTAGTTGGCGCGGCCGTCGCCCTTGATGGCGACCGACAGCTTGGGGTCGCGCGCGAAAGCTGCCTGCAGCTGGCTTTCCAGCTGTTGCGCCGTCACCGGCGCGCCATTGATGAGCAGGTCGCCCCCAGGCATGACCTGAACGATGCGCAGGTCGCGCTTCTCCGTTGACGGCTTGTCGCTGGGCTTGGGCAGGGTGATCGACAGACCCTGCACCGACGCCGTAGTCATCAGAATGAAGACCACCAGCAGCACGTAGGCCAGGTCAAGCATGGGCGTGACGTTGATGCTGTCGTAGGGCTTGATGTCGGTATTGACTTGCATGCTCAGGCTCGGTGTGGGTGGCGGAACTCAGCTTGAAGTGGGCGCGAAGTGAGGGTGCGACGTGAGGGTGCGAAGTGAACGTGCGAAGTCAGGGCGTGAAGTCAGGGCGCGCGGCGCGTGACCAGACCCAGCTCGGTGATGTCCAGCGCCTTGGCCACTTCCAAGACCTGCATCACGGTGTCGTACTGCGCTGCGGCGTCGCCCTTCAGGACCACCGGCAACCCCGGGTTGGCCGCCTTGTAGGCAGCCAGTTGGCTGCGCAGCTGTTCCAGGTTCACCGGGTAGGCGTCGAGGAAGATGCTGCCGTCGGCGGTGATGGTGATGGCACGGGTCTGCGGCCGTGCCAGGTTGCTGGTGGCACTGGTTTCGGGCGACTGCACCTTCACGCCCTGCACCGATGCCGTTGTCAGGATGATGAACACCACCAGCAGCACATACGCCAGGTCCAGCATGGGCGTGACGTTGATCTCGTCGTAGGGCTGGTTCTCGGCTTGCTGCTGCATGTGTGGGCTCAGGGGATGAGGGGATCAGGGGATGAGGGGATCAGCAGATCACGGGCTGGGTTCAGCGGGCGCCGTACTCTTCGGCCACACGGGTAATGAACTCGTCGACGAAGATCTGCTTGTCCGACGAGATGTTCTTGATGCGCGAGGCCAGATAGTTGTAGCCAAACAGCGCCGGGATCGCGACCGCCAGCCCGGCCACCGTCGTCAGCAGGGCCGCAGCAATGCCCGGGGCGATGGCGTTGACGTTGACGTCGCCGGCGATGGCGATGGCGGCAAAGGTGATCATCACGCCGATCACCGTGCCCATCAGACCCAGAAAGGGGCCGCCCGAGATGGCGATCGTCAGCCACACCATCTGCGAATTCAGCTTGTGCGATTCGCGCACCAGGTCAGCGTCGACCGATGCCTTGACCGCATCCAGTGATGCGCCGGACAGCGGCGGTACGTCGCCTTCACCGATGCGGCGTTTCTTCAGTTCACGCTGTCCGGCCCGGTACAGGCGGTACAGCGATGAGTGGGTCTGGTCAGGCGAAGCCTCCAGGTTCAGCAGATTCGACTTGGCGTCGCGGAAACGTTGCAGGAACAGCCGGTTGTCGCGGTCGACCCGGCTGACGTACAGCATCTTGGACACCATGACGACAGTGGCAACGACGAACATCATGCCCAGCAGGACGATGACGACCCAGGCATCGATGCTCAGGTTCTTGACCAGGATGCCGATGTAGCCGCCCTGGCCACCTTCGCTGCCCGTCGCTTTGGCATCTTCGAGCACGCTTTGCGTCAGCTTGCCGTCGCTGCCTTGTGCGGCGTAGGCAGCCAACAGCCAGGCGTTGGACCTGGCCACGGCAGCCACTTCGACCTGGTCGATGACGCCGCGCAGTCCTTCGCCAGCGCGCAACTCGGCCTCCAGCGCCGGCGTGGCCACAGCGGCTTGTCCGACTTCGATGCCGTTGACCACCAGGCGGGCCTGCGTACCCGTCAGCACGAGGGCGACATGGGCCCAGCGGCCGATGGCCAGGTCGCCCCCGACCAGGCTGACCGCCGCGACGCTGGCGTTGACACGCCCCCCTTGCACCGCCAGCTGCACCGGGCCCCAGGCCAGCAGCCTGCCAGCGGCGATGTCTTCTGGCCGCACCCATAGCGACAGGGTGGTCGCACCGCCCGCGGCGACCTGCAGTGGGGCGCCTGCCGGCCAGCTGATCACGGGGCCGGCCACGCGCGCGCCGCCGGCCAGCAGGCCGTTGGTTTCGGGGGTGATGGCCGATGTGGCGCGCAGGGTGCCGTTGCGGTCAGCGGCCTGGTTCGCGGCGTCGTCGAAGCCGACGGCCAGCAGGGTCGTGGCATCGAACACTTCGGCCGGGGCTTGCGCGGCGGCTGCCTTGTTGCCGGCATAGACCAGCACCGTGTTGGCGGCAGTGCCGGGCAGCAGGCTGGGCAATCTCACCCACAGCACCGCCAGTTCGTTGGCGGCATCGAAGCGTTCGACGCGAAAGGGCAGGGGCGTCTTGTCGTCGGCGGCCAGCACGCGCAGGTCGCTGCCATCGGGCTTGGCCGCTGCAAAGTCGAAATTGCCGCTGTGCAGCCGCAGGGCCACCGGCACGTTGTTCAAGGCTTCGGGCACGGCCACCCCCGTAGCGCTGGTGTCGAGGCTGAAGCGTGTGCGCTGTCCCCAGGCCTCGTCCCACCAGGCGGCGGCCGGGCCGACAGCGCAGAGCAGGGCCAGCATCGTCAGCCAGCGTTGGGCCGTGCTCGACCGGGTAGCGCGCAGGGGTACGGGGAGGCGGTTCGGGTGGGTGTGCATGAGATGGTTGGTCAGTCGATGACGGTGCGTGCGTTTCAGGGTCCGTTGCCGAAGCCCAGGAATTCGAGCAGCAGATTGCGGCGGGCGCGGCGTTTGCGGCGGTCTTCTTCCTCTTCCTGCGCCTGGCTGCTGGTGGCACCCGGGGTGGTGGCAGCACTGCTGGCCAGGGCCAGGGCCGCGGTGGCGCCGCCGGTATCGGGCGCCGGCGGCGCGCCGACACTGCCCGCGCCCAGCTGGATGTCGTCGCCGCGCACCACCTGCGCGCCCAGGAAGGCGGTGCCGCGCGATGCGATGCCGGCTTCGCCGGCGCTGATCTCGCCTTTGGGCGCATACAGGTCCAGGGTGCTGGCGCCGTCGAGTACGGCAATGCCGCTGCCTGAGAAACTGCCCGAGGTGTCGACCACGACATTGCCGTCGCGGTCGATGGTCAGCACCGGCGGCGGCGCGCCGGTCACGGTCTTGGCGCCGCGGCCGGCGTCGATGTTGCCTTCGCTGCTCCATAACAGCAGGTCGCCACGGGCCAGCGTGAACACGCGTGACTGGTTGACCGCAAAGTCGCCGCTGGTAACGGCTTCGATGTTGCCGCCGCTGGTGGTGATGATGCCCAGCGCATCGGCCGGCTTGCCCACGCTGCCGGCTAGGGCGCCGGCGTCGATGCCGCCGCCAGGGGCCAGCAACCGGATGCTGCCGCCTTGCTGGCTCTTGATCTGGCTGGCCGTCAGGCGAATGTCGCCAGGGCCGCGTTCGCCCGGGTACAGCAGCGCCAGGGCGGCGTAGCCGGGGGCGTAGGCCGCGTCGCGGTCGGGGCCGGACGGCAGCCGGGCCGCCTGGCGGCCGGCAATGCGGAGTTCGGCAAACAGCACATCGTGCAGACGCAAGGCACGTCGCTCGGGCGTCCAGCGGGCGTAGAGGTCGCGGGTGTAGTCGGCCAGGGCGGCGGTGCCGGTAGTGCCCGTTTGTGGGCGTGCGCCCAGCGCCTCGGCCAGCGTCAGGGCCAGGGCCTGGGCCTGGGCCTGGGCCTGAGCCTGTACGCCCGATTCCAGGCGTGCGCCCATTGCTTCGGCCAGGGCCTGGGCCTGCACGGCTGCGTCGACCTCGCGTTGGCGTTCCGCGTCCAGGCCGGCATAGGCAGTGTTTGCAGCCGTGGGGCTCAATTGCGGATCGCCGCTGCTTGCGCGCATGGCCTGCTGGCGCAGCCGCTGCAGGAGTTCCGTGCCGACGAGTTGGCGCACCCGTTCTGCACGGGTCGCTGCATCCAGGGCGCGGAACGCGGCTGCCGCCGCGGCCAGAGCCGGACTGTTGGCCGGTGGCAGGACTTGGCCGTTGCCCAGGGCCTGCAGTGCTGTGA
Source organism: Burkholderiales bacterium (assembly GCA_038316815.1). Taxonomy (GTDB): domain Bacteria; phylum Pseudomonadota; class Gammaproteobacteria; order Burkholderiales; family Burkholderiaceae_C; genus Rubrivivax. The sequence continues at coordinate 9,173 of JBBQAW010000005.1, forward strand.
AGAGTTCGCCTTCCAGGGCCAGCAGGCCAGCGCCACCGCCGCGCAACTGCAGGCCGCCCTGCAGCGCTTGTCCGTAGTCGGCTGCGCCCCAGTTCACGCCCGCCACCACGGTGACCCGGGCACCGCCTTCGGCCAGCAGTCGTGCGTTGTCCTGGTTACCAACGCTCTGGATGCCGGCCGCGGACTGCAGGTCGACATCCTGGCCGGCCAGGATCAGCAGGTCGCCAGGCCCGGACAGCCGCAGCCGGGCTGCGGTGTTGTTGGCGAGCTCCAAGTCGCGGCCGGCGCGCAGCACGCTGACTTCATCGTCAGCCTGGTGCTGGATGCTCAAGCTGGCACTGCCGCGGCCCAGGATGTCCTGGCCCGCCACCACCACCAGCGGCCGAGCGCTGCGAAGGTCGGCGTCGAGCACCACGTTGCCGTCGCGGGCTACCACTTGCACTGGCTGGCGGTTGCTGGTGTCGAGCGTGGCTGCAGTGTCTGCACCCGCGCCTTCGCTGGTCTGCCGCCAGTCCTGGTTTAACGCATTGGTGGCTGTGATTCGGGCCTGGGGTTGCGGCAGGCCGGCGGGCGAGAGCGCGCCCACGGTCACCGTGCGCAGCGTCACGTCCTGCGCCGCCAGCACCTGCAGGCTGGCCTGGTTTCCGGCAGGGCGCTGTTGCAGCGGCGCTGCCGCACTCACGTTGCCGGCCGGCGCGGCCAGACGCAATTCGCCCGGGGCTTGCCGTGCGGGTTCGCTGATCTGGTTTCTCGGGTCGTTGGATGGCGACAGCGGCGTGCGGCTACCGGTGTACCCGATGTTGCCGCCCAAGCTGAGCACATCAAGGCTGGCGCCGTTGTCCAGGCCCGTGATGACGTCCGTGCGGGCCGCACCTGTGCCTTGCACCACGCCCTGCATCAAGCCGATGGACGCCATGCTGCCCAGGGTGATGTTGCCGGTGGCCTGCACCGTCCAGTCGGTGGCCGCATACAGCAGTTGCAGGCCGGGGTGCGAGCGGCCCAGCGAGGTGACGGCTGCAGGCCGGATCAGCCCGCCTGCGCTGGCGCTGGCTGTTGCGCCGCCGCCGTAGAGCAGACCACTGACGAGGTCGCGCCCAGCGTTGACGCTCAGCGTGCCGCCAGGCAGCAACAGCGCCGCCTGGGGAAGAGTCAGGTCATCCACCTGCGCGCTGCGCACGCTGTAGCCGCTGGCGGGTGTTGACGCATCGATATCTTGAACGTCGCGACCCGCGCTGATGCGTACATCGCCGCCACCGAAAGAGGCAATGCCCTGGCGGAACAGGTCGTAGCGCGACCACCACGCCGCCGGTGCGCCGGGGGCGGCCAGGCCGGTCTGGCGCCACCACCAGTCGGTGACGTACTGCTGCCGGGTGGAACTGCCCACCACGTCACGGCCGGCCTGGATGCTGACATCGCCTGCGCCCTGGAAGAAGGGCCCGAGCGGGCTGCCATTGGCTTGGCGAAGGGTCTGGGTGACGGCCACCCCCAGGCGCGAGTAGGCCGGTAGCGTGGCGATGTCAATGGGTGTGCCGCTGCTGTAGATGCGCACCCCGTCGTTGAACAATTGCACATCGCGCGCTGCTGCCATCTCGATGCGACCGGTGCTGGTGCGCACGAAAACGTCGGGCCCGGCGGCTGCGGGCGAGGACGCGGCGCGGCCAATGATCAGGTCGCCGCTGCCGGCAGGGGCCGCTGGTGCCACGTTGGGCATGGGAACGGGCACGGGCTGCACGCTGCGGGGGTCGGCGGCGCTGAGGTCGGCACCTGCGATCAGGCGCAGGGACGCCGAAGGCCCGGGCTGGACCAAGGCGGCGGCCGTGGCGTTGGCATAGCCGTCGCTGAGGGTGTTGGTGATCAGCAGATTGCCGGCGGCGCGCAGCGTCAGCGTCATCGGCGCCTGGCCGTTGCGCTGCGTGCTGCTGGGCAGGACGTAGTCGCCGGTCATGACCAGGTTGCCGGAGGAGCGCACTTCCACACCTGGTCGCACAGACAGCCTGGCCGCCAGCGTCGGACTGCCACCGGCCAGTCGGGCTTCGACGGCCGTGCGGTTGATCATGAAATTGTTGTTGTCGGCCTGGACCGTGGTTTGAGCCAGGGTTGTGAGTGCGGGCGCTGCGGTCGGCGCGGCTGTTGGCGCAGGCGTGGGTGCAGCCGTCGGGGCTGCAGTGGGCGCAGACGTGGGCGCGGCAGTTGGGGCGGCGGTGGGTGCAGCTGTAGGAGCTGCGGTCGGTGCCGATGTCGGTGCTGCGGTCGGCGCGGCTGTGGGTGCGGGAGTGGGCGCAGACGTGGGCGATGCGGTGGGGGCAGCTGTAGGTGCTGCAGTGGGCGCTTCAGTGGGTGCGGATGTGGGAGCCGGGGTCGGGGCTGCAGTTGGCGCAGCGGTGGGCGCTTCAGTTGGGGCCGCGGTTGGCGCTTCTGTGGGAGCTGCCGTTGGGGCTGCCGTAGGAGCAGTCGTGGGCGCCGCCGAAGGTTGCGTGGGCGGTAAAGGGGGCGTCACGCCGGGTGTCGTCGGCCCATTGCCCGGAGCCGCCGAGTCCAGCGTCACCATGTCAGAACCTGCCACCAATTTGAAGAGAACGGACATGCGATCGCCCCAGCTGTCGCTACTCGCGGGCCGCGGAGCGCCAGTTGGCATGGTGGGCGGCGGCGGTGCCGGTTGGCCAGGTGTCGTCGGCCCATTGCCAGGCGCTGGGTTCGTCGGGGGGGTCGTCGGGGCTGCGGTGGGCGCCGGTGTTGGGACCGATGTCGGGGCCGATGTCGGGGCCGTGGTGGGTGCGGCAGTCGGCGCTGTAGTCGGAGCAGCTGTCGGGGCGGTAGTCGGCGCTGTGGTGGGCGCTGCGGTGGGCGCATCCGTCGGCGCAGCTGTCGGAGCGGCAGTGGGCGCTGTGGTGGGCGCAGCCGTTGGCGCATCCGTCGGGGCAGATGTCGGGGCCGCAGTTGGCGCCGATGTCGGCGCTGTGGTGGGTGCGGCAGTCGGCGCTGTAGTCGGGGCAGCTGTCGGGGCTCCAGTTGGAGCGCCAGTCGGCGCTGTGGTGGGTGCGGCAGTCGGCGACGCTGTTGGCGCAGCCGTCGGGGCAGATGTTGGTGCCGAAGTCGGAGCAGAGCTCGGTGCAGCCGTCGGTGCAGCAGTCGGGGCTGCGGTCGGAGCGCTTGTCGGAGCGGAAGTCGGCGCAGCGGTGGGCGCTCCCGTTGGGGCAGCCGTAGGCGCTGCGGTGGGTGAGGCAGTCGGGGCCGCCGTTGGCGCAGCGGTAGGTGCCGCAGTTGGCGCTGCCGTCGGTGCAGGCATTGGCGCCGCGGTGGGGCTGAGCGTGCCGACGTTGCTGTACACCCTAATCGCCTCGACCTCGATGCTGCCCACACTTTGCAGGTCGGCAAGCAGCGGGTCGATCGCCACGTCGCTGCCGTTGGTGGTGCTGCCTGTGCGGGGCGCGCGCAGCAGCAGGCTGCCGTTGCCGGCCGGGCCACCGGCGTCCACGGTCGCGCCTGTCGGCAGCGACAGCCGGCCGGCCGCGGTGATGAGTTCGACTCGTCCGCCTTGCGTGCCTTCCCCGGTCGTGCGCGCCTGCAGCAGCCCGCCCGGCAACAGGCTGGCGTTGCCGCCGGCCGCCACGGTGATGCTGGTGTCGTCGGTGCCCAGGGCCAGCAGGCTGCCGGCGATGCCGATGCTGCCTTGGTCGGCCAGCAGGCTCAGGCTTTGTGCACGCAGCGCTTGCCCCGCTGACAGGAACAGATTGCCGCTTCGCGCCCGCACCAGAACCAGACCGTCAAACTGCGCTGTGCCAGATGCCGAAGCGGTGCGTGCAGCATCGAGCTGCTGCGCCAGGTTGTCCAGCAGGGGCGCAATGCGGGCGTCGATGGCCAGCCGGGCGCCTGCGCCACCCTGACTGGTGCCGACCAGGCTGCCCGCGATGGCCACCGTGCCGGCCGGAGCCAAGAGGCTCAGGTTGCCCGCATTGGCATCGCCGGCAGCGCTGACGTCGACGCGCGAACCCGGTGCCAGGTTGGCGCTGCCCTGCGCTGCACTGACTGTCAAGCTGCCACCCGGCGTGTTCAAGGCGACGCCGGCGAAATCCAGCGTCTGCCCGGCCAGGCCGATGCGGGCCTGGCTGCCGAGGTCGATGTTGCCGCTGCTGGCCTGCAGGTTCAACCGGCCCGAGGGCAGTTCGATGTTGCCGTTGATGCCCAGCGCGCTGCCTTGCAGGCTCAGGCTGGCGCCCAGTCCGGTGTCGCCTTGGCGGGCCTCGGTCTGGGTTGAATTGGGGGCTGTCACCAGGTCGATGCGCCCGCCGGCCGTCAGGCTGGACTGTGCCGCGGTGTCGGCCGTCAGCCGCTGCGCGCCCATCTGCAGGTTGCCGCTGGTGTTCAGGCTGCCATTGCCCAGGGTGACGATGTCCTGGCTGGCTTGCAGGCTCAGCGTCTGCACCCCGGCCACAGCCAGAGCCCCTGGTCCCAGGCTCAGATCGCCCCCCAGCGCCTGCACCTGCAGGATGCCGCCGCCGGCAGCGGCGTTGCCGGCGGCGCTGCCGCTGGGGTTGGACAGGGTGACGTTGATGGCCTGCGCGCGGGCTGCTGCCGCGTTGCTGCCGCTGGCGTTGGGCGTGACGCGCAGCAACTGCGCCTGTAAGCCCAGTTCGGCCATGCCGGCCGCACCCAGGCTGCTGCCTGCGGCAAGTTCGAGCGTGCCGTAACTGCGCAGCGTCAGGGCCTGTGCCGCGTTCGCGGCGGCCAGCGCGTCGCCGCTCAGGTGCAAGGTGTTGGCCGAGGCGGGCGCTGCGCCGCCGACGCGAACCTCGGGCGCACCCAGGGTCAGCGTGCGTGCCTGCAGCAGGGCCGCAGGGTTCAGGCTCAGGCGTCCTGTCGCCTCGGCCGTGACGCTGCCCGGGCCCAGGCGCACGCCGGCACCGATATTCAGTCGACCCAGCGCTGCGGGCGTGCTGGCGCTGCCGGGCGTGCGCAGCAGGGCGCCGTCGCCCGCGTTGACGCGCAGTCCGGCGCCGTTGCCGTTGACGCGCAGGTCGGTTTCTTCGCCTTCCCCGGAGGTCTGAACTTGAGCCCCGTCCAACACTGTCAGTTCGTCCAGCGCGACGATGCTGAAGTCACCCACGCTCAGCGGCTGTGCCCCGGTGCCCAGCGTGACGCTGCTGGCCACGGTGTTGACCAGCCGGCCGCCCGCCTGGCTGCCCGTGCCCGCAGCCGCGCGCGTGCCGCCGACCAGGATGCTGGCGGCACCGCTGCGATTGAGCTGTTCGATGCCCAGTTGCAAGGCACCCGCGGCGCTGGCGGCGGGCACATCGCCGATGACGATGCGCGGCGCGGCGATGTTCAGTTCGCCGCCTCGGCCGCCGGTGGCGGCTTCGAAGCGCAGGCTGCCTTCCAGGTTCAGCTGTTGCTGGGCTTGCAGGTTCAGGGCGCCGGCGTCGGCCGGGAGGCTGGCGCCTGGCGTGTTGGCGAAGAAGTCGTTGGCGCGCGCCACGCGCACTTCGCTGGCGCGCCTAGCCACTGCGCTGGGTATGACGATGTACAGGCCCGGCAGGCTGTCAGCCTGGCCGCTGGCGGCGGTGCCCAGGCGCGCACCGACCAGGGTCGAACCGTCGGGCCGGGTCTGCGCCAAGCCCAGTGCGGCCGGGGTTCGGGCGGTGGTGGGCTGGACCAGAAAGGCACCGGGCAGCAGCGCATACCGCGCAGGCAGCACGGCATACGTGCCGGCCGGCAGCGGGGCGTCGGGGCCGAAGGTGATCTGTTGTCCGAAGGGCTGGTTGGGCGTCCGGCCGGCAGCGTCGGCTTCGGCGGCGATGATGGGGTTGATCGGGGCCACGCCGGTCTCATTGGGCACGACGGCGAAGGCACCGCCAGCCGCGCCGCTGAAGACATCGCGCGACCCGCCTGGGCCGGCGATGAATTCATAGGCCAGCAGTTCGCCCCCGCCGGCCAGGTTCACTACCGCACCGGCGGCCAGGTCCAGCTGCGGTGCCTGCAGGCTGATGCGCTTTTCGGGCGCGCTGCTGCGTACATCGGCCGGGCCTTGCACCGCCCAGCGTGCGCCACCGCCCTGGGTGCTGCCGTAGAACAGTTCGGCGCCGGCGCCGCTGACCGAGGTCTGGCTGCCGGGCTGCAGTGCGAGGCGCTGGCTGGCGATGAGTTCGATGCTGCCCTGCGGCGCCTGCAGCACGCCGCCCTGGCTGATGTTGCGGGCCTGCAGCGCCAGGCTGCCGCCGGCAGACAGCGGCAGGCCAGGGGCAGGGCCAGTGCTGCGGGCCACGCTGATGTCGCCCGCGCTGGCGTCGAAAGTGAAGCGGCTGTCGGTGGTGGGCAGCACCTGCGCTGCGGTGATGCTCAGGTTGGCGGCCGTGCGCAGTTGTCCGACCAGCGGCCCGCCGCTGGCCGACACACCGCTGGCACGCACGTCGCCACCGGATTGCAGGCTGATGTTGGCAAAGCCGTTCCAGCTGCTGCTGCCCAGCAGGTCCAGCGTCGCCGCGCTGGCACTGAAGCGGCCGTCGCCAGCCCGCGGCACCGGTGCCGACTGCTGCGCCGGCGCTGCCGCGCTGCTGTTCAGCGCGATCGACGGCGCACGCAGGCTGACCTGGGACGAAGGCAAGGCATTGAACAGCGGGGCGTCCAGCACGATGCGGCGGGCCAGGTCGAGCTGCCAGTTGCCCGCGAAAGCCAGTTCGGCGCTGGAACGCAGGGCCAGGCTGTCGACCCCTGAAGCCGACAGGCGGCCCGTGTCGACGGCCACCGCGCCACGCAACAGCTGCAACGCTGTGTCGTTGCCAAACAGCGGCGCGCTGGCGCTGGGCTGATCGGTCAAGGTGATGCGCCGCTCGGGGCTGTTCAGCGGGTTTCCGTCGCCGCCAAGAGTCAGCCGCAATTCGCCGCCTACGCCGACGGCGCTGCCAACCGACGCGGCCGGGGCTTCGAAACGTCCGCCCAGCACGGCGCCCCCGGCCAGTACCGAGGCGCCACCCGGCTGCACTTCTGCCCGCAGGTTGATGTCCAGGCTGCCAGCAGCGCCGAACACGTTCTGCGTGCCGCCGGCATAGGCCGCCGCCGTGCCTGCGGGCGCATCGAGCCTGCCCTGCGCACCGGCGGCGCGCAGCACCGAGCCTTCTTCCCACACCAGCACGCTGCTGCGCAGGTTGATCTGCCCGCCTGCCAGCACCTGACCGCGGCGCAGGCCGTCGGTGGAAGGCTGCAACAACGTGGTGCCCGAGACGTCGATCAGGCTGCTGGCGCCCAACCAGAGCACGCCGTAAGGGTCGGGCAGCGATTCGGTGCTGAAGCCGGTCTTGGACAGGTTGACCTGCCCGCCCGGTGCATGGGCCTGGGCGTCGAAGCGCAGTGTGCGGCCGGCGTTGAAGGTGACATTGGCCAGCGGGTCCAGGTCGACACGCGCCCCGGCACCGGCTGTCAGCACGCCGCCTTCGGTGCGCGCAGCCAAGCCCGTCGACTGCAGCGTCAGATTCACCGGGCGGCGCAGTTCAGCGGGCGCGGTGTAGACGGTCAGCATCGGGCCCAGCGCGTTGGCGCTGGGCAGGGCACGCAGGCTGCTGTCCAGGCGCCAGCTTTGCGCCCGCGGGTTGAGCTGTGTGCCAGGCAGCAGGTCCAGGCCCAGCACGCCGTCCACGCTGTAGCTCGTGAAGCCCCCGAGGCTGAAAATGCCGGCGTCCAGCGCCAGCGTGTTGTCCGCCGCGGCCGGCGCGCTCTGTCCGCTCTGGCCGCTCTGGCCGGTTTGGCCGGTTTGGCCGATGCGCACGGCGCTGGCGCGCAGGCTCAGGCTGCCGCCCTGCGCGCCCGTGAGCGCCATGCTGCGCAGGCTGCCGCCCAGCACGAATGGCGTGGCCTCGATCGTGGCCGCCACGCGAGGTGCGCTGGACAACACGATGCCGCCGGCATTGCCGCCCTGGATGGCGCCCGTGGTGTTGACGCGGCCGCCACCAGAAACGTCGATGCCGCTGCCGGCTTCCAGCACCAGCCCCGCACCTGAGCGCAGGCTGACGCTGCCACCGGCAACCACGCCGCGTTCACCCGCGCCATCGCGGGCTTGGTTCACCCACGCGCCCCGCGCGTCGATCTGCGTGCCGGCCTGCACCAGCACCTGGCCCGCCAGATTGCCGGTGGGGATGTCGAGTGCCGCCGTCTGGGCGCTGAAGCTGCCGCCGGCGCTGCTGAAGCTGCCGCCCAGACGCAGGCCGGTGACGCCGCTGCTGGCCAGGCTGAGGCTGGCCAGCGGGGCCAAGGTCAGGTCGGCGCCGCGCTCGGTCTGCAGATCGGCGTCGCTGGCCAGGGTGATCCGGCCCATGCCGCTGGTCTGCAGCGTGCTGGCGGCGACGCGGCTGTAGGCTGGCAGGCTGGCTTGAAGGGGGTCGGCCCACAGGCTGGCGAGATCGGCATCACCAGCGCTGGCCGCACGCGCAGTGAGGCGGATCTCGGTGCCCACCCCGGTCCCGCGGAAACCGCTGCTGCCGAAGCTGCCGCCGTTGTTCAGGCTGCCGATGGTGAACAGCCCGGCGCTGGCGGCAGCATCTCGGCCGTCGCGCTGGCGCTGGCCGAAGGTGACGCCGCCGCGCAACTGGCCGTCGATCAGGGCCTGATGAGCCAGCACGACCAGGCTTCCGGCTTTGCGGCCTTCGAAATAGCCTTCCTCGCGCCGCCCCAGCAGGGCTGCGCTGTAGATGGGCAGCAGGCCCCAGCGGTCTTGCAGAAGAGCACGGCCGCCTTCGGCGTCGCGCGGGGTAAAGCGTGCGTCTACGCCTTCGATGGCCAGGTAACGCAGGTCCGCTGGCGCGTTGTTCAGGGTGTAGCGCTGACCGTTCTCGCCCACCAGGATCGTTGGCGCCACGTCAGCGGCCAGGTACTCGACCCGGCCGCCAGAGACGTCGATGCGCGCACCGGGGTGCAGCAGCACCGCGCCCGGGCTTTCCAGGGCGACGCTGCCACCGGCAGCCAGGCGTTCGCTGATGCTGCGCTCCAGAGCGTTGGCATAGACGCTGGTATCTCCCAGGATGGGCACGCCGCTGCGCAGGTCGAAGGTAACGCGGCTGCGGAACAGCGGGCCGTCTTTTTGCAGCGGCGCATCTCTCAGGTCGTTGCTGCCCAGAAGTTCGGTGGTCACGAACTGGCGCGCCACCGAGACCTGGGTGGTGGTGGTGCCGGCGACGTCGATGACAACGCCATCGGCCAGGGTGATGCGCGCCGCCGGGTCGCTGTAACCGGCCTGGCCGGCCTGTCGCGCCTGCAGCGGGTCGGTCTCGTAGCTGGGTTGGCCGGCGCGGGCCCGTACCACGGCCCCGGGGGCTTCGATGCGCGAACCTGCCTGCATCTCGATGCTGCGCCCGGCCAGTTCCACGCGCGAACTGGTGAAGCCCGTGTTGTCTGAAGACGTGGGTTGCTGCGCCGCAGGCTGGCCATCGGTACCCAGCGCGATATCGGGCGTGATGCTGATGCGTGAACCTGCGCCGAGGTTCAGCGTCCCTCCTTCGGTGGCGCGCTTTGCGATTTGGCCAATGTTGTTTGGGCGGGCCGTGGTGCCGCTGCGCGCCAGCAAGAAGACCGACCCGTTCTGGCTGACGCTGGTGCTGGCGCTGATGCGTCCGCCCTGGTTTACCGCCAGCCCGACCATGGTGGTGTTGCCGCGCGGGGTGTTTATCTCACCGACGTTGTCGACGCGCCCCGACCCGTTCACTTCCACCAGCAGGCCGCGCAAGGCCGGCACGCTGGGGTTCACTTCCGACGCATAGAGCGCTTCGCGCGTCGGGTCCTGCAGGAACACCTGGTCGCCTGCGGCCAGCACGGTCTGGCCTTCGGGGGTGTTGATGCGGCCCGCGTTGCGCACCTCGGGCGCAAAGAGGAAGACCCGGCCGCCGCTGGCGGTGGTGATCCGGGCCCCAGCCTGCACTTCCACGAAGCCGCGGCCCACGGCGGGCTGACCCAGTGCGTTGTCGCGAAAGAAGCTGGGGCTGTTGCCGTAGATCGACTGTGTCAGGCCAGCGGCGTAGTCGTCGTCGTTCACGTTCAGTGTGCTGACCAGCAGCGAGCGCAGATTGACCTGCGACTGCGGTCCGAACAGCACGCCGTTGCCGTTGAGCAGGAAGACCGTGCCGTTGCTGCTGAGCTGGCCAAAGATGGCGCTGGGCGCAGTGCTGCCGAGAACGCGGTTCAGCGCCGAACTGGCTGCATCGGGCATCTGGAAATGCACGCCACTGTTGGCGCCGATGTTGAAGCTCTGCCATTGGTAGATGGCGCGCGACGAGGTCTGCTCGATGCGCTGGTCGACCCCGCCTCTGGCGTTGGGCGTGTTCAGTGGCGCCGCCGGCCCGGTGCCCTGAACCCGCCAGACGGGCAGTGCTGGGCGCGGCACCGTGTCGATGGCCGGTGCTGCCGGCCGCGGTGCCACCGGCAGCACGGCAGACTGCGCCAACACCTGCAGCGGCCACACCGCTGCCAGCGCCATCATCAGCGGCGATAGCGCCAGCGCGAGATGCCCGCCTGCAAGTGGGTGCAGAGCTTGCGGAGCGTGGGGCAGGGGTGGCGGTGGCGGCGTACGCATGTCGGGGTTCAGAAGTTCAGCCCCACGCGGCCATGCCAGCGCGGGTCGCGGTCAGGGTTCAGGCGGGCAGGCTTTTGTGGCCAGGCCACTTCCAGTGCAGCCGACCAGTTGCTCTTGCCAGCTGCTGCGCCGCGCAGGCTCAGCCCCAGGCCGCTGCCCAGCAGCGGGACGCGAGCGGCCTGGCCGGGCAGGGGCTGCAGGGTTCGGGCCTGGCCGGCGTCGACGAAGCCGAAGAGACGGGCCTCGGCCAGCCAGGGCAGGCGGTTGCCAGCACTGCCAGCATTGCCATCACTGGCAGCACCGCCAGAACTACCAATGGCGGGTGCAAGGTTCGGCGTGCGCCATTCGGCACTGGCCTGCAGGCCCTGGTCGCCGCTGGCCTCGCCTTCGTAGTAGCCGCGCACCGTACCGGCGCCGCCCAGGCTGAACTGTTCGCCGCCCATCAGCGGCTGCTGGGCCCATTGCGCGGCGCCGCGCAGCGCAAGCTGGCCACTGAAAAGTTCGCGTTCATGCCGCCCGTCCAGCCGCAAGGCGGCGAAGTTGCCGTCGGCACCCAGGCGGCGACACGCGAACTGGTCGATGGGGCCGATGTTGCCCGGGCAAGGAATCTCGCGCCGCAGCACGGCGGCAAAGCCGAAGGTGAAGGCGGCGCTCAAGGTGGTGCTCTGGTCACCCCGGCCCCAACTGGCGCTGTAGCTGGTCTGCAGCGGCAAGTAGCGCAACGGTGTCGATAGCTCGTCGCTGCCGGCCACCACCCGTTCGCGCAGGTCCTTGAAATCTGCGCCCAGCACCACGGTGTGGCTGCTGTTGCCGGTGAACCAGGTCTGGGCATGGCGCAGGCCCAGGCTCGTGCCGCGGCCCAGCACGGTGGTGGCGCCCAGGGGTTCAAGCGTGCTGTCGGACCACAGCAGCGTGCCCAGCCAGCTGGCCTGGCTGTTGACGCTGCCGGTTTCGCGCGGCGCTGTGTAGTTGGCCACCAGCACCGTCGACTGCTCGTTGGCTTGCGGTGCGGTGATGGCGGTCAGCGCCAGCGCATGGTCACGCTGCAGCAGGTTGTCCCAGCGCAGGCTGGCCACAAGGCGCAACGGTTCGGTGTCGGCGGCGTTGCGGTTGTTCAGTTCCACGGTGCCGGACAACGGCAGGCGGTCTGACACCTTCAGTTCGGCCTCGACCGTGCCAGGCGCAATGCCTGGCCGCAGCACCGGCTGCACCTGCCGCGCAGGGCCGCGGTTGAGCACCGCCAGCTGTTGCTGCACGACGTTGAAGTTGGGCACATTGCCCTCGGCCAATTCGGTCACGCGTTCGCGAATGACGCCTTGTGAGAAGTAGCGCGACCCGGTCACGCGCAGGCGGCCCACCCGGCCTTCGATGACTACCAGCCGCAACAGGCCTTCATCCACGCGCTGTTCTGGCAGGTCCACCAGCACGGTCAGGAAGCCGGCCTTCTGATAGGCCTGCTCGAGCGCCCCACGCGCGGATTCGGCATCGGCCAGGCGCCGCCCCGGGCCCATGTGCGGGCGCAGGCTTCGTTCGACCACAGCAGGCGAAAGGCGCGTGTTGCCGTCGACCTCGAATTCCAGGATGTCGAAAGTCGGGTCTTCAGCAGAGGGTGCTGCGGCCGGGTTGGTCTGGGCCAACGCAGGCAGGCAGAGGGAACAAGCAGTCAAGGCCAGGACAACAGCGAAACGGTGCATGAGATCAGGCGGAACCCGGCGCTTCCAACGGTTCCGTCTTGGATGTTGATGCAGCAAGCGGCTCGGGGCGCCGGGCGCGGCGCTGCGCCGCCCAGCCCAGGGCCGCCAGGCCAAGCAGCAGCAGCGCTGCGCTGCGCGGTTCAGGCACAGCCGTCACGGGGCCTAGAAGGGCCGGCAGACCGGGGTCGCCAGGCAGGGCCGAAGCGGCGCCTGCCAGCAAGCGGATGTTGAGCGCGGAAGGCGACTCGAAACCAGCAGTGCCTGCCAGGCCGCCCAGGCTTTCGGTCCAGAACCCGGCGCTGTATTCGGTGCGGCCGATGCCGGCTGCGAAGCTGCGTGCCTCGGCCCGCAGCAAGGGGCTGAACGCCGGCATGGTGAAGCTCACCAGGTACTTGCCCACCCATTCGGGCAGCGTGGTGGCCGCATCCGTGGCTCTGATGAAGCCCCAATAGCCGTCGTTGCCACCATCGGCGGGGTTGCCATTGTCGAACTCGTCGACGAGGATGCGGCTCGTGGCTACGTTGCTTGTGCTCGACCGCGTGAGGTAATAAAACCAGGACGAGTTGCCCACGCGATTGGTGGAGGAGAACGGCGCAAAGTTGAGGTGATTTGGCGTTAAGCCGCCGGGGGCTCCGAAGTATCCGATCGCCGTCGCTGGCGAATCGAGCCGGGCAATTGACTCCCCGTTGACTTCGTAGGTGAAGTTGTTGCCGACTACACCATGACTAGGCGTTTCGTTTGTATTAGCAAAAAAAGCGAGGTTTTGGCCGCCACCAGACATCTGGATAAAATTTGAGTTTGGGGTTGTCGGAACAAGGGCTTCTGAACCCTGCTTGACGGTTGTAAACAAGCGCCGCCCGCCCGGCGTTGAGGGGCCGACAGAGTCGAATCCGAGCACTGCCCATTCCAAATTGGCAGCGTTGACTTGGCTCAGGAAGGTGTCGAAAGTCGGCGAATCCAGCACCCAAAAGCGTTGGTAACCAGCGTCCTGTTGGGCCAGCACGAAGAAGTCGTTGATCCGGATGCCGAGGTCGAGCGTGTAAGACACCTGCGCCGCGGTGTCATGGACCAAAAAGGTGAGTTCGCCGTTGCCGGTATCTGGAGGGGCGATGGCGGCTTGAGCCAACGGCAGCGTCGAGACGGCCGCGATGACAAGTGCAACCCTTATGTGGCCCAGAAAAATCCTCATTTTGTTGCTCCGGTGCAATATCAAAGGGGCCCGCATGCGCGGGCCCCCAAACTTCTCAGACTCGAAACAGCGTCCAGCGTTTTACTTGTTGTAGAACGGTGTCTGGCAGCTTGCGCCACCACGTGAAACACGCGACCCGAAAAGATTCTCTGCCGCCGTATTAGAAGCAGCACCGAAGGCACCTGCATAGGACTCAGGCAGGGCCGCTACGCCGTTCTGTGCCGCTGCAGACAACAAGGCCAACGACGAGGGCTTCCGGGCCTGATCGCGGAAGGAAGTCAGGAAGGCTTGCTGGTCGGCGGTGAGCGTCGCAAACTTGGCGTTATGCCATTGAATGGTGGACTCGAAAAAATACTCGTACTTGCCGTTCTTGACGTTGTCACGGCTGGGGGTAATGCCGTCAACGCGAACATGGCGCCAGTTGCTGCCAGAAGCAGCTTCGTTGTTTTCGCGCGATACGTGACCGATGGCGTAAGCGCCCGTGGTCTCGGCCGCGCCCAGGCAGGAGATCACGTTGCCGGTACTGGAACCCTCGAACACGAACAGCCCGCCTAGCGCTGTCGATGGGCCAACCGTCGAGATGGCGTTTGCGCCCGGAACGGCCGAGTCCGAATAGACAAGCGGCAGTTGTTGGGCGGTGCTGTTGCAAGGAAATTGGGCCAGGAACGCATTGGCAGAAGCTTGCGTGCCCGAACCGTTGACGCGGCGGCAGATGTTGACGCGCGTATCGCGTTTGGAATCCGTAGCTGAAACAAGTGGCTGCCAGCCGAGGCCGTTTGCCGGATCTTGCAAGAAGCCGTTGAAGTAGCTTGCTGCTTCCAGCCGTGACATCGAAGGCCGGTCGGTTTCAAGTTCACTGCCCGAGGTCAGACCCTGCCTAGTTTGCAGCGCGTTGCGCAGCGATGTGTTGACGGCAACGCCGAACACGGTCTGGAACAGCGGCGTCACAGTCAAATCACCCAGCTGGCTATCGCTCAGGCCTGAAGCAGGGTAGGTAGGATCATCACCTGGGACGTTGATGAGCTTGAACAGGGCTGGCTCGACGTCAGAAATGCCAACCATGGGAACCTGAGCGGCCTCTCCGGTGCAGGTGTAGTTCACAGTGCCTGCTGCTCGAACGGAGCAGCCGGCGATCGTTGTAGCCAGGAAGTTGCGGGTCGGAAACGGCGCGATGGCGCCGAAATAGACCGGAAACACGCCTTGGCCCGAACCGCCTACGTCGCTCTTGTAGAGCACGACTTGCTTGCCAGGAAGAATCAGCGAGTCGGCTTTCATCGTGCACGCATAAACGCGATGTGCATCGCCGGCGGTCGAGAAGCTGATGCCGCTGAAAGTGCCGACACCACTGAAATAGACACTGAGGTCGGTGCTGCAGTTCTGGGTAAGCAAACCGCCAATGACGTTGCGCAGAGCGCTGGCGCCCGTCATGTAAACCTTGATGGTCGCGGGTTCGGCAATTTGGGCCGGCGTCAAAGCATGGGCCTGACTGCCGAGGGCCAAAAGTGTGCACAAAGCAATACGGTTAAGTTTCATGGGAGGCTCCGGGTTTTTAAAGCGAGAAATTAGGTGAAATGCAAATGTCGGGAATGAACCTGGCTGCCACAACGTTCGGTCAATGCGCTGCTCTCGCCGGTGTTCCATCACCGGTGAGTCAGCCAAAAGAATTGATGCAATCGCGGGCGGCCGCGGTGCTTTCAACAGAAAAGCGGGGAGTGACCAGTGTCCTCAAACCGCTTTACGGCGGCGCGCATAAGCCAGGACACCAGCTAGCCCTAAGCCAAGCAACGCATAGGTGCCTGGTTCGGGCACAGCGTAAGCCAGCGTTTGGCCGTCGAACATCCACGTGGCGTAAGGAACATCGGCATTCCCGAACGGCGTGACGATGGCGGTGGAAGTGCTCAAGTTAGAAGTGCTCGATCGCGTCATGTAGGCGAAGAGGGACGATTCACCCACGAAATTTGTGGAACTGAACGGGACAATACCGTTGAAGGTCGGTGTCAAACCCCCTTGCGCTCCAAAGTAGCCCTGTGGGTTGGCGTCGGTTATAAAATTGACGCTGGAGCCGTTCACGTCAATGTTCGGAGCCACGCCCACAGTCCCATGGGTACCCGTGGTGTCGACGGCAGCGAAAAAGCTAATCGGAGTTGTTGCCAAATTAAGCTGATTATTCGTGGTCCTGCCCATCCTTGTCACGGTTGCAGCAAAGCCGCCCGGCTCGGTTCGGGCCGTTGTCAGAATTGCCCTACCGCCTAGAGTCCCAGGTCCGATGCCGTCGAAAGCGAGCACGGCCCAGCGGGATGAAGCCACGCCCGCGGCTCCACCGACGGCGGTGACAAAGGCGCCCCAATTGGCGTCGGCGGCCACATTGAATGACTGGCCGTAGTCAAGGGCGTTGCCGGAGGCGTTGAAGGTGTACAGACGGATGCCTAAGTCGAGCGTGTAGGACACCTGGGTGGCCTCGTTTTGAACGACCAAGATCAATTCGCTATCGCCTGTGAGGGGACCGGCGATCGAGGCGTGCGCGCCGTGGCTGGCAACAACGGCCAACATCACGGCTGTCAAGATTTTCTTCATGGGTTCTCCTAAGACTGGGTGGGTTCGGCAGCCTTTGGCGCGCTGACGACGAATGGCGAACAAAATGCTGGGGAGGGTCTGTGTAGCTCAACTCTCGGCACTGCCTCGAGCAAGTTGGATGTTGGCTTGTCAAGGTGAAAGATTGAAGTGCACGTCAGCCGCGCGCCTGGTTCTAACGGCCTACGTGATGGACCTAAAGGACCATTTCCGGCGCATTGGCACCCCCTGTTTGAGGGGCCAGCGATCCGGGTGGCTGTTGTCCATCGCGGGTCCTCGCTTCAGTCGGGCGCCGGGCCGTCAAGCAACCTGGCCTGCATGGCCATCGCAACGGCCTGGGCGCGATTGCTGGCGCCCAGCTTGCGCAGAATCTTCTGCAGATGGTTCTTCACCGTCAAAGCGCTGATGCCCAACCCTTCGCCGATCTGGACGTTGCTCTTGCCTTCGCGCACCCAGGCCAGCACCTGGCGTTCACGGCGGGTGATGCTGCCGGTGTCGGCGCTGCCAGGACTGCGCGGAGACAGGCTACGCATCCTGAATTGCTCTGGCTCGGCCGAGCTCTCGGTGGCCTGAACATGCAGCCAGACGTGGTGCAGGTAAGGCAATACCCAATCCATCAGCTGTAGCGCATGCACGGCTCCGGGCGCGCCAGCCGGCATGATCAGCACGAACAGGCTCTCGATTTCGGCCGGCCTGAACGGCCGCGCGACGCCGTGAACCAACAGCCGCGTGTCGGCGAGTTCGCGCTGCAGATCGGCAGCGGCAGCGGCGCTGGCGCTGTTGCCAATGAAGTGCTGCAGGCCCAGCAGCAGCGGGCGCCCTCGACCTTCGACCCAGGCGGCGCCGAGGGCTTGCATCAGGGGGCTGTCGGCGCTGGACAGGCTGTGCATCACCGGCTGGCTGAGGACCACGGTCTGGAAGGCATCGAACGCCAGACGGCGGCCGGCGCGCTGGTAGCCGCCGCAGACCAGGCAGACATGGGGCAGCAACACGCGCAGGTGGGTCTGCGTCCAGTTGAAGAACTGGTAACGGCGATGGACGCCTCGCGCTGTTTCTATAAGCCGCGCGAGTTGTTCGGCCTGCTGCGGGCTCATGCCCGCGTCTGTCGCAACGGTTGCTGCAATCGGCTCTGGCTGGGCCAGGGGTTGCGGTTCCATCATGGTCTTCTCCTGGGCGCTTGGGTGACCGGCACTGGCCTGACTTCGATCTCGAAGCGCCAGTCGCCCACGGCGGCGGGCGCGTCTGCGACGACGCCGTTGTGGTTCGGGCCCGAACTGCGGGCGACTGTCAGTGGCAAAGCGTGCTGCCGCATGGCTGGTGTGCGCGAACGGCTGTGCACCCCGCGGATGCCACCGTCTGGCGTGCGCAGCAGCACCCAGTCGGCCGCGCCGGTGAAGGGGTCGGTGTAGAGCTGGCGCAGCCAGTAGCGGGCCGGGCCCGTGCCGCTGCTGCCTGGGCGCGGGTCGTCCAGCAGGTCTTCCAGCCGTTCGGGCAGGCCCGCCTGGCCCGGCGCGGTGTTGGCCTGCCAGGCCTGCAGCGCGTTGCGGATCTGCAGGCCACGAAACAGCAGTTCGGCTTCACGCTCGCGCTGGGCCTGGGCTTGCCATTGCGGCCCCAGCGCCGCCAGCGCGGCGCCGGCCAAGGCGACGCTGAACAGCAGCATCAGATAGCTCATGGTGGGCTGTCCTTACCAGTCGGCGTACAGCTGGCCGTCGCGGCTGCGGCCAGGCGCGCCGCTGCGAACGTCCCAGGTGCCGCCCTGCAAGGCGCTGTCGGGCGGGGGTGCCACCAGCACCCAGCTGTCCTTGCGCCCCGTCAACGGGTCTTCGGGCAGGTTGCGCAGGTAGCGCGCTTGCACCAGTGCGGCCAGGCTCTCGGGGTACTGGCCGCGGTCGGCGGCGTAACGGTCGATGGCCTCGCGCATGACGGCGAGAGAACTGCGCAGGCTGGTTTCGCGCGCCTGGTCGACGCTGCCCAGAAAGCGCGGTGCGGCGATGCTGGCCAGCAGCGCGACGATGGCCAGCACGACGATGAGCTCGATGAGGGTGAAGCCCTGGCTCGGGCGCTGCGGGGGTTGCATGCTGCTCACCACTGCCTGTAGGTGCTGCCGTCCAGCGCACGGCCATCGTTCCGGACACGCACGTCGAAGACGTCGTCGCCTGCGGCCGGGGCCTCGGGCGGGCTGGTGCTGGCCCGTGTGTCCCAGGTCTGGGCGGCCGGCAGTTCGGGGTCGGCGAAGGGGTCGCGCGGCAGGCGGCGCAACAGGTACAGGCGGGCGCCATCGCTGCGTGGCTGGCCGCTCTCATCGACCAGGGGCACGCCGTCCACCAGGTCTTGAAGCTGGGCCGGCCACGGGCTGCCCTGCGCGCCCCGTGCGACACGCCCGGCCAGCACGGCGTCGCGGTGCGTGTCGAGCGCCTGGCGCAGGCTGCGCAGGCCTTCGCGCAGGGTCTGTTCCTGGCTGCGGCGCAGCACCAGTTCGTGCACCGGGCGCGCCGCCATCAGCAACACGCCGATGATGGCCAGCACGGCCAACATCTCGATGAGCGTGAAGCCGCGGCGCATGTTCATGGGTTGCCGGGGCGCGCTGCAGGTGCGATGCTGATCTGGCTTTCACCGATGATCGCCATCGGTGCTGAAACGGCAATGTCCAGCGTTTGTCCGGCCGCTGGCGGCAAGACGCGCAGCACGACAACGGCACTGGCCCCAGGCTGCAGGCTGAAGCCTTGGCGGCCGTTGTCGGCATCGGCGGGCACTCCGCCGGGCCCGCCGGTTGCAGGCGTGGCTTCGTTGCTGGCCGCAGCCGCCCCGCGCAGCAGCCTGCCGTCCCACCGCAATTCGCCCTCCACGGGCTGGCCGGACCGGTTGGCCAGCGTGACGGAGACGGTCTCGCCGACGTTGGCGTTGCGCGTCACATCCACTTGCAGGCCTTCACTGGGGGCCGGGGCGGCTGCTGCTGCCGGCTGCGGCGTGCTGGCGGTCGCCAGCGCCTGGCTGCCGCCTGCCGCACCGACGCCAGCACGCCCACTGGGCCGCAAGCGCAGTGGCGACAGCCCGGGCTGGGCTTCGGTGCCCGATTCGATGGTGCGCGTCTGGGCCGCCGTGGGGCTGATCTGGCGCACGATGCGCGGGGTGATGAGCATCACGATTTCGGTCTTGCTGCGTGTGTCGCTCTGTACGCCGAACAGCCGCCCCAGCAGCGGCAATTCGGCCAGCCGGGGCAGGCCTTCGGCACGCTGACGGTCTTCGTCGCTGATCAGCCCGGCCAGCACCTGGGTTTCGCCGTCGCGCAGGCGCAGCGAAGTCGTGGTCATGCGCGTGCCCACCTGGTAGGCCAGCGAGCCCGAGGGGCCGCGCACTTCGCGCAGCAGGTTGCTGACTTCCAGCGCCACTTTGATGATGACGTCGTTGTCGAGCTGCACGCTGGGTTCCACGTCCAGTTTCAGACCCACGTCCAGGTAGGTGACCGAGGCCGAGACGCCGACGTTCACCGCTGCCGTGGTCGTGAACACCGGCAGCCTCTCGCCGATCTGCACCTTCGCCTTTTCACGGTTGCGGGCGCGGATGGTCGGGTTGGCCAGCAGGTTGGTGCTGCCGGCATTGCCGCGCAGCGCCAGGGCCAGTGCCGGGTTCAGCACACTGCCGCGCAGGCCCTTGGCCGAAAGCTCGACGATGCCGCCCACGCCGGGCAATCCGTAGTCGATGCTTGTGGGCCAGTTGATGCCCAGCGCGTCGAGCCGGTCGCTCGCCACTTCCAGCACTTCCACGGCCAGCATGACTTCGGGCTCGGGCAGGTCGATGGTGGCGACCAGCGACTCGACCAGGGCCACCGCCTGCGGCGTGTCGCGCACGATCAGTGCGTTCAGGCGTTCATCGGCATGCAGGTCGCGGGTGCGCGTCATCGTGCGCACCATCGCCAGCACCTGCTTGACGTCGGCGTTGACCAGGAAGAGGCTGCGCGTGACCAGTTCCTGGTGTTCGCGTTGCTTGGCCGCGGTGTTGGGGTAGACCAGCACGGTGTTGTCGTTGAGCACCTTGCTCGCCAACTGCTGGGTGGACAGGACCACGCGCAGCGCTTCATCCAGGCTGACCGCGCGCAGAAAGACGGTGATGCGGATGTCGGCCCGCACCTCGCGGTCGAAGACGAAATTGATGCCGGCGCCGCGCGCCAGGGCTTCGAAGACCTGGCGCAGCGGGGCATCGCGAAACTCCAGTGACACCTGGCGCTGAAAAGCCGGGCCCAGGCTGGCTGGGGGGGCGGCACCGGGCTCTCGCAGGGGCGGTGGGGCGGTCGCAGCGGGTGCACCCGGCAGCGGTGACAGGGGTGGGGGCTGCGGCGGGCGCAGCTGCGCGGCCAGCCGCAGCACACGGGCCTGTTCTGGGTCGAGCACCAGCAGCCGCTCCAGCAGTCGCCGCGCTTCTTCGGGGCGGCCTGCCGCCCAGGCCAGGTCGGCCTGTGTCATAGCCTGCGTGATGACGCGTTCGCGCTGGCGGCTGTGGGCGGTGCGCAGGCCCGGGTCGTCGGGCTGGCGACGCAGTGCGGCATCGATCTCGGCCAGCGCTTCTTCGTAACGCCCGCCGCGCGACAAACGCTCGGCATCTTCAATCGCGCGATGAGCGCAGCCGCTCAGGGTCAGGGTCATGGCCATGGCCAGTACCAGCCCGATCAGGCCAGCCCTGGGTGTGGCCCGGGGCCCGACTGCCAAAGGGGAAAAGTGGGTTTGCTTTTTCATCTTGTCGGTACGCTGACTGCCGTGCCGCCAGGCAGCCAGGTCAGTTGCAGCTGGCCTGGCTGAAAGCCGTCCAACCGCCATTGCGAGTCCAGGGTCTGGCCGGGCAACAGCGCCCAGGTCTGCTGAGCCGATGCGATGAAGACGCGCACGCCTTGCCCGTCATCCAGATGGCCGATGTAGCGGTAAGGAAAGTTCGGCGCGCCCGGGGCGGATGCCGCAGCGGCTGCGGCTGGCGCGCTGCTGCGCATTGGCGCAGACGCGACGACATCGCGCACTTCGCTGACCGGCCGTGCGGCGAGCTCTGGCGTTGGCGCCCAGGCGGCCAGCGCAGCCGGTGGTGGCGCGGGCCAGTCAGCGCTGCGCACTGTGGGCATGGCCGTGTTCTTGGGGATGTTGGTGGCCGTTGCCGTGGCCGCTGCCGCAGCGCGGGGCAGTGCGGCCGCGGCGTCGGGCGGGCGCTGCAAACGTGGCGCCAGCAGATCGGCCGCTTCTGCCTGCGCGTCGGCAGCCGGCTCGGGCAGGGCGACCAGCACCAGCAGACTGGCGCCCAGGCTGCCCCAAAGTGCCCAGTGCAGCAGCGGGCTCATCGCAGGCCTCGGCTGGCGGTGGCGTTGGGACTGAGGTTCGGACTGAGGTTCGGACTGAGGTTCGGACTGAGGTTCGGACTGAGGTTGGCACTGGCGTCGGCATTGGCGTTGGCGTTGCGCGCAGCGTTGGGCGAAAGAGGGCGGCTGCTGCTGCTGGGCTGGTGCAGAAGGCGCCATTGCATCTCGATGCTCAGTGCCGTGTCTTCGCCGGTGGGGCGCTGCACGCGCAGGCTCTCAAGTGCCAGGGCCGGGTCGGCTGCCAACGCCATGGCGAGAAAACTGCGCACCGATTCGTAGCTGCCGCGGGCTTGCATGTCCAGCACGTAAGACGCCGAAGCGGCGTCCAGTCTTTCCCGGCTGCGGCGCAAGTCCAGGCCCTCGCGCACCGCCAATTCGAGCAGGTCCGCCAGTCGCGTGGGTGCCTGGTCGGCTTCGGGCCAAGGTGCGGCAGCGGCAATTGCTGGGGCCTTGCCGTTGGGGCCAGGCCCTGGGCGCGCCGTCTGCATCTGCGCGAGTTCGGCCCGCCATGCCGGCGCCAGGCCCGCCTGCAGCAGTGCTGCGAGCAAGAGCAACGCCGCAGCCACCGCAACAGGCCAACCCATTTCCGGCGGCCAGTGGCGGCGCCATGCGCCGACCAGGGCGATACCCGCGCGCGACCCTGGAGCAACGTTCATCGCGGCCCCGCCGTGGCTGGCGCGCGCACTTGCAGCTCGAAGCGCTGGCCCTCGGCAGCGGCTTCACTGCGGGCGACGCTGACTTCGCGCCCGGGCACCGCGGCGCGCAGCCGGGCTGCCAGTTCACGCACGCTGGCATCGTCTGTGGCCAGGCCTTGCAACTGCAGGCGGGCGCGGTGGTCGGCGTCCAGGCTGTTCCAGCGCAGGCCGGTGCCGGCGGCCGTTTCTACCGCCAGCAGGGTCTCGCGCCAGGGGTAGGCCAGCATGGCCGATTGCGGGTGGGCGAGGGCTGGGCGCGTCGCCGCAGCGGCGCTGGCCGCCGCGTTCGCCCGCGCCTGCTGCACGGCCTGATGCAGCGACCAGGCCTCGAAAGCGGCGAGCAGGACGATGACGCCAGCGACCACCAGGGCCAGCCAGGCAAACAGCCCCGGCTGGCGGCAGGGGCGCAGGAAATCCGGGCCGGGCAACGCCCGGCTAGCGAAGTTCGTCCCCAGGGGCGGCCGCCAGGGGGTGGGTGCCTTCAGGTCGTCCAGTGTTTGCAGCAGCGCTGCCGTGCTGGCGCTGGCAGCCGGGTCGATGGCACCCGACTCCAGACCCGCGCCCAGGGCCAGCACCGGCGCTGCGCTGACCAGACCCTGGTCGCTGACGAATTGGCGCAGCGCTGCCATGGTGGGGGCGGCCAGCCGCCGGCGCACGACCTGCTGCAGCTTGCCGCGCCGCAGCGTCAACACGCTGACCGATTCGCCCTCAACGAACAAGACGTTGGCCTGCGCCGCACGACGGAGGTCCGGCCTGGCGCTGAGCGCATGAGCGCATGCCGTTGCCCACAGCGGCCGCACGCTGCGCAGCCGCAGGCTGGCCGCGCGCGCCGCGGCACGCCAGTCGGCAGCAACGGCGGCTGTCGTGCCGGCGGGAAGCCAGGCGGTCACACCCGTCTGGCGGCCGCCCCATGCGGCCAGCACCCAGCCGCCAGCGGCCGCGCCGCCGTGATAGCGCTGCAGCAGCCGGCGCGCCCAATCGATGCGGTCGCCGTCGTGGGCGAAGTCAAGCCCCTGCGGGCAGGGGCATTCCAGCAGCAGTTCGCCGGCCACGTGCAGCTGCACGCTTGCGTCTGCGGGCAGCGGCTGTTCGGATGTGGCGCGGGTGGTCCAGGCGGCCCAGGCGGTCAGATCGTCAAAGCGCTGCGTGCCGTCCCAAAGCCCACGGCCGTCCAGCACCAGATGGATGTTTCGGCGGGCCCCGGCGCGAAAGGCCCTGGCCGTTGCGTCAGTGGCCAGCGATGACACGTTCCACCTCGTCCAGCGTGGTCTGCCCGGCGCGCACGGCTTGCAGTGCCATCGCATGCAATGGCTGCATGCCCGCGTCTGCCGCTGCTTGGCGAATGCGAGACGGCGACGCCCGCGCCACGATGAGTTCACGCAAATCGTCGTTCAGGCGCAGCAGTTCAGCCACGGCCAGCCGCCCGCGGTAGCCGGTGCCGCGGCAGGCCGGGCAACCCCGGCCACGGCGCAGCGGGCTACCGCTGCCCAGCACCTGGCGCTGCGCTGCTGTGGGTTCGTGCGTGACTGCGCAGGCTTCACAGACGCGGCGCAGCAGCCGCTGGGCCAGCACGGCGTTCAGCGCCGCGCTCAGGTTGTACAGGTCCAGCCCCATGTGGCTGAAGCGGCCCAACACGTCCAGTGCGTGGTTGGCGTGCACGCTGCTGAAGACCAGGTGCCCGGTCAGTGCGGCCTGCACCGCGATCTGCGCGGTTTCTGCGTCGCGGATCTCGCCCACCAGAATGCGGTCGGGGTCGTGGCGCAGGATCGAGCGCAAGCCGCGTGCAAAACCCAGCCCCTGCTTTTCGTTCACAGGCACCTGGGCTGCACCCGGCAGGGCGTATTCCACCGGGTCTTCGATCGTGACGAGCTTGGCCGTGCCGTTCTCTGTGCCGCCGATGGCTGCGTACAGGGTCGTTGTCTTGCCGCTGCCGGTGGGCCCCGTGACGAGCAGCAGGCCATGCGGCGCGCGCGCCAGCGCCATCACTTGCGCTGCCAGTTCCGCCGGGTAGCCCAGCTGGGCCAGAGTGATGCCACCACTTTCTGCTTGCAGCCCGCTGCGGTCGAGCACGCGAACGACAGCGTCTTCACCGTGCAGGGTGGGCATGATCGAAAGGCGGAAGTCGACCTCGCGACCGCGCGCACGCAACCTGAAGCGGCCGTCCTGCGGCAGCCGGCGTTCGCCGATGTCGAGTTCGGCCATCACTTTCAGGCGCGAGACCATGGCCTCGGCCAGGGCCGGGTCGTCGGTGCTGCGCAGGCCCAGCATCACGCCGTCGATGCGCAGTCGGATCACGGCACCTTGCGCAGTGCGTTCGATGTGGATGTCGCTGGCGCCGTCCTGCAAGGCGTCGAAGAGCACGGCGTCCAGCCAGCGCACGGCCGGGCTGGCCGCCTGGCCCGCGCCAGTCAGGGTCAGCTCGGGAACCTCCGCGCTGCTGCCGCCAGGGCCAGCGCCTGGCCCGGCATTGCCCGACAGGCCGTCCAACGCGCGCGCGCCACCCTCGGCCTGCGCCAGCCAGGGCGCCAGTTCGGCGGCTGGCAATTGCTGCCAACGCAGCGGCTGCCCCAGGCGTGATTCAAGCGCCTGCAGCAGCAGCAGGTCGGGGGCCCGGTCGGCCAGCAGCAGCGCCCGGCCCGCTGCGTCAATGGCCAGCACGCTGCGGTGGCGTGCGGCTTCGGCTGCGGGCCAGCGGGCCAGGTCCAGGGTCCAGCCGGCGGTCTGGGCGGTGGGTTGTGGCGCGGTCTGGGCGGAGGTCTGGGTGGCGGTTTGATCGGCGGTTTGTGCGGCGGTTTTTGGCGCGGGTTGTGGCGAGGTCGTCATTGCACCTGCTCCATCAGGCTAAAGATGGGCAGGTACATCAACACCACCACGGTGCCGATCAGCAGCCCCATCAACAGCATCAATGCCGGGTTGAGGCTGCGCGACACCAGTTCGGCCAGCCGCGTGGCTTCTTCGTCATGAAAGCTGGCAGCGCGCTGCAGCATGGCCGCCACGCTGCCGCTGCTTTCGCCCACACGCAGCATGCGCAAGGCCACGGGCGTGGCCAGGCCGCGGTCCTGCAGGGCCTGCGACAGACGCAGCCCAGCCTGCACGTCTTCGTTCGCTGCCTGCAGCGGCGCGCGCAGCGGCAGCGGCAGAACGGCCATGCACAGCCGCAGGGCTGCCGTCAAGGGCACGCCCGATTCGAGCAGCAGACCCAGGCTGCGGTACAGCCGCGCCAGCGCCAGCGTGCGCAGCCGCGGGCCCAGGCCCGGCATGCGCCACAGTGCTGCTGCGGCGGCCGGGCTGCGACGCGCCTGGCGCCAGGCCCAGCCCAGCAGCAAGCAGACCAGGGCGACCCCGGCCAGGCTGGCCTGCGGATGCGCGCCCGCGGCCTGGCCCAGCTGCATCAACGCCAGCGATGCCGCAGGCAGGTCTTGACGCGTACCCTCGAACACACCGGCAAAACGCGGCAGCACAAACAGCAGCAGGAACAGCAGAACTGCCCCACCGGCGGCCAGCAGCATCAGCGGATAGATGCTGGCGGCCACCAGCTTGGCGCGCAGCTGTTCCGTCCAGGTCAGCAGCTCAGCGTGATGTGCCAGCGCCCGGGGTAACTGCCCGCTGCGTTCGCTGGCCGCGACCAGGGCCACGAACAGGGGGTCGAAGCACTGCGGCAGCAAGGCCAGCGCAGCCGACAGCGGCTGCCCCTGCTGCAGGGCCTGGCAGACGCTTTCCAGCATCTGGTCTTGCGTCGACTTCTCACGCAGCGTCTGCAGCGCTTCGAGCAGGGGCACGCCAGCATCGAGCAGCAGCGACAGTTCCTGGCTGAACAGGCGCAGGCTCCAGCCCGCGGGGGTGCGCGGCGCATCTGCGAGGCGCACGTCCAGCACTTGGGCGGCGCCGACGGCGACTGACGCTGCTGCGGCCTGGGCATCGTCGGCCATCACGCGCAGGGCCTGCGTACCCCCCTCCGGGTCGTGCACCCGCACACTGAACCACGCCATGCTCGTCACCAGCTGCCGAGGTCGGCGCTGTCGCCTTCGCCGCCGGGCGCCCCATCGCGGCCCAGGGTGTAGAGGTCGTACTCGCCGTGTTCGCCCGGCGACCGGTACTGATACGGCCTTCCCCAGGGGTCGGGGGGTAGCAACTTGGCCAGGTAGGGCCCCTGCCAGCGTGGCGCGTCACCCGGGGCCTGCATTAGCGCGCCCAGGCCCTGGCTGGTGCCGGGGTACTGACCCACGTCCAGGCGGTACTGGTCCAGGGCCTTGCCCAGGGCGTCGATCTGCGCACGCGCGACTTTGGTTTCCGACTTGCCGATCTGGCCGAACAGTCGCGGCCCGACGAAGCCCGCCAGCAGGCCGATGATGACCATGACCACCAACAGTTCCAGCAGCGTGAAGCCGCGGGCTGAACGGGGAACCGGTCGATGAGCTTGATCCATACGGCTCAGACTAGGCCGCCGGAATGTCACGACGGTGAAAAGCCCGTGATCCTGATGCGACATCGATGAGCCGTTCGGCTCATCTTTGGCGCGGGCCGTCATCAGCGCCCAAAACTCAGTCCTTAAATTCCGGGCATGAAAGTTATCAATTCAAGGCGGAATCCGCTTGGTGGCTGCCGCTTGGCTGTTCGGGCCGGGGCCTGTGTAGTCCTTTCGGCACTGGCGTGGGTTCAGTCTGCGGGCGCTGCGGCGCCAGAGCCACAGCGCGCTGCTTCGGGCTGGCTGGTGGAATGGCACGCGGATTCGAGGCCAACCGCTGGTGGCGGGCTGGCGCCAGGCTGGCAGCGTTTGCCCGCAGACGCGTCACCGCAGGCCTGGCGTGCCGATGCGCGCGTGCGCAGCATCGTGCCCGATGTGCGTGAACAGGCACTGAGCGTGACGCCGAACGACGTCCGTTTCCCCAGCCAGTGGTGGCTGCAGACCCTGGTCGCCGAGCGCGCCGGCGTCGCCAATTTCAGTACCGCCTGGCTGCGCAGCACCGGCAACCCTGTTTCAGGGCCGACGCCCGTGGTCGCCGTGCTGGACTCCGGCATCACATCGCATCCGGACCTGAACGCCAGACTGTTGCCGGGCTGGGACTTCGTCAGCAACCCGATTTACGCCAACGACGGCAACGGCCGCGACAACGACCCGCAGGACCCGGGCGACGCGGTCAGCGACACCGACCGCAGCGCCAACCCCGACGCCTTCAGCGGCTGCCCTCCCGCACCGCGGTCGAGCTGGCACGGCACCATCATGGCCGGGCAAGTTGGGGCGGTCAGCAACAACGTCGAAGGCGTCGCGGCGGGCAACTGGTTTGCACGCGTGGTGCCGGTGCGCATCGCCGGCAAGTGCGGGGCGGCGGTCAGCGACATCATCGACGGCATGCGTTGGGCGGCTGGGCTGCCGGTCGACGGTGTGCCCTTGAACCCGAACCCGGCGCGGGTGATCGTTGTCGGTTACGGCGGCATCGACACCTGCGACGTCAACAGCGCGGACAACAGCATCGCCGCCACGGCGCGTTTGTATGTTTCTGCTTTGGCCGAAGTCAGGCAAGCCGGTGCCCTGGTGGTGGCCGCCGCCGGCAACCTGCGCAGCGCAGTGGGGCGGCCTGCCAGCTGCGCCGGTGCCTTCGGCGTCACTTCGCTCAACCGTGAAGGATTCAAGGCGGCGTATGCCAATTTCGGTGCCGGCCTGTCACTGGCCACGCCCGGTGGCGACGGCGGCACGGGTGGCACTTGCGATGCAGAGCTGGGTGACGGCGGTATTGTCTCCACCGGCAATCTGGGCTTGACCAACCCGGGCGCAGCCGGCTATGCCAGCGCCTCGGGCACCAGCTTTGCCGCCCCGGCCGTGGCCGCTGCGGCCACCTTGATGCTGGCAATCAGCCCGGCCTTGACCGTGGCACAGATGGAAGATGGGCTGAAACGCAGCGCCAGGCCTTTCGTCGACGTGCCGCCGCTGGGCAGTTGCAGCCTGAGCGGCAATCGCAGCCGCTGCGGTTGCACTACGGCCAGTTGCGGCGCGGGCATGCTGGACGTCGACGAGGCGCTGCGCTTTGCCGCCGCACCGCAAACCTACTCGCCGCCGCAGCGAACCGCCGCCGTGCTGAACGACACCAGGGTGCAAAGCTGTGCTGCGCTGATGGGGCTGCCGCCGTTGCCTGAAGTGCCTCAGCCTCCGCCGCAGCCTCAACCGCCGGCGCCCGTCCCGATACCCGAGCCGCCTTCGGCTGGCGGGGGCGGAGGGGGTGGCGCGATGTCGTGGCCCTGGCTGCTCGCACTGTTCTTCGTGGTTCTTTGCATCGGCAGACGCGAACAGGGGTCTGCTCGGCCCTGAATTCCTGAACCCGAAGCTGCGTCGATGCAGGACTATGGGGCCATCGCGACCAGGCTCTGATGTTCCCATGTAGCCGCCCTCGTTCAGAGCATGGCTCGGTCGCTCATCGCATTGGCCGTGTGCTGCGGCGAGCAACGGCAATGGCCCAAGGCAACAGCCCAAAGCACGGTCCGAAAGCAATGGCCTGAAGCGACAGTGCGACAAGGGTGGCGCGTTGTTTGACTGCCAGGCTGCCGGTCCGCGGACCGGATGAATCATTGAAGCCCGGTCGCGTCGGCCTTCTGCCGGGTTCAGTGCTGCACCCTTCATGCGGCTTCCGCGTTGATCAAGTTCTGGCCGCGGCCAGCTGCAGGGGCGGCCCTTGCGTGTGCACGATTCAGTTGTGTCAGGCCCCGGCTGCATCCAGTCTGGCGGCGTATGTCTTGAGCAGAGTTTTCCTTTCGAACAGCCACCAAGACATCGGAAAATAGCCGACCGCACCGCACCGCACCGCACCGCAGCCCGGCGTGTGGCAATGGCAATGGCGATGGTCATGGTGATAGCGATAGCGTTGGCGATGGCGATGGCGATGGCAACGATGGCGTGCGGGAGCAGGACCGGTGCAGGCAAGACATGCCCATTGGGCCTGCTCGGCGTGGGTCCAGTCATGGATACGTCATTCGTCCTTCGTAAGGTCTGTCTGCCCCGGGCGCTGACGCGCCCACCCGCCCCACCACCCGCCCCACCACCCGCCCCACCCCCCACCCACTGGAGGAACAATGCCATCGACATGCCCACCCCGGGTGCTGGCCGCGCTGACGCTGGCCACCCTGCTACCGCTGACCACGCCCGCAGCCTGGGCCAGCGACCCAAAGCGCGCTGAACAAGCCACCATGGCCGAGCTGCCGGCCGGCACGCCGCGCCTGCTGACCCAGCCCTTTCTGCAAGCCCCGGGCGCCGACAGCGTGCGGGTTGTCTGGCTGTCCAACTTCCAGGGCGTGCGCCATGAGCTGATCTACGGCGAGGGCCGCAGCCGCCAGCGCGCAGCCGCCAGCACCGAGCGCATGGCGCGGATGTTCGAGGATGCCAGCTCCCGAACAGCGGCAACCCAGGGGATGGGGCTGACCGAGGTGGTCAGCCGCCCTGTCTGGCGCCACGAGGCCGTCGCCACCGGCCTGTTGGCCGACCGCCGGGTGCCCTACCGCGTGCGCAGCATCGCTGCCGACGGCAGCGTGCACATCAGCGGTGAATTCACGCTTCAGCCGCTGCCCAGCGCGGGGCGGCCGCTGCGCATTCTGTTGACCTCGGACCAGCAGAACCG
>JBBQAW010000006.1:0-38709 GCA_038316815.1 Burkholderiales bacterium
TCGGGCAGGCCGTAGAGATGGGCCAGGTTGAGATCGTACCGAAGCACATCTTCGTCCGGTCGCCAGCTCCACATGCCGATCTCGGCTGCAGAAAGCACGGCCTCGAGCTGGGCACTGGCGCTGCGCAAACGGTCTTCAGCCTGGCGGCGCGAACTGATGTCGTAGGAAACGGCCATGACACCGTAAACCGCTCCCGTCTCGTCGCGCAGCGGCACGCCGCGCGTCACGTAGTCGTGGCCGTGGTCGAAGTGCTCCAGTTCAAACGGCTTGCCGGCCAATGCCTGCTGGTAGTGCATGGCATAGACCTGTGCACGTTCTGGCGGGACGGCTTCGAACAGGTTGCAGCCCACCAGATCGGCGCCGGAGACGCCGGCCACGGTCAGCGCCTCGCCTGCGGCCAGCACGTAGCGCAATTCGCGGTCGACCACAAACACCGCGCCACCGGGCAGGTTTTCGGCCAGGGCGCGCCACCGCGCTTCGCTCTCCACCAGTGCGGCATTGGCGCGCACGCGGTCGGTGACGTCAGAGCCTTGCACGAAGATGCCGTTGACGCGGCCGTTCTCCACGATGGGCTGGTAGGCGAAGTCGACGTAGCGTTGCTCGCTCTCACCGCTGGTGCCACGCAGCAGCAGCGAACGGCCACCGGCCGTGAAGGCCTGCCCGCTGGCGAAGACGCCATCCAGCAGATCGAAAAAACCTTGGTCCGCAGCCTCGGGAACGGCCTGGGCCACGGTGAAGCCGATCAGCGGCCGGCCGCCCATCAACTGCTGAAAGCGCGGGTTGGCGAACTCGAAACGGTGTTCGGCCCCGCGCAGGATGCAGACAAAGCCGGGGGTCTGCTCGAACAGGCTGCGCCAGCCCTCTTCAGCCACCCGCAACGTTCTTCCCCCAAACACCGGGGCCGTGGTCTCCGTGACCAGGACCAATGCACCACCCACGCCGTGCGGCGCAGCATCGTCACCAATGGGCCCGAAGCTGTAGGTCCAGTAGACCTCATTGACGACACCATTGCGAACGGTGTGCACCACATGGTTTTCATGCCAGGTGGCTTCGCCGCCGGCCATCACCTGCTTGATCTGCGGGCCAGTGACGTTCCAGCTTTCGGGCCAGGCTTCCGGCCCCGGTCGGCCCAGGGTTGCAGGGTGCTTGTCAGCCCCCATGGATTGGCTGTAGGCGTCGTTGTAAAGGCACAGGTGCTGCGCGCCCCAATAGACAAACACCGGATGTCGGGTCGTCAGCATCATTTGCACTGAGGCGCGCAGCCCTGCCGGCCAGCCAGACGGTGGGCCGAGCGAAGTGGCGGCCCAGTCAAAGGCACGGATGCGCGCACCCATCTCGCTCCCGCCTGCCAGAAACTGTGGCGGCGCAGGGCGGGTATGAGAAACGCTGATCATTGGTCGACGAAGATTTGAGTTGGCAACACATAAGCGTGCCAGCTTCGACACCGCTCGGTTGTAGAACTCTGCTGATGCAGCGTCTGTATGTTGGCGCACATTGCGGCTTATGTGCACGTTCAAGACCAGCCCAGGCGCGCCAATTGCCGAGGGGTCTGGACGACTGCCTCTGGCGATTCGCGGACCCGTTTAAACAGACGACTGCTTGCATTGACCCCGCACCCAGAGGGCTGCGCGCCGGAAGCGGGCGCGCTATCGTGTTTCGATTCTCTGCATGCTGCCGATGTCTGTTTCGATCCGATCCCGTGTGCTCTTGCTCGTGCTGGCGGCCTTGCTGCCCGGCATGTTGGGTGTGGCCTGGTTGATTCAAAACACCTATGCCTCAGAACGCCAGACCTACGAGCGCACGCTGCACGAGACCACGCGTGCCATGTCGCTGGCGATCGACAGCGAACTGCTGCAGCGCGCCGCCATCGCGCGCGGCCTGGCGCAGTCGCACTGGCTGGACGGCCCCGGGCGGCCCACTGCAGCTGGTCTGCGCAGCTTTGAACGACAGGCCGAACGCGCACTGGAGGGCCTGCAGGGCTGGATCGAGCTGTACGACGGTGAAGGCGTATTGCTAGACACCCGCAGGCCGGGCGCGCTGTCGACCAACGAACCTGGGCGCAGGCTGGTTGCGCAAGCGGGGGTGCAGCCTTTGCGTGTGCCGGCGGGCGAAGGAGGCGAAAGCGCCTATGCCGCACTGGTGCAGCCGGTGGTTCGCGACGGGGCACTGAAGTACAACGTGGCGCTGATGTTGCGTTCGACAGAACTGCAGCGCATTGTCGACGCGCAGGCGCATTCTCCGGGCTGGCTGGGTGTGGTGCTCGACACCGAGGGCACGGTGGTGGCACGGCACCCGGGCGGTTCAAGTTTCGTTGGGCGCCAGGCCACACCCGACCTGCGCGCACTCTTGAAGCAGAAGGAAGCGGGACTTTTCATGTCGGTGACGCTGGAAGGCATGACAAGCGCTGCTTACTTCCGCCGCGCTTCGATGGGTTGGACCTACGTCGTCGGCATGCCGCGAGAGCAGTTCTACGGCCAGTTGCCAGCAGCTGTCAAGAAGGTGGCGCTGGGCGCATTGGCATTGCTGGCATTGGCTCTGGCTGGCGCGCTGTGGGTGGCGCGGCGCATCGTCGGCCCCGTTGCCGGCCTGAAGGCAGCCGCCTTGGAACTGCAGAAAGGCCTGCCTGTGACCGTCAGCGCCACCGGCCTGAAAGAGTGCGACGACGTCAACGCAGCGCTGGCCGAAGCCGCAGAGGCGATTCGCCACGGCCGCGCAGACTTGGAACGGCAGGTTGCCGAAGCCGTGGACCGCACCCGCGTGGCCGAGCAACAGGCGGCGCAAGGCCAGCGCGTGGCCGCAGTGGGCCGATTGACAGGTGGCGTGGCGCACGACTTCAACAACCTGCTGGGCGTGATCAGCAACAGCGCCCATCTCATTCAGCGCCATCCGGCCGCGGCCGAACTGCGTGCGCCGCTGGCCGCTACCCAGCGTGCGGTCGACCTAGGCAGCGAGCTGACTCAGCACCTGCTGCGCTTTGCCGGCCGCCAGTCGCTACGGCCTCAACGCTTGGCACTGACGCAGACGCTGCCAGAACTGCGCGACATGTTGGCCAGTGTGCTGGGGCGACGCGTGACCGTTTCGGTCAAGGTGGCGCCAGATACCCATGCCTTGCGCGTGGACGCTGGTGAACTGGAACTGGCCCTCTTCAACCTGGCCATGAACGCGCGCGACGCCATGCCTGCCGGTGGCGAACTGCGCATCAGCGCGCGCAACGCCAGCCCCGAAGAGGCCAGCCCTCTGCAGCCTGCCCCGGGCGGCGCCTATGTGTTGATCACAGTAGGCGACGACGGCCTGGGCATGGAACCCGAGATTGCCGCGCACGCGTTCGAGCCCTTCTTCACCAGCAAGACCGCGGGCCAGGGCAGCGGCATGGGGCTGAGCCAGGTACACGGCTTTTGCACGCAGGCTGGCGGCAGCGTTCAGTTGCAGAGTACCGTGGGGCTGGGCACCACCGTGCTGATGCTGCTGCCGGCAGCCAGTGGTTTGCCGTCCGCGCCGGCTTCGACCACGCCGGCTTCGACCACGCCAGCGTCGCAGGCCACTGGCCAGCCCCACATTGGCGGCGCGCGCGTGCTTTTGGTCGAGGACAACGAAGCCTTGAGCGACGTCACCGCTGCGCTGCTGATGGCACACGGCGCCCAGGTGCAGTGCGCTGCAGATGCAGCGCAGGCCCTGCAATGCATTGAAGGCGGGGGCGTTTTCGACGTTGTGCTGTCCGACATCATGATGCCCGGCACCATGGACGGCCTGGCCCTGGCGCGTCGCCTGCGCCACCTGCGCCCCAAGCTGCCTGTGGTCCTGATCACGGCCTTCAGCGACGCCGTTCTGGCCGCCAAGGACGAGTTCGCGGTATTGCCCAAGCCTTGCCCCCAGGACGAGCTGCTGGGCGCCTTGCACAAGGCCATCACGGGCCGCTGAGCTGGCAACTGAGCTGGCAACTGAGCTAGCCACTGAATCGGCGACTGCGCGGGGCAACTGCGCAGGAAAACCGCGCCGGCTCCTGCAATGCATGGCACCCGGGGTGGCGAGCGGGCACGCGCCCTGCCCCGCCATTCGCATTCCCCCGCCCGGCTGGTATGCCCAGTCCCGGGTTTCGCCCCCTTGCCGAGTCCGAATGCCATGAACAACGATGAGACCATCGATACCCTGAACACCTTGATCGAAACCGCCAAGGACGGCGAATACGGTTTTCGGGCATCGGCCCAATACCTCAGCAGCCCTGAGGTAAAGCAAATTTTTGCGCGCCGCGCTGATGCATGCCTGCAAGCCACCGCCGAACTGCAAAGCCTGGTGGTGGGCATGGGCGGCTACGCTGAAGACACCGGCAGCGCGATGGGCACCGTGCATCGCGGCTGGATGGCAGTGAAAGGCACCCTGGCCGGCTACAGCGACCGCGCGATTCTGGACGAGGTCGAACGCGGTGAGGACAGCGCCCTGTCCAGCTACCGCAAGGCGCTGGAACAGCCACTGACGCCCGAATTGCGCAGTGTGGTCGAACGCCAGCTTGAGGGCGTCAAGCGCAACCACGCCCAGATTCGCGCCTTGCGCGACCAGGTTCGCTCTGAAGCAGCCTGACGCGCGCAGCCGGCCCTGACCGTGCTGGGCGCCTGGGCCTTGTTGTTAGGCGCAGTGCTGCTGGCCTTGACGCTGGCAGAGCAGCCGTTGCGGCGCCTGCCTCTGGCGCCGGCTGTCATCTACCTGGCATTGGGTTGGGCGGCCGGGATGTTGTTCGGCACGCCAACATCGCTGAGTGAAAGTGCGATTGAAAGTGCCCTGGAAGAATACGCCGGAGCAGCGGCGGTGGTGACGGAACTGGCCGTTCTGGTGTCGCTGCTGGCCGTTGGGCTGCGCCTGCGCGTGCCGACCACCCTGCGCGCCTGGACGCCGGCTTTGCTGCTGGCCGGTCCGGGCATGATGGTGACGGTGGCGCTGGGCACCTTGGTAGGCATCTGGTTGCTGCAATTGCCTTGGCCACTGGCTTTGCTGTTGGCAGCCATCATGGCGCCTACCGACCCGGTGCTGGCTTCCGAAGTGCAAATCCGTTCTGAGACCGACCGCGACACGGTACGCGTCTCTCTCACCGCAGAAGGTGGGCTGAACGACGGCACAGCACTGCCCGCAGTGACCTTGGCACTGGGTTTTCTGGGTCTGCACACGCTGGGGACAGGCGGCGTGAACTGGTTGCTGCAGGACGTGGTGTGGGCCATCGGCGGCGGGCTGGTGGTGGGGCTGGCGTTGGGGCTGGGGGTCGGAGCGCTGCTGTGCCGTCGCAGTTCTTCTGGCGACCCGTTGCTGCGTGACGAATTGCTGACCATCGGCTTGGTGATGGCTGCTTTCGGGCTGGCCAAGATCACCGCAACATCGACATTCGTCGTTGCCTTCGCCGCTGGCGTTACGTTGTTGCTGCCCTTCCGCCTGCCTGGCGAGAACTCAACAAGAACGGGGCTGATTGCGCCTGAGGGCCAGCAACTGGCGCAGCGGCTGGGCGACTTCGGCGCGCGCATCGAAAGGGTGATTGAAGCCGTCACGGTGCTGGCCGTCGGCTGGGCCCTGTACGTCGTCACGCCAAGCTGGCGCGCGTTGGCCTTTGGCTTGATGCTGGCGCTGTTGGTGCGGCCGCTGGCCGTGTTCGCGGTCCTGCGCCCGCGCCACATGTTGCCGAACCAGCGCCGCATGGTGTCCTGGTTCGGCATCCGCGGCATCGGCACGCTGTACTACCTGGCTTTCGCACTGGAGCAAGGCGTTGTCGGGCCGCAAGCCATGGAAATCGTGCAGGCAGCGCTAACTGCCGTGGCCGTTTCGGTGGTGCTGCATGGCGTTTCAGCGACGCCATTGATGGCGTCGTACCAGCGCAGGCGGGCTGCGCGGCGTGGCGATCAACCGCCCTGAGACTGCGCCTGGCGCCGCACAATGGGCTACGTGCGATTCGCCTCGCGCGGCGTCAACCAGCGCGCCACCCACGGCACCGCCATGGACAGGCCTGTGCCGACAATGCCCGGTGCCACGAAGCGGCGCCAGCCCGAGGGCAACAGCGGCCACACCACATTGACGGCGGCCACCCACGGCACGGCTGACGCGATGCCGGCCAGCGAAGCCAGGCTTTTTCGGAATTGCCCCGGCGCACTGCGTCGGACACTTGCGCTGCGCCCAGTCGAACTGCCTTGCAACAGCCACCAGCCCAGGGTGAGAACAGCAGCCGTGCCCGCCAACACCCCGGCAGAAGGCAAGAGCCGACGCGGATTCAAGCGCTCTTGCACGCTGGTGCGAAGCAAGCTTGCGCCGCGCCACAAGCGTTCTTCGCGTGCCATCAATTGCAGTTCGGCCAAGCGGATGCGCTCTTCAATACAAGCCTTGGAAGATTCAGCGTGTGACGGGGTTGGCATGCTCAGGTCCGGTGTTGGGCTTAGGCGGTGCGTTATTGGCGTCAGCGGAAGGCCGCGGCGAAGGGGTCAATCCAAGGTGCCTGCGCGTGGCGTGCATGCCCAGCCGTGGCAACAGCGGCTTGATGCCCCAAAGCGCCAAGCCCGCAGCCACAAGAGAGGCCGCCAGAGAGAGGGCCAAGGCCGCCCACAAGGCCAGCCCGGCCTGCAAGAGCAGGCTGACGATCAAGGCCCACAGCAGACCCCAGGCGGTGACACCCAGCAAGGCAGCCGCCGCGACCAGCATCAGCATGATGGCCAGGGCGCGACCTGCGCGCTGCAGTTCCAGCGCCAGCAATTCGACCCGATCGCCCACCAGCCCGGGCAGTTCGCGCCACAGCATCTGTGCCTGCTGCAGCAACGGCGTTGGCTCAGCCATCAGACAGGCCCCGCGTCAACGCGTCAGGCGCGCCACCAGCAGGCCCAAGGCCACGGCGGCAGCCACGGCAGCCAGCGGGTTTTCGCGCACGGTGGCGCGCAGGCTTTCGGCCCACTCGTCGCCCATGTCACGCACCTGTTCACCACGATGGTTGAGCATGTCGCCGGCAGAGTGCATGCTTTCTTGCATGCGTTGCACATGTGGGGCAGCCGTGTCTGCCATCCGGTCGATGGTCTGATGGGCGCCCTGCACCACACGTTGCAGCAGGTCTGCAGATCCGCCGTCGGGGTTCGGCGGCGTGCTTGCCTTGCTGCTGTCGTCCATGTCGGCGCTGGTTTGGGTCGGAAACGGATGTTCGGCGTTCGGAGTCATGGTGAAGTCCTTTTGATGAAGTGGAAAGTAAAAGCGAAGCGCATCAGCGTCAGCGTCAGCATCAGATCAGCGCGCAGAGCCACGCCGGAACAGATTGACGATGGCCAGAAGAACAATGGCACCCAGCAGTGAAACACCCAAGGCACCGATGCTGAATGCGCCTTGATTGATGGTGCCTACGCCCACCAGTGGCGAGATGAACCAGCCGCCCAGCATGGCGCCGACGATGCCGACGACGACATTCAGGATCACGCCTTGTTGGCCATCGGTGCGCATGATCATGCTGGCCACCCAGCCGATAAGGCCGCCGACCACGAGCCAGATGATGAGGTTCATAAGCTTCTCTCCTGTGAAGTTGGGGCCCGGCGGACCCCGTCATGCGCCGCTTCTGGCAAATGGGGTGCCAGGCCAGGTGCCACGCACGGTGCCAAGCGATTGCGCCTCTGCCTTGGCTTGGAGG
Organism: Burkholderiales bacterium; assembly: GCA_038316815.1. GTDB lineage: Bacteria > Pseudomonadota > Gammaproteobacteria > Burkholderiales > Burkholderiaceae_C > Rubrivivax. The sequence continues at coordinate 7,631 of JBBQAW010000006.1, forward strand.
CCAGCATCGCTTTCACTGGCTTGCAGCAAAACTTACCGTAGCGCTTTGTGTGCATTGAGGGACGTATTGCCGCCCGAACCCAGAGACGGCCGGACTTGCTCGTGCTTTGGCAGACGACTTGCCAAAGTTGCAAGGTGTGCAACTTCATCCCTTTACGACCATGGACTCCAGCAACCCCAGCAACCCCAGCAACAACCCATCCTCGAACGGCGGGCGCAAACAAGCAACCACGTCGCGTTCGATCAAGTCCCTGTCGCCCAGTGCGACGCAAATGATCCGCATGGACCACGGAGCAGCCGTAGCGCTGTTTCCACAAGCTCAGCCCGTTGACTGCGGAACCCATCCGCCACGCTGCATTGCGCAGCCTGTGCGCGGCGCTGGAAATTCACGCCCAAGTGGAAGAAGAATTCTTCTATCCGGCCATGCGCCAATTCGGCGTCAACAGCACCGACCTGCCTGCGCTCTCCAAAAGCCCGGAAGAACACGAGCACATGCGCGAGTTGATCAAGAGCGTGCGTTCTTTGCAGGTTCAGCGCAGGGCGCAGGACGCATCGGTGGCGAAGCCGGTGAACGCCGTCATGCACCACGTCGCTGACGAGGAGACACAACCTCTACCCTTGGCCGAGCGCGAGCTCGAAAAGGAACGCCTGGCTGAATTGGGCGCACAGACGACAGCGCGCAAGTTGGAACTATCGCGGCCGCGCGCTGCAAAGCTTGCCACCGACATGTCTGCAGCTTCGCCAGTGAAGGCGACTCTGCTGGCCGTGGGCGCGCTGGTAGCGGGTTCCATGTTCCTGAGCAGTCTGCGCGCGACACGAATTTCGGAACGATGAGTTCTTTGCGGGTACGCCCCTTGCCGCAGTTAACTGGGTGGCGCGCAATTCGTGCGTCCTCTTTCAACAACTCCCTTTAGGAAACTGACATGAACAGCAAACTTCTTCGTTTGGCCCAACTTACTGTGGCCGTAAGCGTTGCCGTCAGCGCAGGCTGGGCCTTCGCACAATCCACCGGCAGCACCGGAACTTCGGGCGCCGCCAATTCTGCGCGTGGCGACAGTCCGGCCAGAACAGGCACCCAGACTGATAACAACGCCACCATGGGCAACAGCAATACGACTGGCGGCAGCATGAACAACAGCACGGGCACCACAGGCACGACAGGCACGACTGGCACCACAGGCAACATGGGTAACACCGGAAACAATACCGGCAGTTCGACGAACAACAGCGGCTCGACTGGCATGTCCGGCAATTCGGGCATGTCGGACAACAACAGCAGGAACGACGTCAACGAAACCCGCGCGGCGCGGCGCGACCGCAACTGACGCACCGGCACCAGCGCGCGCGGCGAGCTCAAGGGCTTCAAACGTTGCGCTGAAAGCTGAGCCCGCGGCAACGCGGCATTCCGGACGCAGTCCGTTCAACCCACGGCTGCATCCTTCTTTGTTCCAGACTCGCCAAAGTCAGCGCTCAGCCTTGGCCCTTGTCGCGTCCTCGGTCCGCCACCAAGGCTTCAAGCTGCGCCAAGGGAACTGGTTTGACCAGATGCAAGTCGAATCCGGCTTCGGCCGAGATGCAACGGTCGTCACCCTGCCCCCAACCTGATGTGGCCACAAGCAATGGCCTGTTGCCACCCGGCAAGGCACGGAAGGCACAGCACAACGCGTAGCCGTTCATGCGCGGAAAGCCGATGTCCAGCAAGGAAACCTCAGGCATCTCGGCGCGCACCAGGCTCAATGCCGTCTCACCGTCGCAGGCCACCTGAACCAGGTGGCCGCTGCAGGCCAGCCGCAGTTGCAACGTCTGGGCAGCGTCGTGGTTATTGTCGACCACCAATACCTTGCCGCGGCGCCCGCACGCGCTCGGCCCGGAGCCCGGTAATGTGGGCTGCGCCGAAATTGGCGTCTGCGCGGGTGCCGGCAGTCGCACGGTGAATTCACAGCCGGGGCCGTGGCCGTGGCCGTGGCCGTCACTGTGCGCGTTGATCTGGCCGCCGTGCATTTCCACCAGGCCCTTAACCAGCACCAGGCCATTGCCCAGGCCGCCTTGCGATCGGTCCAGCGCAGTTTCGAGCTGGCTGAACATCTCGATCACGCTGCTTTGCTTCAAGCGGCGCAACAGCACTGCATCTTCAGCGCGTGCAACCAGTTCTTCTTCCACTTGCCCCACCTGCTTTGTACGGCGTCAGAAGCATCGTGGGGGTTGCGGATCCAGGTGTGCCAGAGTGGACTTGTCTTGCTCGAAGGCGATGGTTCGCGCGCTGTTCAACGCCAGCGCCAGCCGCTGGTTCATCTGGCGCAGTGCAACTTCGTCTTCACGGCGTTTGGTAATGTCTTCAAAGACCGCAAAGACGCCCGCCACCAGACCCTGTTCTGCCGGTGGCGCAAGCACGGCCAAAGGTGCCGCGTCGACGCGCAGCCAGCGCCTTTGCCGACGCTGCGGATTCCAGACGCCCATCCCCACACCCCGCACCTGCAAGCCCGTGCGCAGCGCCAACATGGCCGCGTCCGCGTGGCCAGGGAAAGTGCTGCCATCTTCGCGCAGGGTGTCGTGCTCTTCGGCCACCGAGTCGCTGCCCACGAGGCCTTCGCGCGTCTTGCCCAGAATGCGCTCGGCGGCGGGCTCCATCTCGACGATGCGCCCCTGGGCGTCCAGATACACCACCCCGTGCAGCATGGTGTTGGCTAGCAGCCGGTGGCGCTGTTCGCTGGCGCGCACTGCATGCTCGGCGCGACGCTGCTCGCTGATGTCCTGCACCATCGAGACGACGCCTTTGACCTTTCCTGCCGCGTCCAGACGGGCCGTGTTGTGCCAGGTTCAATGCAGTACCCGACGGTCGCGCGCCAAGTTGCGGTTGCTCAACACCACACTGGGCGTGCCCGACAACACGCGGCGCACAACCTCAGCCACGGCATCGATGTCCTCAGCATGCACCAGCTTCAGCTCGGCCAACGGGTGACCCATGGCGTCGTCGGCCGACCAGCCGAACAAGCGCTCGGCGCCGCCGGCCCGGCGCCGGCCCAGCGCCAGACACGGAAGTCGCTTCCCCACTCAATCACGGCCAGCGGGGTGTTGTCGTGCAAATCGGCAGCATGTGCGCGGCAGTCCGTCAGCCACAGGCCTTGTGCACCCTGGCGTTCGCCGATGTCATGCACGTACACACGCCAGTTGGGCAGCACGGCCGTCGGCGTGGCGCAGCAACACAGTGTCGTGCGACTCGTACTGGCACCAGCCGCCACTGGCCTGGCGCAACCTGAAACGCTGCCGGGCGTAGCTGCCATCGGACAGTACCGCCACGCGGTTGAAGCGCGCGCGCAGGCGACTCACGTCGTCGGGGGCAGCCGGTCCATCAGCGTGGGCAAGTCGTTGTCCGATGTCCAGCCTGCTGCCTGCCCGCCACGCCACACGCTGCGCTGTGCGTCCACGTCCCACACCCCCAGCAGCAACGGCCAAGCCTGCAGCAAATTCGCCATGGCGTCGAAAGGCGGCGCGGCGCTGGGGTTGGAGGGTCAAGCTTCCATGCGTTGGGTGATGCGCGTCGAGAAAAGATTGGCAGCGACTGGTGAGGGCGGCGACAGGCAGCAAGCATGCACAGCACTGCCGATGGACACCCTGGCAATTGGACCACCCGGCTTCATGCCCAGGCGCGGGCACGCTGTCTGCCCGTCACGACATCATGATCAAAGTTGCCATCGTCGATGACCACGCTCTGGTGCGTGCCGGGCTGCGTCAATTTCTGTCAGACCATGTGGACCTTCGCATCGTTGCCGAATGCACCTGTGCTCGCGAAGCCATGGACGTGGTGCGCCAGGACCTGGCCGACGTGATGCTGCTGGACATCTCGATGCCCGACACCAGTGGCGTGGACGTCTTGCACGCCATCAAGGCGCGCACCCCGCAATTGCCCGTGCTCATTCTCAGCAGCTTTCCCGAAGAACACTACGCGCTCACCCTGTTGCGCCAAGGTGCAGCGGGCTATCTGGCCAAGGATTGCAACCCCGACGACATCGTCAGGGCAATACGTACTGTGGCCTTGGGCCGGCGCTACATCACGCCCAGCCTGGCAGAGCGGCTGGCGCAGGGGTTGGTCGAGAACACGGCCAAGGCTGAACACGAAATGCTGTCAGAACGCGAGTTCCAGGTTTTCCTTCGCCTGGCCAAGGGCGAAACCGTAGGCGACATGGCCGAAAGCATGGCTTTGAGCGTCAAGACGGTGTCGACTTATCGCACACGCGTGATGGAAAAGATGGGCCTGACGTCCAACAGCGACCTGACTTACTACGCGCTCAAGAACGGCTTGATCCAGTAGCCCGCGTTTCAACCTGGGCGCAAGCAGCGCTCAGTCTGGCTCGCGCTTGCCTGCGGAAGCGGCTGCCTCTGCGCCATATTCCTTCAGGCGGTTGTAGAGCGTCTTCAGGCTGACGCCCAGAGCGGCGGCGGTGCGTTCCTTGTGGTGGTTGTAGTGACGAAGGGTTGCAAGCATCAGCAGCTTTTCGGCCTGTGCCAGGCTGGTGCCGATGGGCAGCGTGACGTAGTCGCCGCTATCGTCCGCAGCTTCGGCTGCAGGTGCATCCCGCGTTGGCAGAAACGGCGCAGCCAAAGGCGCATTCAGTGGCGCAACCAGCGGCGCAACCAGCGGACCATGCGCGGCGTATACAGGCGGGGCACTAATGTCGCCGGCCGGCAGCCAGGCTTCGTCGATTGATTCGCCAGTGGCCATCACGTAGGCGCGCTGCACCGCGTTGCGCAGTTCGCGCACATTGCCCGGCCAGGTGTACTGGCCCATTTTCACCAGCGCTGCGGGCGTGAAGTGGCGCACCTGCCCTTCCTGTGCGCTGATGGCAGTCAGGAAGTGGCGCGCCAGCAGTGGCACGTCTTCCAGCCTGGCGCGCAGCGGCGGCAGTTCCAAGGGGAACACGTTCAAGCGATAGAGCAGGTCTTCGCGCAGCTTGCCCATGGCCACGGCCTGGTGCGGCAGGCGGTTGGTGGCGGCAATGATGCGCACGTCGGCCTCCTGGCTGGTGGTGCTGCCAACGCGCATGAAGCGCGAGGTTTCAAGTACGCGCAGCAGCTTGACTTGCAACTCCAGCGGCATCTCGGTGATCTCGTCCAGGAACAAGGTGCCGCCGCTGGCCCGCTCGAAGAAACCCTGGTGCATGCGCTCGGCGCCGGTGAAGCTGCCCTTCTCGTGGCCGAAGATTTCGCTCTCGATCAGGTTGGGGCTGATGGCCCCGCAATTCACGGCCAGGAAGGGCCGCTTGCGGCGACGGCTGAGGTCGTGCACGGTCTGGGCCACCACTTCTTTGCCGCTGCCGCTTTCGCCCGTGATGAACACCGTCACGCTGGTGCCGGCAACACGGCTGATCTGTTCATACATGCGCAGCATTGGGGCGCTTTGGCCCCACAGATGACCAAAGTGGCCACTGCTGGCCACCTGCGCAGTCAGGTCGGCGACTTCGGCCTTCAGCGTTGCCGGCTTCATGATGCGCGACAAGACGCCTTGCAACTGCTTCAGGTTCACTGGCTTGACCAGGTAGTCAGCCGCGCCCAACCGCAACGCCTGGATCGAGGTTTCCAGATTGGCGTGGCCCGTGCACAGCACCACTTCGGTGTTGGCCACCATCTGCGCGTCGGCCAGCAGGTCCATGCCGTTGCCGTCGGGCAGGCGCAGGTCCAGCAGCAGGATGTCGGGCTGCTGCATCGCTATCTGGCGCCGCGCGTCGCGCAGTGTGTGCGCCACTGCAACGGTGAACTTTTCACCGGCAACCAGTTCACGCATGGTCATGGCCGAATCGACATCGTCGTCTACTACCAGGGCATGGGGCATGCTTTTTCCTCCGTCAAGCACTGGAGTATCACGGGGTCTTGAGATGTGATCCTTTTCGGGTTCTGCGACGGGTGACGACAGCTTGCTTGGTCGTCGGGGCTTGCTTTGCAGGCAAGGTCATGGCTGAACGGCTGGCCAGCCATGCAGGGCAACGCGATCTGGTGGTCGGCAAGCGGTAGCCCATCTGCGCTAGCGCATCCATGCGGACAGGCCAGACAACATCAGGCCATGCCCATCTCAAGTTGGGGTCTGCGCCACCAGACCGACTACAGAATCGGTCTGGTGCCACGCGACGGGGGGTGGGGCTGCAACCCGAACGACTGTCGGCCGCAGCCGCCAGGCCCTGAATCGCCACCTGCACCTTCCGCCCGTCAAGACGCGCTGTCAGACAGGAATACTTCCACGCGCCGGTTGGCTGCGCGCCCACTGTCGGTGTCGTTGGTGGCCACCGGCTCGCGTGACCCGCGGCCTTGCACGCTGACGCGTTCAGCCGGCATGCCGCGCGTCGCCAGATAGTCGCGCACGGATTGGGCGCGTTCGCGCGACAACGGGTCGTTGATGGCGTCGCCGCCGGTGCTGTCGGTGTGGCCGACGATGGTGATGCGAACCCCGGGCTCCAGTGCGCGACCCACCTCATCCAGAACCGGGCGCATTTGCGGCTTGATGTCTGCGCGGCCAACGTCGAACGACACATCGCTGGGAACGTTCAGCTTCAGCCGGTTGTCGGCCGTGCGCTCGACGGCCACGCCCGTGCCAGCACTGGCGCGGGACAGAGCTTCGCGCTTGTCTTCCATGTGCTTGGACCACAGGTTGCCGGCGACCGCCCCCACTGCGCCGCCAATCACCGCACCGCTGCCCGAACTTCCGCCGGTCACGCCGCCCAGAATGGCACCTGCCACAGCGCCCACGCCCGCACCTTGTGCTGTGCCGCGCTCTCTCTCGCTCATGCTCTCGCACCCGGCCAGGCCCAAAGCCGCTGCAGACAGGGCTAATGCAGCCATGTTTCGGGTTGAAAAAGTGATGGTGGACATGTCAACTCTCCTTTGGTTGCGACGCAAACCCCAGTATTGGGGCCGGACCGCCGATCCGTCTGTCGCCCAGCGCTCATAGCCAGGTTGCCGATAGCCAAGTTGCCGATAGCCAATGGCCAATACCCAAGAGCCAATGATCGATGGCCAAGCCAACAGCCTGGGCAACGGCCGACAAGCCAATCGAACGCCGCTCAACGCGCCAGCAGACGACCTGCCTGGCCGGGAATGCTCAGTTCAGCCAGCGTTTGCAGCAACACCTGCGCCGTCGCTGGCTTGCCCAGGTGGCGCTGATAGCCTGCAGCCAGCGCATGGTCGCGGTCTTCGGGTTGAGAAAAGGCCGTGAACGCCACTGCGGGGGTGCAACCGCCTTGCGCGGCGGGCAGCAGGCGCAGACGGCGCATGAATTCGTAGCCATCCATGCCGGGCATGCCGATGTCGCTGACGATCACATCCGGCAGGGCTTCGGCTACCGCCGTCAAGGCCGCCTCGGCCGTGCTGGCTAGCCACACCTGGGCGCCAGCTTCTTGCAGCAGTTGCGACGTCACTTCCCGTATGTCGGCTTCGTCGTCGACGAAGAGAACGCGCACGCGGTCCAGACGCGGGACAGCGGCCTGCGTGGCGGCCGGCGCGCCCAAGGCATCGCCCAACGGGTCCAGCTCAGCAGCGCCGGCCCTTTCCAGCACCGGCAAGCTCACGGTGAAGGTCGCACCCTGGCCATCGCCAGCGCTGTAGGCCTGCACATGGCCGCGGTGCAGCCGCACAAGTTGGAACACGATCGACAGACCCAGCCCCAGGCCGCCGTGCCGGCGCGAGCGCGAGCCGTCCTGCTGCTGGAAGCGGTCGAACAAGTGCGGCAGAAATTCAGGGGCAATGCCTTGCCCCTTGTCCGACACCGCAATCTGGGCCTGCCCGTCGCGCTGCGACAGGCTGATGCTGACTTCGCCGCCAGCGGGTGTGAACTTGATGGCGTTGTTCAACAGGTTGCTGACCACTTGCTGCAAGCGCGCAGAGTCTGCCTGCACCGCGCAGCACCCGTGGCTGAACACCGTGCGCAAGCCAATGCCCTTGAGCGCCGCAGCCGGCAAGCAGGAATCGATGGCGGACGTGATGACGCCATCCAGCTCGATGCGCTGCATGTCCAGCCGTAACTGCCCGGCCTCGATGCGGCTCATGTCCAGCAGGTCTTCGATCAACTGGCACTGGATGCGGGCATTGCGCGATATGGCCGCCAAGCCGTGCCGGACCTTCGCCGCGTCGGCCAGGCCGCGTTCAAGCACCTGCGCCCAGCCCAGGATGGCCGCCAGCGGCGTACGCAGTTCGTGCGAGATCGTGGCCAGGAAGTCGCCCTTGGCCTGGCTGACGCGCTCGGCCTCGGTGCGCGCGGCCTGTGCTTCGGCCAGCATGGTCTCGCGCTCGCGTTCGGTCTGGCGGCGCTGGCTGATGTCTTGCGTCAACTTCAGAAAACCCAGCAGTTCACCCCGCGGGCCACGCAGCGCCGTCAGCACCACAGCGGCGTCAAAGCGGCTGCCGTCCCGGCGCACCCGCTGCCCTTCGACTTTGTATTCGCCGTGGCGGGCCGCCAGCGCCAACACGGTGCTGGGCAGACCGGCAGCACGGTCTTCGGGCGTGAACAGGCGTTCGAAGTTTGTGCCAATCGCCTCTTCAGCGGTGTAGCCCTTCATCATCTGCGCGCCGGTGTGCCAGGACGAGATTCGGCCCGCGGTGTCGAGCATGAAGATGGCGTAATCGCGCACGCCTTCGGTCAAAGCGCGCAATTCTGCGTCCCGTTCTTGCAGCAGGTTTTGCACGACGCTCAGCGCCTGCCCTTTCTGCCGCCACTGCAACCGCTCTTCAAGGTCACTCAGGACCAACACCCCGCCATCGACGCGCCCGCCCACGACGATGGGAACAGCCGCGCAACGCAAGTACCGGTCTGCGCCTGTCTCGGGCTGCGTCACCCACAGGTCTTGCACGTCGCTGCGTCCCTGCGCTGTCACGCGCAAGGGCAACCGTTCCACCGGCAACAGGCTGCCGTTGCGCTCTCGCCGCAGGCGGAAGTGCTGCGTCCACTGCTCTGCGCCCTTCTGCAGGTCTTCAAAAGAATTCGCGCCGAGCAGCTGCAAGGCTCCCGCGTTGCAGCGGCGCAGACCGTGGGCATCGCCGATCAGCACGCCGTCGGTCAGGGCATCGATCGTTGCCGTGAGCGCGCTGTCCAGATGCTGGGCCCAGGCCGCTGCCTGGTCATGCATCAGCAAGGCGCGCGACACCTCGGCTTGCTGTTGACGCTGCAGCGTGCCGTCACGCAGCGCCTTGAGATACCCCACAACCCTGCCTTTGCCGTCTTGCAAGCGCGTCAGGACGCCGGATGCGTAGAAGCGTTCGCCGCCCTTGCGTTGCATCCAGCGCGAATCGTTCGCAAGCCCTGTGGCTGCAGCGCGTCGCAACTCGGCCTCTGGAACCCCGGCGTCCACGTCTTCGCTTGTGAACGCCAGACGCACGGGCTGCCCGATCCACTCGTCGCGGCTCCAGCCCAGAATTAAGCCTACGCCCTGGTTCCAGGTGGCGATGCGGCCGAAGCGGTCGATCATGAAAACCGCCGCGTCGGGCAAGGGCTCGAGCACTTCGGGTGCGCCCACGTTGATGGCTTCGGGAGCGCCCGGTTCGGTGGCAAAGGACTCCATGGGCAGCTTCAGCAATCGGTGTGCCTTGTGCGGCTCATTCGCACTTCGAGCGCAGTTGGGCAGGCTCGCCTGAATCACGCATGGGGTCGCCAATGAGGTTCGCGTCCGCCATACCGGTGTCGCCCCAATGCGGCGATGAAACTCGCAGCCCAGCCGTCTGTGCCCTGGCTGAAGATAAGCGCAGGCTCCTTGTCCGGGTTAGTGGGCATGGCAGCAGCGCCCTGCTGAACCAGCGCCTTGCTGCACACCAACTTGGTCTTCGCCTGCCCGGCCGTACCAGCTTCTGTGCCGTCGTACACCTGGCCCGCCACGTGATCGGGGTCGTCATTGGCTTCCAGCGGCGGCAGGGCTGGACCCGAAACCGTTGACAAGATGGAGCCCATCAAATCGTCTAACCGAGATCGTGTGCTGGGCACAGAGGCAGAAGGTCAAGACGATCGCATCCGAGCCGGGTACCGAGCCGGGCACCGGGCTCGGGCACGCTGAATGCACACGCGGGGCTGAGCAAGAATCCGGACCACCATGAAATGGTGACTGGTCTGCAGCAATCTATGGACCAATCCGCTGGACCTTTACAAGGTGCTACGACGTTTGGACGCGTTGACGGACCCAAAGCATTCACCCTGGCTCAGCGCCGGTGCGCAACGCGAGGTGGACCGAACTGAGACTCCAGAGAACGCGTTTCGGGCAAGACGTAAACCACGGCCGGCGAAACGGAAAGCAGCGTGCGCAAGCGCCGATCGTAAAAGTCGGTCGGCACATTGATGCATCCATAGGAGATGCGGTTGTCAGCGGCCGTTGCGCTGGCCAAACGCTGCAGGCGTCTCTCGGCTGGATTGGTGGGGCGTACCCGGTGCATCGAGACGGCGGCGTCGTAGTCGATCCAGAAAATGTCCTCGCCGTCAGCGTTTCTCCCGGCTTCGGCAACGAATCGGCCCGCAGGGGTCGTGCGCTCGAAGGGTTTGATATCGTGCATCTCGCGCTCACCTATTCCGGGCACCGAGTCGTCGCCACGCGCGGCACCCAGCAGCACTGGCGTCGAGCCCAGGGGTTTCAAGTCGGCATTGAAAAGCCACAGCCGCGCTTGACGTTTGTCGATCACAGCGACAGTCTGGCCTTGGTGGTCGCGCGTCTGTGAAAGCCAATTCAGATGCGCCTGAACGTCAAGTGACAAAGCCTGCGCGTGGGCCCCCTGAATTCCGGCCAAGGCCAAAACCAGGGCCAACAACGCGCGCAACGGGCTGCGGGCATTCATGGTGCAGACGCGGCAATGACGCGGTGGACGAGGTACAGCTTGCGCACCGTGTGCGCGGAAAGCACGAAAGGATAGAAGTCGGCCACGCCCATGCTGCGCGACAGTTCGTTCAGAACGCCTGTCAGCTCCATCCAGCTGTTGATCAGGCGCAGAAATCTTGTCGCCTGCGCGTCGTCGCTGCCCAACACACCGGGTCCGAAGCGTTCGTACTGCAGTTCCACGCACTCACCGTCCAGGCTGAAATCGCGTGCGGTCGCCAGCGTGTCCACCAGATGCAGATAGTGAGCCCAGGTCTCGGCCCAGTCCTCCCGTGCGTGGCTGCTGGCATGGGCGCTGACGAAGCGGTTTCCCCATTCAGCCGGTGCGCCCTGGTGATAGTGGCGATTCAGACCCGCAGCGTAATCCTGCCTTTCATCACCGAAGACTTCTCGAACAGGCTCAAGCCACGCCGTCTGTTTGACCAGCCTTTGCCAATAGTAGTGGCCGCTTTCATGGCGCAGATGGCCCAGCAGCGTGCGGTTGACATCACCCAGCAGATGGCGGCGCTGATCGCGACAGGCGTCGTCGGCTTCTGCCGCGTCGAGGGTGATGACACCATCGGCATGGCCCGTGACCACAGGCGGCTGGCCAGGCGCGCTGCGCAGCAGGTCAAAAACCCAGCCGCCCAGGGCGTCTTCGGTCTTGGACAGCACCGGCAACCGCAGCCCGATGAGAGACGACACCAGCCGGCGCTTGCCAAGTTCGATGCGTCCCCACCAGAGCCGGTGCTCTGGCACCGACAGATCGGGTAGCGTGCGCGTCAGCCGGCAGCATCTGCACAGGGGCACCGCGCCCGCGGGCGTGTCGTTCTCGGCCACCAACCAATTGCAGGCGGCGGCGGTGTCCAGATTGCTACAGCGCCAGTAACGCGGCGCGCTGTCGGGCTGCGCCCCTGCGCAGCGCCAGAGGGCGGGTGCGGACGGGCCGGGCACGATTTGTGGTGCGCGGGCTACAGCGGCCAGCGGCAGCAACTCGCCCGTCAGCGGTTCATAGCCCAAGGGCGTCTTGCAGCCCAGGCAATGGCTGTTGCGGAAAAATACCGGCCGTCCGCAACGGCAACTGAAAGAGCGCTGTGTCATGTGCGGGGCCACCAGCGTATGCGCTGGTGCTGTCCATGCAGGGGTCTTCAATTCAGTCTCGAACTTGGCCTGTCGTGCCGCACGGTGGCCGGGCCTGCAGATCGGCAACGCCGACAGCCCCTGGGGCAATGCTGGCGATAGCCGCGGCGCCCTGGATGAGACTGCTGCGGCTGGCTGCAAGCCAGCGCGGCGAAGAGAGAACGATTGAGACATGGCGGCGGGACGCTCGGTAACGAGCTTTCAGGGCAGACCACAGTAGCGGCATTTGGCGTGCCCACTGCGCCTGTGGCCCAGCAGTGATGGCAATTGCTGCTGCGCTGACTTGTCCGCCCTTCGTGCACAAGCTTCGCTGCGCGACGAATGCCCCTGGGCTGCGTCAGTCGGTTCGCGCCTTCCGCTCATGGTCAGGGCGCCCGCCCTGGGCGACCGCCAGGCCAAGCGCAGTGCTTGGACGGGACGTTGCCGTACCGGCCCGTCGCCCGCCCGATCGGTCTTGGCCTGCGTTGGCCCTAAGCTTCGTGTGGCGCAGTTCGGCTTGCGGTTGATGCCTTGGCGCGGCGGGCTCGCCGTGCGGCGAACGCGGCAAGCAGCATCAGCCCCAGCGCCAGCTGCAGCACCGTCGCCGCTTCGGGCACGGGCAGTGGCGCGCCGGTGGACAAGAGATCAAATGCCGCTGCGCCCAGCACCGCGTGCGCTGCGCGGGTGGGATGGATGGCGTCCCAGAACACCCAGGTATCAGGGTTCGCGCAGCTGGTCTCGGTGAACCCGAAGTTCGTCACCGAGCGGCACTGCCCGGTGGTGTTGGTGAACCCGAAGGACGCCGGGTTGTCCAGCACACTGTTGAAGATGCCGAACACGTTCAGGTAGTAGATCGATGCAGAGGAATACTGACCCGCCAGGCCCGACAGCACCGAGAACAGGCCGTCGTTCCACAGCCCGCTGACAAAGCTGGCTGACGCAGCATTCGGCGTGGTGCGGTTCTCGGGAATGCGGCCCAGGTCGGGCAGGCTGGGCACCAGCAGCGTGCGCGCGCCGGCATCTAGCAGCCCGGTCAGAACCACGTTCAGAGATGAGAGCGCAGTTTGCACGCCGGCCTGCGGGCTGCTGCTGCTGACCAGGTCGCGCATGTCGTTGCCACCAGCCCAGACGGCATACAGCGCGGCGCTGTCGGCCCCGCCCGCGCCGGGGCCGGCGAAGTAACTGTCGTACTGGAACAGCAGGCCGGCCGACTGGCCGGTGGCGCGGTCCAGCCGCGCCCCGCCATGCGAGTAATTGTTGCCCCCGCTGCGCGAACGTGTTGCCGGCGGCAGGCCCAGGCTCGTGGCCAGGGGCTCGTGCCAGACCGGCCCGTTGGAAAACCGGCCATTGGCGCCGTAGCCGGCCAGGTTGGCCACCAACGCATTGGTGCCCAGCACGGCCTGGGTATTGCCCGTGTCAGACAGGCTGTCGCCCAGCACGTACAGCGTCGAAAACGCTGGCATCGCCAGCGCGGCCGGAACGGTGACGATGGCCAGCGCCGCGGCTGCAAGCCAGCGACACAGTTGAAGCGCAAACGGGTGGGTGGCAGAGTGCATGAGTGTCCGTGGATGTAAGCAAGCCCACGGACTACACCACGAGCACCGCTGGCGCGCCAGTACGTTGGACTCGGCGATTTCCCGGTTGACAGCTTCTATCTCAACCCGGTGCGCGGCATACAACCGGACCCGGGGCCCACACAAAGCGTGCGCTGTGCAGTCTTGCCACACCGGCCGTGCTTGTGACGCCCGAGGTGCTTGCGACGCCGGAGTTGCTCGCGCGCGGGGGCCGGGCCTCAGCCGGCGCGGGCCTTGCGGCCCGGTGCCGCCTTCTTGGCTGCGGCCTTCTTGGCTGCGGCCTTCTCGCCTGCCTTTTTCGCCGCCGTCTTTTTCGCCGCGGTCTTCTTCACCGCGGCAGGCTTGGTGGCCGCGCGCTTCGCGGGTGCTGCGGCGGCGCTGCTGTTCTCGTCCTGCTTCTCGGCTTGCTTCTCGGCCTGCTTCACGACTTTGTCCAGCGCCTTCTGGGCTTTCACGATCAGCGCGTGCAGCTGACTCTCGGCCTTCTTCAGCACGCGATCAACCTTCTTCTGCACGACGCCGGTTTTTTTCAGCGCCAAGGCCTTGGCACGGGCCAGCTCGGCTGAAGCGGCCTCACGCACATCGAGGACCTTGCCTTGCACCGCCAGGCGCACATGCTGGGCGGCTTCGCCCAGGCTGTCGATGGCTTTATTCAGCTCTGGCTTCCTGGTTTTGCGGGTGGACATCGTGCTTTCCTTCGATCAACAAACAGACGCTGACGCCCCGCCCACTAGGCTGCGGCCATCGATGCCGGCAACAATGGCCTGCCGGGTTCAGCTGCTTGCGCAGCGGGTTCTTGCGGCAACAGGCGGTCGTACTCCTTCTTGACCACGGTATGACACTCGCAGGCGCGTTGCTCGAGCCCCGCACGGTTCAGCACCACGATGTGACCGCGTACGTAGTGGATGAGCCCGGCTTCCTGCAGCTCATGGGCTGCCTTGGTCACGCTTTCGCGGCGCACGCCCAGCATGCTCCCGATGAGCTCTTGCGTCACCGCAACTTCGGCCCCTCGCAACCGGTCCAGGCAGTCCAGCAGCCAGCCGCACAGCTGTTGTTCGACGGCATGGTGGCGGTTGCAGACGGCGGTCTGCGCGATCTGCGTGGCCAGCGCCTGGGTGTAGCGGAGCATGATGCGCCTGACGGCAACAGACTGTTCGAACTCGTCCCTGAACGCCTGTGCCTCGATGCGAACCGCCCGCCCCGCGATCAGCACTGTCGCCTGCCAGGTTGTTGCGCCGCCGCCCAGGAACAGCGTGTCCCCGACCATGCCTTCACTGCCCACCACGGCAATCTGTGCCGAGCCACCCGTCTCGGTCGTGTACACCAGTGAAACGATGGCGGTCGTCGGAAAATAGGCAAATCGCTGCGCCTTGCGAGGCTGGGACAGCACCTGCCCCGGCTTCAGGTCGATGAACTGCAGGTGGGGCTGCCGAATCTGGCTCCCCCACACCGTCGTCAAAGCGGCCAGCAGCCGGTTGTCATTCGGAGCACCGGCAAGGTTCATGGCGGCCTTTCCTGGGCAGTGGTTGCGTCCTTTTCACGTTTATAGGCGATTCGGGCAACGACCCCTTGAGGAAAGTCAAACGTAGGCGAATTCACATTTGCCGGCGAATTGCCTGGCAAATCCGTGGTGCAAGCTGCAAGTTGCTGAGAGAAGGCTCGGCCTGATGGCAAATGACGTTGTTAGTTCTGCTTTTGGACGATCACACGCCCTGCTGTGTTGATATAGACGCGGTACCGGTTGCCGTCTTTGCATTGGCATGTGTAGTCGTTTTCGGCATTCACCTTGACCGCTGCGACCTGCCCGCAAGGCAACCCATGCAAGGCGATCACGGACGTCATGTCCTTCTTCAAGACCTCGTCTTCGGCAGCGAACGATGAACCGCTGAGGAAAGCGGCTGAGAACAGCAAACAGGCCAGCAAGGTGGATCGGTAGATCATGGCGGCTTCTGCCTTCAGATTTCGAGAGTGGAAAACTTCTGCTGATCGGCCAGCAGGCCCCAGATCGCTTCGCGCGAGGCCACTATCACTGACGCGAGCTGCTGGTCGCCATCCTGGATCAGCGAGAGCACCTTCATCAGCAGCAGGTCGTAAGAGCGGCGCAATTGGGCCATCGTGATCTGCCCCTTGCCCTGGTAATGGTCGCGAAACTGCATCAGCAAATCGTCAACCTGATTTTTCAGCGAGAGCTTGCTGAAGATGCCGATGGCCTTCGTTTCCTCGAGTTGTTGCTTCAGCCCTTTCAGGTCCAGGCTTGAAGGTGCCGCAGGCGCCGGGGCTGCGGATGCGGCTGGGGCTGAGGCTGGGGCTGCGGCTGCGGCTGCGGGTTGGGACATTGGCTGCAATTCCGTGGTGGCCGACACGGCCGGCACAGCGGACGCAAACGCGCTGGCCGCGCAAGCTGCGGCCAGTGACAACAGCAGCCAGACTCTGCAATCGAAATGCGTCGACAGTTTCTTCATCGATGTGTCTTCAGGCCCGCTTGTCTGTCGTCCACAAGCATCCCAACTTAGACGCATTGGGCCGAGACGTCTGTACGCGAGCGAACATGCGCAGGCCGCCCGCGTACGTGACCCAAGCCTGCACTGTTCGGACCTTCTCGCACCGAAAGCCGCCGCGTCAAAGTCTCACGTCGGGGTCACCGGGGCGCCAGGGCAGATGCCTGTCCATCGCCGAGGCGAACAGGCGCGAGCCGGTGATGTGCTGCAGCCACGCGCGCAGCGCCGTGAACGGCATGCTGTCGAACCAGGCAGCGTCAATGGCTGCGAACTGGCGCACGAAAGGCACGATCGCCATGTCGGCCAGCGAAGGCGTGTCGCGCAACAGGAACCGGCTTCTCGCGAGCCGGCCGTTCAGTGGCGACAGCATCAGTGCGACGGCGTCGTCGCGATGGGTGTGCGCCGTGTGAACGGCACCGACGGGCGCGTATTTGTAGCGGTCCAGCGCCTGCTTGAACGGGCCATCGTTGAGATCGACGAGCGTCTGAACCTCTTCGAGATCGCCAGGGCTTACCCAGCCTTCCGGGTCATGGAGGTTCAACGCCCAGCGCATGATGTCCAGGCTCTGGTCCAGCACGATGCCACCCTGCAGCTGCAGCACAGGAACCGTCGCCTTCGGCGAAGCTTCGATCAGCGCTGCGGGCTTGCGCTGCAGCGAGACTTCTCGCAAGTTGACTGCGACGCCAGAGACCTTGATCGCAAGCCGGGCGCGAATGGCATACGGACAGCGACGGAATGAGTAGAGAACGGCTTGTCCGTCGCCATCTAAGTTCGAACGCATGGGGGCCGATTCTGGGCGAATGCGGCAACGCTGCGGGCACAGTCCCCGCGCGCCGCCCGATCGCAGGGCGCCGGTCCCCGGTCGCCGGTCGCCAGCCACCAGGCTTGGAGACAATGCATGCCATTCATGGCCCCGGCTCGCCGGGGCCGCATCGAAACCCACGACCGACGACCCACCGCCATCGCGCATGCCTTCTCTCTTTGACCCCTTGCCCCTCGGCGCATTGACGCTGCCCAACCGTATCCTGATGGCGCCACTGACCCGCGCCCGCGCCGGCCGCGGCCACATTGCCAACGCCCTGATGGCCGAGCACTACGCGCAGCGCGCCTCTGCCGGCCTGCTGATTGCCGAGGCCACCATGGTGGCGGCCGATGGCTGTGCTTTCACCAGCGAACCCGGCATCTATGACGAGGCCTGCGTCGCCGGCTGGCGCGGCGTGACGGATGCCGTGCACGCCGCCGGCGGGCGCATCCAGTTGCAGATCTGGCACCCCGGCCGCTCGGCACATTCCAGCCTCAACGGCGGTGTGCAGCCCATCAGCAGCGGGGAACGAGCCATCCAGGGCTTCATCAACACGCCTGACGGCAAGCAGCCCTACGAGACGCCGCGCCGCCTGCGCGACGACGAACTGCCCGCCATCGTCGATCTGTTCGGCCAGGCCACGCGCCGCGCGCTGGCAGCCGGCTTCGACGGCGTACAGCTGCACGGCGCCCACGGCTACCTGCTCGACCAGTTTCTGCGCGACGGCGTCAACGACCGCAGCGGGCCCGGCTACGAGCGCTACGGCGGCACGATCGAGAACCGCGCCCGTCTGCTGCTGGAATGCATGGACGCGGCCATTGCGCAGGCCGGCGCAGACCGTGTCGGCCTGCGCCTGTCGCCGCTGGCGGGCAGCAACGACCTGCATGACAGCGACCCCGAAGCCCTGCTGGCCTATCTGGCGCAGCAACTCAGCCAGCGCCGCATCGCTTACCTTGAACTGCGCCACATGGACCCGGCGCTCGAGAGCGAACGCAGCATCGCCGCCGTGGCGCGCCAGCACTTCCAGGGGCCGCTGTTGCGCAACGGTGGCTTCACGCCCGTCAGCGCGCAAGCGGCGCTGGACGAGGGCAGTGCCGACGCCATCGTCTTCGGCCGCGCCTACATCGCCAATCCGGACCTGGTAGAGCGGCTGCGTGTGGGGGCCGCGCTGAACGAACCCGAGGTCAAGACCTTCTACGCAGCCGGTGCGCTGGGCTATACGGATTACCCGCGACTCGGTGCCGCGCCGGCAAGCCTGCCAGCAACGGCTGGCTTGAACGCCTGAATTGCCAGCTAGCCGAAAGCCCACCGTTTGCTGGAGCCATGACCCTGGGACAGACATCGCGACCACCGCGCGCGGCGGGCTTAGGATGTTGGTTCACATGCACCGTCGACCCGCCTCAACCCGCACTGCCACCCGCCACAGCGCCAGCGATGGCGCCCTGCCCGACCACCAAGCCCCGTCAGCGCTCGTCAGACGGCGGCTGACCATCGCGCTGGCATTGGCGCCGGCAGCGCTGCCATGGTTGGCACGGGCTGCGACGGCCATGCCCACCGAAACGCCCAACCCGGCCACGCCGCCGCTTCGGCCCGTATCACCCGTGCCCATCGACCCAGCCCGGCTGCGCCCTTGGGCGAGCGAGATCGTCTCGCTGCTGACGAACGCGGCCGACGATGGGCTGGACCCGGCCGACTACGGCGCCGCACGGCTGCGCGCAGCGCTGGACATGGTTGCGGCCAACCCGCTGGCGTCCGAAGCATCGGCCAGGCTCGACGCGGCGCTGCTCGCCGCCTGGCTGCGCTATCTGTCCGACCTGCGCATCGGCCGGGTCGACCCGCGGCAAGTCCGCCAGGCCTACCGTGTGCCCGCCGGTGGCGCATTCGAACCCGCCGCGGCGGTCGAAGCAGCTCTGGCCGCCGGGTCGCTGGGCCCGGCCCTGCGCGCGGCCACGCCACCACTGCCGATGTACGGCGAATTGCGCAAAGCATTGGCCAGCTGCCGCGCGCTGGCAGCACATGCGGCGTGGCAGCAGCCACTGCCGCCGCTGCCCAAGCTGCCGGGGCGCGGCGCCTCGGCCAAGCTGGAAGCGGGGCAGGACTGGGCCGGCGCGGGCCAACTTGCGCAGCGCCTGGCCGCCTGGGGCGACCTGGCAGCGGTGCCCGTGCCCGCGCCCACCCAACTCGACGAACCGCTGGTCGAGGCGCTGCGTGCATTTCAGAACCGCCACGGTCTGAACGACGACGGCGTGCTGGGCCCGGCGACGCTGAACGCGCTGCAGGTCACGCCGGCGCAGCGCGCGCAGCAGATCGTGCTGACGCTCGAACGCTTGCGCTGGACGCCGTTGCTGCAGGGGCCGCGCATGATCGTGGTCAACCTGCCGGAATTCGTGCTGCGTGCCTACGATGTGCAGCCCGACGGCCGCATCGTCATGCGCGAGCGCATGAAGGTGATTGTCGGCCGCGCGCTGAACACACGCACGCCCCAGTTCGACGAGTTGCTGCGTCACGTCGAGTTCAGCCCGTACTGGAACGTGCCGTCGTCGATTGCGCGCAGCGAACTGGTGCCGCGCCTGCGCCGCGACCCGGACCATTTCGCGCGCGAAGGTTTCGAGTTCGTCGACGGCAGCGGCCAGGTGGCGCCCGCGCTGAGCGCGGCAAGGCTCGACGCGGTGATGGCCGGCACGCTGCGCATCCGCCAGCGCCCGGGCAAGCGCAATGCGCTGGGCGACGTCAAGTTCGTCTTCCCGAACCGCGACAGTATTTACCTGCATCACACGCCCGCCACCGGGCTCTTCGCGCGCGACCGCCGCGACTTCAGCCACGGCTGCATACGGGTCGAGCAGCCGGTGGCGCTGGCGCGATTCGTTCTTCAGGACGAACCGGGCTGGACCGAAGAACGCATCCGCGCGGCCATGGCTGCCGGCACGTCGACGACGCAGCGCCTGAGCCAGCCGCTGCCGGTGTTGATCAGCTACGGCACGGCCCTGGTCCTGGGCGGGCGTCTCCATTTTTTCGACGACATCTACGGGCATGATCGTGTCTTGCAGGCGGCACTGCAGCAGCCCCGCTACCACGAGCTGCCCGTACCCTGAACCCGAGAGCCGATGAACCACGCACCCTTCCACCCGCGGCGGCGCTGGCTGAAACACAGCTTGACGCTGGGCAGCGCCGCGGCCTTTCTGCCGCTCGCCACGCCTTTGGCGCAGGCCACGCTGGCAGGTTTCCGCGACATCGCGATGTCGCACCTGCACACCCGTGAACGCATTGCCACGGTGTACGCCGTCGGCGATCACTTCGTGCCCGAGGCACTGGGTTCGCTGAACCACTTCCTGCGCGACCACTACAACGGCGAGGTCGGCAGGATGGACCCGCAGCTGTACGAATTGCTGCAGCGCGTGCGACGCGAACTCGGCGGCGGCGGGCCGTTCGAGATCATCTCCGGCTACCGGTCGCCGCGCACGAATGAGCACCTGCGCGCCACGCGCGGCGGTGGCGTCGCCAGGCGCAGCCTGCACATGGACGGCCGGGCCATCGACGTGCGGCTGCCTGGCGTGTCGCTGTCGGACCTGCGCGACGCGGCGGTTTCGCTGCAGGCCGGCGGCGTTGGCTACTACCCGCGCGAGAACTTCGTGCATGTCGACACCGGGCTGGTACGCCGCTGGTGAGTCTGGCCACCCGCACACCATGAACGAATCCGACTCACTCGGTCCGCAGCCCGTGCCCACCCTGCGCGGTACCCGCGTACTGATGCTGGGCGCCAGCGGCTACATCGGCACCCACCTCGTGGAGAGTCTGGCTGAAAGTGGTGCCGTGGTGCGCGCAGCGGCACGCCGGGTGGGCGCGCAGCTGGCCAGGGGTTGAACTCGTCGGTGCCGACGCCATGAAGGCGGCCAGCCTGGCGCGCGCGCGCGACGGCATCGAAGTCGCGTACTACCTGGTGCTGCTGGACCGAGGGCTTCATGCGCTTCCGCCGAGAGCGTGCCGACTTCGCCTTCGCCTTCTACGCCAAAAATATGTTGGCGCAGGAATTCTGCAGCGCGCCTGCCGCTGCGCTTTGGCGCGCCGTCGCGTCGCTTGGCGGCGATCGGGGCGACCACTTCCTGAACGGGCTGTGGCAGGTGCGCTCTGCAAGGACAGGCTATCCGACGGCATGGGCACGCGCCAGGGCCGGCGCCATGACGGCGACCCGGCCGTGGGCGACGAGATCGACTTCTGGCGCCTCGTCGCGGTCGAACCCAGGAACCGGCTCACGCTGCTGGCCGAAAAGAAGCTGCCCGCCGCGGCGGTGCTGGAATTCGAGGTGCGGGCCTTGGACGAACAACGTAGCCCCGGGTGGTGACGGCGTACTTCCACCCCGCCGGCGCGCCTGGGCTGGCCTGCTGGCGCGCACTGGCTGGCCTACCGGCACGCACTGGCGCCGATGCATGCGCTGATGTTTCCGGGCATGGGCGCATGCCTTGGCAGCCAGCGCTGCGGTTTCAGCGCATGCGGGAACGCCGCCCCCATCACATTCGGGTTAGCGTTCAGATTCGCGTTCGCAGTCGTCCCGGGCCGAAGCCCCCTGAACCCCCCGGCCGGCAACGGCCGGCTTCAGTCTTCGCGCAGCGCCTGCAGCCGGGCGCGCAGCGAAGCCGCGTTCAGCAGGCCCATGTGGGCGTCGACAAGCTGACCCTGGGCGTCGTAGAACAGCGTCGTGGGCAAGCCGCCAGACGCAACGGCCACGCCCACGGCGCTGCTGGCGTCCAGCCAGACATCGCGCAGCGGCAGCGCTTCACGTTCTAGGTAGCGGTTGACGGTTGCCGCCGATTCGCCCTGGTTGACGAACAAAAACCGCACGTCGGCGTGGCGTTGCTGGGCTTGGGCAAGCATCGGCATCTCTGCGCGGCAGGGTGCGCACCAGGTCGCCCACAGATTGACGACCGTGGGTTGGCCGCGCACCAGAACCGCCAGCGAAGAAGGGGCCTGCTGAAGTGGCGCAAGAGGTTGCAGCGCCACATCGGGTGCGGCTGCAGCGGTGCGGCCTGGCGTCGCCAATTGCAGGGCCAGCGGCCCGCCGCCACCCACCAGCAGGCCTGCCATGGCCGCGCGCGCCAAGGCCGGGCGCAGGGCGGCTGCCGCTGCCGCGCGCCAGGCCAGCACCGCAGCGGCCACGGCCCAGCCAGCGCTGGCGCTCCAGCCGCCGTCCCGGATGTCCAGCATCGCCCAGGGCGTGGCCAGGTAGGCGTCGGCATGGCCGGCCACGTGCGCCAGCCGGGCGGCAAGCAGGCCGGCAAGGGCGGCTGTCCAGACAGCAGTTTCGGCCCGCGCCGCGGCGAATTCAGGCGCGCCTGCACGTGCGCCCACCCGGCGGGCCACCCAGGCAGCCAGCAACAGCGCTGCCAGCACCGGCAGCGGGGCTACCGGGAACGCCACAGGCCCGAGAGAAATCGACAGCATTGCGATGGGTTGGAACACTCAGAGCTTGCGGGCATGAAAAGCCTTTGCAGCATCTGAGGTGAAGAATTTAGGGGCGCAGTCCATCGAAGTCTTAACCGTGAGAGAAAACCCTGCAGGTTGATCGGGGACATGGAGAGTCAAAGCCCCACCCACGCGCCGCTAGTCGACAACCTTCAGCGGCGCAACCAGTTCAGACGCGCAGAACGCTGACGGCCCATCTTGCAGCCCTTCTGACCGCCCCTCTAACCGCCCCTCTAACCGCCCTGATGACCGCCCAGCTGACCATCACCCTACCGGCACCCGCTAAGCGCGCAGCCACGTCGCGCGCACCTGCTAATTGGCCGAAAGAAAACCATCGTCGAGCAGCGGACGACGAAGTGCCTGCAGGATGGTTGATGGGGCCTGCGAGGCCGAACCGAAGATGCCATCAGCGCCGATCTGACGCCCCGTGGCGGCCGATTTGCTGGCGTTGGCGACCTCGCTGAACACACGGCCGCTGACGACCACGACCATGTCGGGGTTGAGCGATGCCGATCTTGCGCTCGCAATGGTTTTACCGATGTGAGCGAGGCGGTGGTCCCGCCTGAAAGACGTGCTGAGCGACAGATCGAGCGCATCGATCCACGTGCTGGCGACCAGAGAGTCGAGCGCACTGCTGCTCGAAGGGAAGTCAACACGCGGGCTCCAGCCAGCCTGCCAGAGCATTTCCGCGTCGAGCGCTGCGCCCAGCAAGTGCCCCTCACCGGGCAAAGGCGCCACCAGCACCACCGGCGGGTGCAGTGCTCTGGGGCGCGGCGTTCCGAGACAGAACGCGCGCGCCATGGCTTGCAGGCGAATCAGGCCCAGCGACAACTCAAGCTCGGTGCAGGCGCCCGCCTGCCAAAGGTCGCCCAGGTCTCTGGCTGCAGGCTCGAGCACATGCGTTGCCAAGCTTTCGAACGAAATGGCTTGATCGAGAGCGGCCGCTACCAACGCCAAAGCTGCCGTGTCGTCCACTGCAATCAGCTGCGATGCCAGGGTGGCAGACAGAGTGAATGGCAGAGCCCCCGGCGGGGTGCGCGCAGAACACAGCTGCGGAACAATGACGGACGCGATCACCTCGGACAAGGCGGCCCTGCACAAACGCAGCCCATCGCGGTCGGCCGAAGACGAAACTTTCGCCAAAGTGCCTGGCTGGGGCAAGCCCAACAAATCCACCGCTTTTTCGCCACGCCAAAGTCGGTCGATCAGCTCAGGCGGTTCGTCTGCCATGCCCCGCAGCCCCAAGCCAGCCTGGGCGCCGTAGACCGACAGTTTCAGATCCCAGTCTTGAAACTGGCGCTGGCCAGCCAATCCGTCGCACAGGACGTCGATGAAGGCGTGGCGCTTGTCGCTGCGGATAGACGCCCAGATGCGTGCCAAACCGTCGGCAGGCCCCTCAAGCCGCTGGAATATCCACCCATGGTCATAGACCATGAACCCCGTCACGCCTTCAGCCCCGTTCCGAAGTTGAGCCGCTCTGGCAAGCCGGTGCAAATCGAGTTCGGACATGGGCGCTACCGCCCGGCTGCGGTAAGTCACCGTCGAGGTCAGAGCAGCGAGCTCTTCCGGGTGTCCTGAAGATTCATCTGCACGCGCTAGGCGTGCGGTGTCGGAAGCCACGCATTTGCTCCTTGATTAAAGCGCCCCAACCCGCAGAACCCTGGTTGAAGAGCACACATTGTTCCACCGGTTGTTTCGATGAAAAGTATCGCTCATGGTTGCCGCCCGCGCAGATTGAAGGAAAGGCTGGAAGCCAAGGCTGAAAACGCCCACCCCCTGCCATACCGCCTGGCGCACCCCTGCCAGACCGCCTGCCCGGCATGGGACGATGCAACATGGACAAAAAGCCCTTCAACCTGATCGTCTTCGGCGCGACAGGCTTCACCGGCCGCTTGATCGCCGAATATCTGCACCGCACCTATGGCGCTGGCAATGGCGCGGGCGGGCCGGTAGCCTGGGCCATGGCCGGGCGCAGCCGCGACAAGCTTGAAGAAGTGCGCCTTCTAATCGGGGTGCCAGAAACCGTGCCGCTGCTGCAGGCCGACGCCACCGACGCGGCTTCGCTGGCCGCGCTGGTGGCGCAGACCCAGGTCGTGATCAGCACGGTTGGGCCGTACCAGATGCACGGTGAGCCGCTGCTGCGTGCCTGCACCGACGCCGGCACCGACTACGTGGACCTGTGCGGCGAGCCAGGCTGGATGGCGCAGATGATTGCGCGCCATGACGCCGCCGCGCGCGCCAGCGGTGCGCGCATCGTGTTTTCTTGCGGCTTCGACTCCATCCCTTTCGACCTGGGCGTGCTTTACCTGCAAGCCGAAGCCCAGCGCCGCTTCGGTGCGCCACTGAAGCAGGTGCGGGGCCGCGTGCGCGTGATGAAGGGCGGCTTTTCCGGCGGCACGCTGGCCAGCGCGCTCGCCACGGTCGAAGCCATGGGCCGTGACCCGGCGCTCGCGCGCCTGATGGCCGACCCCTTTGCGCTGGTGCCGGGTTTCCAGGGGCCAGCGCAGCCCGAAGCTGAATCTGCTGTGTACGACGCATGCGCCAAGTCCTGGACCGGGCCCTTCGTGATGGCCGCTATCAACACCAAGAATGTGCACCGCACGCATGCCTTGCGCGGCCATGCCTGGGGCCGCGACTTTGTTTATGACGAACGCATGCTGACTGGCGATGGCGCTGACGGCGAGCGACGTGCCAAGGCCTTGGCACGCCGTACGCGGCTGCAGAACTGGGCGCTCGGCTGGGGCCCCACGCGCGCGCTGCTGCGCCTGGCCCTGCCCAAGCCCGGCCAGGGCCCCAGCCAGCATGAGCGCGAGACCGGCTGCTACGAAGTGCTGTTCAGTGGCGAGACGGCCCAGGGCCAACACCTGAGCACCATCGTCAAGGGCGATCGCGACCCCGGCTACGGCTCAACCTGCAAGCTGATCAGCGAGAGCGCGCTGTGCCTGGTGCAGGACGTTGACCGTTCCAGGGCCGGCGGCGGTGTCTGGACCCCGGGCGCGGCCATGGGTCTGGCCCTGGTGCGGCGTTTGCAGGAACGGGCCGGCTTGAGTTTCGGCGTTGCCGCATAGCCGTTCGCGTTGACTTACCCGGCCACGCCACGTGGCGAGCCGCGGACATACTCCGACGCATGAACAACGAAGAGATTTGCAAGATGCCCGCAACGGCGCTGGTTGCAGCCGTCCGCGCGCGGGTGCTGACGGCCACACGTGTCATGGCATGCCACCTTGCGCGCACCCAGCAGCTGGAAGCGACGTTGAACACCTACGTGACGCTGGATGCAGACGGCGCACTTCACGCGGCACACGACATCGACCGCCGCCTGGCGGCCGGCGCAGACCCCGGGCCGCTTGCGGGCCTGCCGGTGAGTGTGAAAGACCTGATCGCCGTTGGCGGCATGCGCCAGACCTTCGGCTCGCGCTTGTTGCGCGACAACCTTGCCCAGGCCGATGCGCCAGCGGTCGAGCGCCTGCGCCGTGCCGGCGCGTGCATCACCGGCAAGTCGACCACCAGCGAACTGGGTTCGAAGGCCGTGGGCGATTCGCCGCTGACCGGTGTCACGCGCAACCCCTGGAACCTGCAAACCACCGCAGGCGGCTCGAGCGCTGGCGCTGCGGCCGGCGTCGCGGCCGGATTGGTGCCGGTTGCGCTGGGCACGGATGGGGGCGGCTCCATCCGTATTCCGGCAGCGTTCTGCGGCCTGGTCGGATTCAAGGCGACCTTCGGCCGCGTGCCTGTCTGGCCTGCCTCGGCCACGCCTTCGGTGGCCCACGTGGCGCCCATCGGGCGCAACTTGCAAGACGTGGCGCTGCTGCTCGATGTCATCACCGGCCACGACCCCCGCGACCCGGCCAGCATCAACGAAGCGCCACTGGATGCGACAAGGCAGCTCGGCAACAGCATTCGCGGGCTGCGTGTTGGATGGGTGGCTTCGCTAGGCTACGGCCAGGTGGACAGCGAGATCGCCGAGATGTGCCGCGCCGCGACGCTGCGCTTGGCGGCCGAGGCCGCAACAGTCACCGTGGCCGAAGGGCCGCTGTTCGACACGGATCCGAACCAGGTCTGGAACGACGTTTTCTTTGGTGCGATTGGCAGACGCATCCGACAGCTGGCTGGCGAAGACTGGGCCGCCGCCGACATCGACGCCGGCTTGAAAGCGGTTCTGCAGCGCCACCGGGACATGCCACATGAAGAAGTAGCGCTGCTACGCGGCGCCTGCCTGCAGCGTGTTCAGGATGCCTTCTCGCATGTGGATGTGCTGGCGATGCCGGCCACCCCAGTGACAGCACTGCCGGTGGGAATGGACGTGCCAGCAGGCCATACCGGCCATACCGGCCAGACGGGCCGTAGGGGCCAGACGGGCCACACTGGCCATACAGGCCGCAACCCGGTCGACTGGTCCTACTTCACCTACCCGTTCAACCTGAGCGGACACCCTTGCGTGTCCTTGCCCATCGGCCTGGCGTCCAACGGCATGCCAGTGGGCTTGCAACTCGTGGCCCGCTGGGGCGACGAGCGAACGCTGCTTGCGGCGGCGGCAGCCATCACGCGCACGAGCCCCTTCGACTTCGGCCTGCAGCCCAGTGGGCCGCGCTGAACAGCGCGACCAGCGCGCGCGTCGTCCATCAACAACCGCCAGGCCGAAATTGCCTTTTGTCAGCGCGTGAGAAAGCCCAACACCCGATCGGCAAATTTGCCGTACGGTGGCCGCATGAATCGCAGGGAACTGAATCGCGCCTGATAGAACACCGGCCGCATCTTGGAGAAGGTCTCGAAGCCTTCCCGACCGTGATAGTGGCCCATGCCCGAATTTCCGACGCCACCAAAAGGCAGGTCGTGCTGACCCACGTGAAACAGTGCGTCGTTCACCGACACGCCGCCCGACATCACGCGGTCCAGCAGCATCTGCACCGTGCCGCCATCGTGGCTGAAGGGGTAGATGGCCAGCGGCCGCGGCCCGGCGTTGATTTGCGCCACTACTTCTTCCAAACCGCCGTACCCGCAAACCGGCAGGATGGGGCCGAAGATCTCGCGCTGCATCAGCAGGCTGTCGGCCGGTGCATTCAGCACGATGTGCGGCGCGATCTTGCGCGTGGCGCGGTCTTGCGCCGGCCCGGGCACAAGGCACAGCACCGTGGCACCGCGTTCACGCGCATCGTCCAGCGTGTGCAGCAGGCGGTCGAATGAGCGCTCGTCGATGATCGAGGTGTAGTCGGGCGAGTCCAGCGTCGGATAGCCAGCGGGCACGATGGCCTTGGCGTGCTCGACGAAGGCCGCGATGTCCGCATGCGGCAGCCAGACGTGGTCGACGCTGGTGCAGATTTGCCCGGCATTCAGGAACTTGACGAACAGGATGCGCTCGGCCGCCAGCTTGAGGGGAAAGTCTGCGCAAACGATGGCCGGCGCCTTGCCGCCCAGTTCCAGCGTCACCGGGCACAGGTTCTGCGCCGCCGCGGCCATGACAGCGCGGCCCGTGGTGCCTGAGCCGGTAAACAGCAGGTGGTCGAACTTGAGCTTGGAAAACTCGACACCCACGCCGCCCGTCTCGTCGAAGAACTGCAGCTTCTCAGGCGGGAAATAGGCCGGCATCTTTTCCATCAGCAAGCGCGCCAGATGGCGCGAGTTCTCGCTCATCTTGACCATGGCCCGGTTGCCGGCGGCAAAGATGTAGCTCAGTGGCACCAGGCTCAGGTTGAGCGGAAAGTTCCAGGGCACGATCACGCCCACCACGCCCAGCGGTTGCGGGATGACGCGGTTGCGGGCACCGAGGAAATTGCGCAAATCGACGCCGCGGCGCTGCACCTTCATCCAGCCGCGCAGTTGCCCTATGACGTGGTCGATGCCGTCGACCACCGGGAAGACCTCGGCCAGGAGCGTTTCGTGGCGCGAGCGATGGCCATAGTCGGCACTGATGGCATCGCACAGCGCGCTCTGATACTCGCGCACGAAGCGCTGCAAGGTGCGCAAATCGGCCTGGCGCTCTTTCAGGCTGGGCACGGGATGGGCGTGGTAGGCGCGCCGCTGCAGGTCCAGCGCGGCGTTCAGGGTCTGGCTCAAAGGCAGATCGGCCAGGTTCATGGCGGCTTCCGATGGGGTGGGTGGCCAGTATCCTATCGCCAGGGTCTAGAGCGCGGGCCCCAGACGCTGATCAACAAAGACCCGCGCCCTGCACAAGGCCTTCGCCTGAAAGCCTCGAAGAAAGCGCTCAGCGCTTCTCTTTTGCCGCGACTATTGCCGCCGTGGCAGCCAGTTCGGCATTCAGCGCGTTTTCCAGCGGCGCACGGCACAAGCCCGCAATGCCGTAGCGCAGGTTTTCGTACAACTGCGCCGTGTGGGGTGCGTCGTTCAGCAGCCTGTGCAGGTGGTCGTCGGGCTCTACGTCGGCCAGCAGTCGGCTGACCTGCTGCACCACGCCACGGTATTGCTCGGCGCTGGCCGTGCCGGGGCCAGTGGGCGTCTGTTCCAGACGTTCCAGCAGGCTGGCCATGGCCGCCAGCGCGTGCAGGCGTGCGGGCAGGGGGTGACGGGTTTGTGTGCTCATGCCACAGCAGATCGGGTCGTGCGGCGCACATTCAAGGGCCAGCGGGGTATCGTGCCGGGCATGCCCGTGCCAAATATCCCAAAAGAAGACCTGACAGCAAACCTGACGGCAGACCTGACAGCAGACCTGAGCACAGACCCGCCAGCGGCCACACCCCCAAGCTCTGGAACTACGGTGACGGCAGCACAGCAGCCCCCTTCGTTCACCCAACTGGGCCTGCAAGCCCCGCTGGTGCGTGCGGCTGCGGCAGCGGGCTGGGCCACGCCACGCGGCATACAGGCAGCCGTCATCACGGCGGTGCTGCAGGGCCGTGACGTGCTGGGCCAGGCGCCCACGGGGTCGGGCAAGACCGGCGCCTTTCTGCTGCCGCTGCTGCAGCGCCTGCTGGACGGACCCGGTCTGACGCACGAACACCCCCGCCGCCTGCGTGTGCTGGTGCTGGCCCCCACGCGCGAATTGGCGGTGCAAACCGCCGCCGCAGCGCAGGCACTGGCGCCGCAGTTGAAGACGGTGGTCACGGTGGGTGGCCTGTCGATCAACCCCCAGATGATGGCTTTGCGGGGTGGGGCCCACCTGCTGGTGGCCACGCCTGGCCGCCTGCTGGACCTGACACGCCAGAACGCCGTGCGCCTGGCCGACCTGCAGACGGTGGTGCTGGACGAAGCCGACCGCCTGCTGGACCCCGGTTTCGCCGACGAGACCCGGCGTGTGCTGGCGTTGCTGCCGCCGCAACGCCAGACGCTGCTGTTCAGCGCCACATTGCCCGCCACCGTGCTGGCGTTGGCCGATGCCGTGCAACGCGACGCGTTGAAGCTGCACGACACCGCTGCGGCCGAGGCCGATGCGCCACCCGACATCACCCAGCGCGCGATCGAAGTCGACACACCGCGCCGCACCGCCTTGCTGCGCCAGTTGCTGCGCAGTGAAGCCTGGCCGCGTGCGCTGGTGTTTGTCGGCACGCAGCACAGCGCCGAGCACGTGGCTGACAAACTTCGCCAGCAGGGGATCAGCGCCGCGCACTTGCATGGCGAACTGAGCCAGGGCCGACGCAGCCAGGTGCTGGCCGATTTCGCGGCCGGCAAGCTGGCCGTGATGGTGGCCACCGACCTGGCCTCACGCGGCATCGACATCGTCGAGCTGCCCGCGGTGGTGAACTACGACCTGCCACGTTCGGCGGTGGATTACACGCACCGCATTGGCCGCACCGGGCGCGCCGGCCTGTCGGGTGTGGCGGTCAGCTTCATCTGCGCCGACGCGCCTGGCAGTGAAGCGCATTTCCGGCTGATCGAAAAACGCCAGTCGCAACGTGTGCCGCGCGAACAGGTGGTGGGTTTTGAGCCCGCGGCCGTGCTGCCAGCGCTGGTGGCTGATGCCAATGGGGGCATCAAGGGCAAGCGCAAGAGCAAGAAGGACAAGCTGCGGGCCGTGATGGCCATGGCAGCCCGATCCTGAGGGGTGCTGCAGACCTGGCGCGCTTGGGCATTCAGACATGCCGCCCAAGCCGCGGGGCAGGTGCCTACGCTGCGGCTGGACGCTTTGGTCGGGTCAGCGGGTCGTCACCTGCGTTGGCTAATCGGCTGCTGTCGGCCAGTGAGCGACGTTGACGACCGGCGGCTTCCTGGAGCCTCGTTCGGATGTCCAGTGCTGCCTGAACTGCGGCGGCGAGTTGAAGATGATCGCGGTGATCCCCGAATCGGCGGTGATCGAGCGCATCCTTACTCACCTGGGGACTGCAGGCCCGAGCGCCACCGCGTGCGCCGGCGCGTGGGCACATGCAGACGTCAGCCTGACTGCGACCCGGCACCCCGACGCCGCGGGAAGGAACCCATGGCAACATGGTGGGGCTCTTTCATGTCCAACGGTTGTCCTGCGCGGCGCTGGAGCCCCGAGTGAGCCAATCGACCCCCGCCGTCGCCGCGTCCCGCCGGTTTGATGACCTGCCCGGGCCGCGCGGAGTGCCCTTCTTCGGCAATCTGTTGCAGGTGGATGCCCCTCGCCTGCATCAGCAGCTGGAGCAGTGGTGCGAGGTCCACGGCCCGGTCTTCAGGCTGCGCCTGGGGCCGCGGCGCATCGTCGTGGTGGGCGATCATGAACTGATCGCCACAGCGCTTCGCGACCGTCCCGATGGTTTTCGTCGGACGACCAAGCTGGAGCAGGTCTGGACCGAGATGGGTCTGCTCGGCGGGGTGTTCGGTGCGACACGGCCTTGAACAGCGCGGCGAAGCGCGGCGCATTTGGCGCCTCCTTCGCGTTCTCCACTGGCTTGGCGGGGTCCCACACC
>JBBQAW010000007.1:0-38435 GCA_038316815.1 Burkholderiales bacterium
GGCGGTTTGCAGGCTGTGCTGGTAACGGTCAATGGGGAAGCCCCCGTAGTCGCCGTCCAGCAGCTTCAGGTGGGCCAGCACGCGGTCGGGCAGGCCGCGTGCGGCCGTCATCACTTCGGCTCCGATGGCACGCCAGTCGTCCTGCGTGCTGTCTTCCATGCGGGTGAAACTTGCACGTGAATTCATGTCGGTTTTTTGGGGGCAGAAAAACAGCCAAAGTCTGCGCAGCAGGATCGACCCAAGCTTGCCGCCGCGGAACCGGCTTCGCCGGGCCGCTGGCGAACGGCCCCCTCAAGGGGTAGCGAGCAACGCAAGCTTGGGGGCTTCATGTCAAGTGAAGCTTTTACCTTCGGCGGCCAGTCGCGCCAGCAGGGGCGCGGGCTGCCAGAAACTGGCGTCGTCCAGCGGGTTGGCGGCGAACTTCTTCATTGCCTGCACGACGTTGAACAGGCCCACCGTGTCGGCATAGCACATGGGCCCGCCGCGGTGCAGCGGGAAACCGTAGCCGGTGAGGTAGACCATATCGATGTCGCTGGCGCGGCTGGCAATGCCTTCCTCAATGATCTTGGCGCCTTCATTCACCAGCGAATACACCAGCCGGTGGACGATTTCGTCGTCGCTGATCTTGCGCGGCACCACACCCAGCGTGGCGCGGTGTTCTTCAATCATCGTTACCACCACCGCGCTGGGAATGGCGTCGCGCTTGCCGGCTCGGTAGTCGTACCAGCCCGCCTGGGTTTTCTGCCCGTAACGGCCCATCTCGCACAGCAGGTCGGCGGTCTTGCTGTAGCGCATGCCGGGCTTCTCGAGATAACGGCGCTTGCGGATGGCCCAGCCGATGTCGTTGCCGGCCAGGTCGCCCATGCGGAACGGGCCCATCGCAAACCCGAATTTCTCGGCCGCCTTGTCCACCTGGGCCGGGGTGCAGCCTTCTTCCAGCAGGAAGCCGGCCTGGCGGCTGTACTGCTCGATCATGCGGTTGCCGATGAAGCCGTCGCAGACACCGCTGACCACGGCCGTCTTCTTGATCTTCTTCGCCGTGGCCATGACCGTGGCCAACACGTCCTTGGCCGTTTCCTTGCCGCGCACCACTTCGAGCAGCTTCATCACATTGGCCGGGCTGAAGAAGTGCAGGCCCACCACGTCTTGCGGGCGCTGGGTGAAGGCGGCGATCTTGTCGACGTCCAGCGTGCTGGTGTTGCTGGCCAGAATGGCGCCGGGCTTCATCACTTCGTCCAGCGTCTTGAACACGGCTTCCTTGACGCCCATCTCTTCGAACACGGCTTCGATCACCAAGTCGGCCTGCGCGATGTCGGAATAGTTCAGCGTGGTCGACAGCAGGGCCATGCGGGCCTCGAACTTATCCTGCGTGAGCTTGCCCTTCTTCACCTGCGCTTCGTAGTTCTTGCGGATGGTGGCCACGCCGCGGTCCAGCGCTTCCTGCCTGGTTTCAAGAATCGTCACCGGTACGCCAGCATTCAGGAAGTTCATGCTGATTCCCCCACCCATGGTGCCGGCGCCGATGACAGCCACTTTGGCAATGGTGCGCTGGGGCGTTGATTCAGGCACATCGGGAATCTTGCTGGCGGCGCGTTCGGCCAGAAAGGCATGGCGCAGGGCCTTGCTCTCGGGCGTCAGCATCAAGGCCATGAAGGTCTCGCGTTCGAACGTCATGCCGTCGTCGAACTTGCGTTTGACCGCCGCTTCCACCGCATCCACGCACTTCAACGGTGCCGGAAAATTCTTGGCCATGCCCCTGACCATGTTGCGGGCGAAGCCGAAGTAGGCGTCAGGGT
The DNA here is from genome assembly GCA_038316815.1 of Burkholderiales bacterium. Lineage (GTDB taxonomy): Bacteria > Pseudomonadota > Gammaproteobacteria > Burkholderiales > Burkholderiaceae_C > Rubrivivax. The sequence goes on from JBBQAW010000007.1 coordinate 1,797, forward strand.
TCGGGTGGCTGACCTTCAGGCTGCGCACCAGCGGCAGCGTCTCGGGCTTGCCGGCGTATTCCGAACCCTTCACCCCAGCAAAAGCCACCGCTGCGGCCAGCAGGTCGGTTTCGATAATCTGATCAAACAGCTTCTGGCTGGGTACGGCAGCCAGCAGCTCGCTCTTGACCGGTTCGCCGCTGACGATGACGTTCAGCGCCGTTTCCGCACCCAACACACGCGGCAAACGCTGCGTGCCGCCGGCACCGGGAATAAGGCCTAGCTTCACTTCTGGCAAAGCCACCAGCACCCCAGGCGAGGCCACACGGAAGTGGCAGCCCAGCGCGAGTTCAAGCCCGCCACCCATGCACACGCCATTGATGGCCGCGACGATGGGCTTGGGGCTGGCTTCGAGCACCAGGATCAAGGACAACAAATTCGGCTCGGCCGTCGCTTTGGGGCTACCGAACTCGCGAATGTCAGCGCCGCCAGAAAACGCCTTGCCGCCACCTGTGATGACGATCGCCGTGATGGTCCCGTCCGCGCCGGCCTTCTGCACACCTTCAGCCACCGCCAAGCGCGCGCTGTAGCCCAGACCGTTGACAGGCGGGTTGTCCAGCGTGATGACGGCAACAGAACCCTGAACTTCGTACATGGCGCTCATTGGAACCCCTCGTCCGACGGGTACGTCGGCCGGTCCCCCAAAGGGACTGCGGGCCGGCTTGGGGCGGCCCGGCGCTCGGCCCGCTTTGTCTGCGTTGACACAGGAATATTCATGGCGTCTCCTCGGCTGGCGGTGCAAAAACGAACGGTCGTTCGATTCTAGGCAGGCGCGCCGGCGCAGCGATGTCCCTGCCGTGACAACAGCGGCGAGGAGGTCTTCAGACCTCCAGCCACTCTTTGCGGATGTAGCTGTTGGCGCGCAACTCGGCGGGGGTGCCTTCGAACACGATCTGCCCGTGGCCCATCACCAGGCAGCGGTCGGCCACTTCAAGCGCGATGGTCAGTTTCTGCTCGACCAACAAAACGCTGATGCTGCGGCGACGCAATTCACGGAGGTATTCAGCCACCAGTTCGACGATCTTGGGCGCCAGGCCTTCGGTGGGCTCGTCGATCATGATCAGTTCTGGGTCGCCCATCAAGGTGCGACACAGCGTCAGCATCTGCTGTTCGCCGCCGCTCAGCACACCGGCCTCGGTGTACTGGCGCTCCTTCAGACGGGGGAACAGCTGGTACATGTCATCAAAACCCCAGCGGCTGTTCTTCGCGCCGCTCTTCTGGCCCAGCAGCAAGTTCTGGTGCACGGTCAGCGAAGGAAAGATGTCGCGGTTCTCAGGCACGTAGCCGATGCCGGCATGCGCAATCTCGAAGGCTTTCTTGCCCAGCAGGTCGCGGTCTTTCCAAAGCACGCTGCCCTTGCAGTCGACCAAGCCCATGATGGCCTTCACCGTCGTGCTGCGGCCCGATCCGTTGCGCCCGAGCAAGGCCACGATCTCGCCCGTGCGCACCTCGAAATTCACGCCGTGCAGCACATGGCTCTTGCCGTAATAGGCGTGCAGGTTTTGAAGATGCAGCATCTGGTTGCGCCCCTTCAGTGCCCGGCGGCGGCGGCGGCCTGCGCGTCGGCCAGCGTAGAACCCAGATAGGCCTCTTGCACGCGGGCATTGGCGCGCACCTGCTCGGGCACATCGAAGGCGATGACCTCACCGTAAACCAGCACCGCAATCTTGTCGGCAAGGCCGAACACCACGCCCATGTCGTGTTCAACCGTCAGCAGGGTCTTGCCCACCGTGACCTCGCGGATGAGGTTGACGAAGCGTGCCGTCTCGCTCTTGCTCATGCCGGCCGTGGGCTCGTCCAGCAGCACCACGCTGGCACCGCCGGCAATGGTGATGCCGATTTCCAGCGCACGCTGCTCGGCGTAGGTCAGGTTCATCGCCAGAACGTTGCGCCGCCTGTGCAGCTTGATCATGTCCATGACTTCCTCGGCGCGGTCGTTGGCGTCGCGCGCGTCGGCCAGAAAACGCCAGAAAGCGTATTTGTAGCCCAGGCTCCAGAGCACGGCGCAGCGCAAATTTTCGAATACCGACAAGCGCATGAACAGGTTGCTGACCTGAAAGCTGCGCGCCAGACCCAGGCGGTTGATCTCGTAAGGCTTCAGACCGTCGATCTTCTGGCCATGCAGCAGGATGTCGCCACTGGTGCTGCCGAAGCGCCCGCTGATCAGGTTGAACAGCGTGCTTTTGCCGGCGCCATTGGGGCCGATGATGGCCACCCGTTCGCCAGCCTTCACCGACAGGCTGGCGCCGCGAATGATCTCGGTCTTGCCGAAGCTCTTGCGCACGTCGCGCAGTTCAACGGCGTATTCAGTGCTTGTCATGCCAGGGCCTCGCGGCGCTTGATTTCTTTCTCGATTTCTTCCTGCACCGTACCCCATTGCTTGAGGAACTGGCGGCGCACCATTTCGAACAGACCCACACTGACCAAAAGCACGAAGGCTGCGCCAAACCAGCTGTCCAGCTCTTTGGCGTTGAGCGCGGCACCCATGAACTTCAGCTGCGGACCCAGGGCCTCGTTGAGCTGCAGGTGGTAGACCATCTCGATCATCGCCCCGGCCCCGGCCAGGATGCCGAATCCCGTACCGGCCAGCGCAAGATAGCTGCCCCACAGGGGTCGCAGCTTGCCGAACGAGGCCACCCGCAGGTTCATCATGATCAAGCTGCTGACACCGCCCGGGGCGTACATCACCATGAAGGTGAAGATCAGGCCCAGGTACAGCAGCCAGGCCTGCGTCAGTTCACTCAACAACACCAGGGACAGCACCATCAGCACCGCGCCGATGATCGGGCCGAAGAAGAAGACGGCCCCACCCAGGAAAGTGAACAAAAGGTAGGCCCCGCTGCGCGCGGCATTGACGACCTCGGCCGTCACGATCTCAAAGTTCAGCGCCGCCAGCCCGCCTGAAATACCCATGAAAAAGCCGCTGGCAATGAAGGCCGTGTAACGCACGATCTGGGTGTTGTAGCCCACGAATTCAACGCGCTCGGGGTTGTCGCGCACGGCGTTCAGCATGCGGCCCAGCGGGGTGCGCGTGAAGGCAAACATCAAGGCCGTGCAGACGATGGTGTAGATGGCGATCAGGTAGTAAAGCTGAATCTGCGGCCCGAAGCTGATGCCCAGGAAAGGCTCGCCGACCACACGGTTGCCGCTGATGCCGCCTTCGCCACCGAAGAAGCCCGGGAACATCAGCGACATCGCCCACACAAGTTCGCCCACGCCGAGGGTAATCATGGCGAAAGGCGTGCCAGCTTTCTTCGTCGTCACATAGCCGAGCAGTACTGCAACCGCCATTCCCGCCAGGCCGCCGATCAAGGGCACCATGCTCACGGGCACGTTCAACTGGCCCTTGCTGACCATGTTCAAGGTGTGAATGGCAAAGAACGAACCCAGCCCGGCATAGACCGCATGTCCGAAGCTGAGCATGCCGCCCTGCCCCAGCAGCATGTTGAAGGCCAGGCAGCCGATGATGGCAATGCCGATCTGGGACAGCATGGTCAGCGACAGGCTGCTGGTCCACAGCAGTGGCGCGACCAGCATCACCAGGGCATAGCCGCCCCAGATGAGCCAGCGGCCGACATTGAACGGCTTGAATCGATACCTTTTGACCCCTCGTTTGTGAGGTACCGCGGCCGTTTCCTTAGCGGCTTGCAGGTCCGCTTGGGGCCGCTCCGCGGTGGGCGCGCTTTCGGCTTTCTGAGTATCTAAAACGCTGGTGTTCATGGGTTCAGCCCTCCCGCGTTCCAAACAGGCCCTTGGGACGGAAAATCAATATCAGCACCAGCAGCAAGTAGGGCAGGATTGCCGCCACCTGGCTGATCTTCACGCTCCACAGCGCGTAGCCGAAGGACTCGGGCGTCACCTGCATGCCCAACCACGCCAGGAAGTCGCTGAAGCTGCGGTCGCTGCCAACGGCAAAGCTCTCGATCACGCCCAAGGCGACCGAAGCCACAAAGGCCCCGGCGAGCGAACCCATGCCGCCGATGACGATGACGGCGAAGACCACGGCCCCTACGGCCAGCGCCATGGACGGCTCGGTGACGCGCAAGGCACCGCCAATCACCCCTGCCAGTGCCGCCAGCGCGGTGCCGCCGCCGAAGACCAGCATCAGCACCCGCGGCACGTTGTGGCCCAGGGCTTCGACGGCGTCAGGGTGCGTTAGCGCCGCCTGGATGACCATGCCGATGCGCGAACGCGTGAGAACCAGCCACACCGCCACCAGCATCAAAACCGCAACGGCCATGCCGAAGGCGCGGAAGGCCGGGAACTGGGTGCATACCGCCCCGGCCACGGTCTTGCAAATCTCCGGCGGAGAGCCCCAGTTGAAACCCAGCGAGGTCGGCAGTTCGACGATCGTGAAAAGCGGCCCGCGCAGTGATTCGGGCGGCTGAAAGTTCATGGCCTGGCGGCCCCAGACCAGCTGCACCAGTTCCAGGATGATGTAGCTCAGGCCGAATGTGATCAGCAGTTCAGGCACATGCCCGAATTTGTGCACGCGACGCAGTGCATATTTTTCGAACAGCGCGCCCATCACGCCCACGAAGGGTGGGGCCAGCACCAGCCCGACCCAGAAGCCGAAGGCCTGCGTGAGGGTGTAGGCGACATAGGCCCCCACCATGTAGAAACTGGCGTGCGCGAAGTTCAGCACGCCCATCATGCTGAAGATCAGCGTCAGGCCGCTGGCCAGCATGAAAAGCAAGAGACCCACGGACAGGCCGTTGAGCAGCGAGATCAGAAAAAAGGAAACGTCCATCGGGTCAGCCGTGCGGGCGAAGGGCTTGCACAGGGTGGCGGTCGGTCCAGCGAAAGAGCGCGGTGCCAGTTGCCTGACACCGCGCTCGGCGGCTCATGACTGCGTGGAAATCAGGACGGGCGCTTCATCTGGCAAGAAGTGGGCGTGCTCGCCACGAAGGCCGGAATGGCACGTACTTCCTGGAAGTTGAAGCCTGTGTTCTCGACGCTGTAGGGCGCCTTCGGCGTGGCCTTGCTCCATTCGCTGATGTACATGTTCTGCTGCAGCTGATGGTCGGACTTGCGCATTTCCACGTCGCCACTGAAGCCCTTGAACTTCAGCCCGCTCATGGCTTGTGCCACCTTGACAGCATTGGTCGTCTTGGCAGCGGCCATGGCGGTGCTGAGCATGGCCATGGTGTTGTAAGTCTGGTACGTGTACCAGTCGTCATTGAACTTGGCCTTGAACTCGTTCTGCAGCGCCACCAGGCCCGGCAGCGCGTTGTGGCCGATGCCAACCACCCGCACCTTGCCGCCCACGCCTGCAGCCATGGCCGTGGGCACGCCGCTGGTGACGGCGTAGTAGGTGTAGAAATTGGCGTTCAGGCCGGCGTCCTTGGCGGCCTTGATGAGCAGCGTCAGGTCTTGACCCCAGTTGCCCGTGACGACGCTGTCGGCGCCGCTGGCCTTGATCTTGGCCACGAACGGCGCGAAGTCCTTGACCTGGCCAAACGGGTGCAAGTCGTCCCCGACGATCTTCACATCGGGCCGCTTGCGCGTGATGGTGTCCTTGAAGTAACGCGAGACCTGCTGGCCGTGGGCGTAGTTCTGGTTGATCAGGTAGACCTGCTTGACGTCGGTCTGGTCCTTCATGTAGCTGGTCAGGGCTTCCATCTTCATGGACGTGTCGGCGTCCATGCGGAAGTGCCAGAACGAGCACTTGCTGTTGGTCAGGTCGGGGTCGACCGCGGCGTAGTTGATGTAGACAACCTCCTGGCCCGGGTTTCTGTCGTTGTGCTTGGTCACCGCGTCGCTGATGGCAGCAGCAGCGCCGGAACCGTTGCCCTGCACAACGTAGCGGATGCCCTGATCGATGGCGGCCTTCAGCACGGTCAGGCTTTCCTGGGGCGAAGCCTTGTTGTCGAAGGACACCATCTCGAACTTCACGCCTGCGGGGTTCTTCTTGTTGAATTGCTCGGCCGTGAACTGCCAGCCCTTCAGCTGGTTTTGCCCGACGTTGGCAAACGGGCCCGACAGCGGGTCGATGAAGGCGATCTTCACCGTTTGGCCCGCTTGCGCGAACACCGCGCCGGAGCAAAGGCCCAGGGCGGCAGCAGCCAAAACGGTGCGGGTGGCGAAAGTCCGGCGATGAATCTGAGTCATTGTGTTGTCTCCAGGGAAATTTGTGGACCGCGCGAAGGTAGCGGATACAAGTGACCCTGAAGCTCAGGGACTACCCCGAAGGCCTGTCACCCAAGAGACAAAAGTGCCATCGCAAGCGGGTCGGCACGGCTTTCGGCAGGCAAGGGACAATAGCGACATGACCGCTATGACGCTCCCTGCATGGCGCCGCGAGGGCTTCATCGCCGCACTCGGCCCGTCTTTTTCCACCGCGCTGTCTGCGCAAACGCTGCCACAGCCGCACTGGGTGGCACAAAGTACGGCACTTGCGGCCGAGTTGGGGCTGGGCGACTGGCTGTCGACAGACGATGCGCTGGCTGTGCTTTCCGGCAACACCGCCCCCGAGCCCACGCGCGCCGGGCCCAGCCTGGCAACGGTCTATTCAGGACACCAGTTTGGTGTCTGGGCGGGCCAGTTGGGCGACGGGCGCGCGTTGCTCATCGGCGAAATCGATACGCCGCGGGGCGTCATGGAGGTTCAGCTCAAGGGCGCCGGCATGACGCCCTATTCGCGGCGCGGCGACGGACGGGCGGTGCTGCGATCGTCAATCCGCGAATTCCTGTGTTCTGAAGCCATGCACGCCTTGGGCGTGCCCACCACGCGCGCCCTGGCCATCGTCGGCTCGGCGCTGCCCGTGCGGCGCGAGACGCTCGAGACAGCGGCTGTGGTGACGCGTGTTGCGCCCAGCTTCCTGCGCTTTGGCCACTTCGAACATTTCGCACACACGGCCGAAAACCAGGCGGCGCTCAAGGCCCTGGCTGACGCCAGCATCGCGCGCTACTTCCCGGCGCTGCAAGGCGGCCCCTCGCCTTACACCGCGCTGCTGCAGGAAGTGGCATTGCGCACCGCCCGCCTGATGGCGCAGTGGCAATCCCTGGGCTTTTGCCATGGGGTGATGAATACGGACAACATGTCGCTGCTGGGCCTGACCATCGACTACGGCCCCTTCGGTTTCCTGGACGCCTTCGACCCCGGGCACATCTGCAACCACAGCGACCATGAAGGCCGCTATGCCTGGGCCCGCCAGCCCAATGTGGCGTTCTGGAACCTGCACGCACTGGCACAGGCGCTGATGCCCCTGATTGGCGACAGCGACGCCGCCCTGGCTGCACTGGAGCCTTACAAGGCCGCGTATGCCCAGGCGATGCTGGGCGCATGGCGCGCCAAACTGGGCCTGCACGGCACCGTGCCGGCCGCGACTGACGACCAAGCGCTTGTTGATGATTTGCTGCGCCGCATGGCCGCCGACGGCACCGACTTCAGCATCTGCTTTCGGCGCATGGCTGGCTTCGACAGCCGCGGCGGCGCAGCCGACGACGCGCTGCGAGACCTGTTCATCGACCGCGCGGCCTTCGATGCCTGGGCTGGCCGCTATGCCGCAAGGCTACAAGCCGAAAACAGCATCGATGCCGAACGCGGCTTGCGCATGAACGCTGTCAACCCCAAGTACGTGTTGCGCAACCACCTGGCCGAAGCTGCCATTCAGCGCGCCCGTGAAGGCGATTTCAGCGAAGTGCAGCGGCTGCAGCAGCTGCTGCAACGCCCTTTCGACGAGCAACCCGAACACGCGGCCGATGCGGGCTTTCCGCCGGCCTGGGCCCAACAACTGGAGATTTCCTGTTCATCATGAAGCACGACCAAGACAGCAACCTCTCTCATTTACACGCGCACGACGACGCGCGCTACCCGGTGCGCAAGAGCGACGCCGAATGGCGAACCGATCTCGATCCGGTGCAGTACCAAGTGGCGCGCCACGCCGCCACTGAACCGGCCTTCAGCGGCAAGTACTGGGACCACTTCGACAACGGCCAGTACCTGTGCGTGGGCTGCGGCACACCCTTGTTCGAATCGACGACCAAATTCGACGCCGGCTGCGGCTGGCCCAGCTACTGGGAGCCTATCAACAGCGAAGTTGTCGAACGCGTGCGCGACGAAACACATGGCATGGTGCGCATCGAGGTGCGCTGCAACCGCTGCGGCACCCACCTGGGCCATGTCTTCGAGGACGGGCCAGAACCCACCGGCGAACGCTTCTGCATCAATTCGGCCGCCATCGCCTTCAAGCCCGAAGCCAACGAGGGCAAGGCATGACGGGCGGCAGCCCCGCCCTTGGGCCTGTGGCGCAAGAGATGGCCACCCGGCTGCAAGCCGCACTGGCCCCGACGCAGCTGGAAGTGCAGGACGACAGCCACCTGCATGCCGGCCACGCCGGTGCCCTTGAAGGCGGGCATTTCACCGTGCGCCTGCGCAGCGCGCGCTTCACCGGCCTGTCACGCGTGGCCCGACACCGCCTTGTGTATGATTCTTTAGGGTCCCTGCAAGCCTTAGGGGTACATGCGCTGGCGCTTGACACGCGCACGCCAGACGAAGCCTGAGGCCGGCATTGAACCTTTACACCCACCGGCCGTCTACAGCCGCGTTGCCCGCCCTGGGCGCTTTTGAGAAGACTCTTCCCCCATGAAACACAAGACCCTTGCCATCGTGCTTGCCGTGGCCCTGCTGCCCGCGGCCGCGATGGCCCAAAACATCGCCACCGTCAACGGCAAGGCCGTGCCAAAGGCACGTGTGGACCTGCTGCTTCAGCAGGCACAGCGGGCCGGCCAGCAAGTCAGCCCCGAAATGCAGGGCCAGGCCCGCGACCAGGTCGTCATCCGCGAAATCTTCGCGCAGGAAGCTGAAAAGCGCGGCATCGCTGCCAGCGCCGACTTCCGCGGCCAGATGGAACTGGCGCGCCAGAGCATCCTGATCCGCGAGTTGTTCGAAGACTGGCGCAAGAAGAACCCGGTCACCGACGAATCCGCGAAGGTCGAGTACGACAAGTTCAAGGCCCAGTCTGCAGGGACTGAATACCGCGCCCGCCACATCCTGGTCGAAAAGGAAGAAGAAGCCAAGGCACTGATGGCGCAGCTGAAGGGCGGCGCCAAGTTCGAAGACCTGGCCAAGGCCAGTTCCAAGGACCCGGGGTCGGGCGCGAATGGTGGCGACCTGGACTTCGCCAAGCCCGAGAGCTATGTGCCCGAGTTCAGCGCTGCACTGGTGAAGCTGCAAAAGGGCCAGACCACGGAAGAGCCGGTGAAAAGCCAGTTCGGCTGGCACATCATCCGTCTGGACGACACGCGCGAGGCCGGCTTCCCGCCCTTCGACGAAGTGAAGGGGCAAATCAAGCAGCGTATCGAACAGGTCAACCTGCAGCGCTACCAGGACGACTTGCGCGGCAAGGCCAAGACGGACTACAAGTTCACGCAATAATTTTTGCCCCTGGCTCACTGCGTTCGCGTCCCCCGAGGGGAGCGTTCCAGCCCGGGATACCCGTGCTGGAACCTGTTATCCCCTGGCTCTCTGCATTCGCGTTCCCCGAGGGAAGCGTCCCAGCACGCCAGCGATCCGGGACTTAGATTTCCAGCACTGTCGATCCGGTCGTTTTGCGAGCCTCAAGGTCACGGTGCGCCTGTGCGGCCTGGGCCAGCGGGTAACGCTGGTCGATCCGAATCTTCACCGCGCCGCTGCCCACGACATCGAACAGATCGTCGGCCATCACCTGAGTGGCTTCGCGTGTGGCGATGTGCGTGAACAGCGTCTGGCGCGTGAGGTAGAGCGAACCCTTCGGTCCCAGCGCGCCAGGCGCAAAGGCTGGCACCGGGCCTGAGGCATTGCCGAAGCTGGCCATCAGGCCAAAAGGGCGCAGGCATTCCAGGCTCTTGTCGAAGGTGTCTTTGCCGACCGAGTCGTAGACCACCTTCACGCCGCGCCCGCCGGTGATACGCTTGACCTCGGCCACGAAGTCTTCACGGCTGTAGTCGATGGCATGCGCCGCACCATGCGCCAGCGCCAGCTGGCATTTGGCCGCGCTGCCTGCCGTGCCTATCAGTTGCAAGCCAAGTTCACGCGCCCATTGGCAGGCGATCAGGCCCACGCCGCCGGCTGCGGCGTGGAACAGCACAGGGTCGCCGGGCTCGAGGCCTTCGACCGGGAGCGTTTTCTTCAAGAGGTATTGCACCGTCAGGCCCTTCAGCATCATGCCGGCCGCGGTGTCGAAATCGATGGCATCGGGCAGGCGCACGACATTCCTGGCCGGCATCACCCGCACTTCGCTGTAGCTGCCCGGCGGGTTGGCGGCATAGGCAGCGCGGTCACCCACGGCCAGGTGCGCGACACCCGCGCCTACGGACTCGATGACGCCGGCGCCTTCCATGCCCAGGGTCAGCGGCAGCGCGTTCGGGTACAGGCCGGTGCGCTGGTAGACGTCGATGTAATTCAGCCCGCTGGCGTGGTGGCGCAAGCGCACTTCGCCGGGGCCCGGTTCGCCAACCTCTACTTCAGCCAGCTGCATCTGTTCAGGGCCGCCGAAGGCGTGTATCTGGATGGCAAGGGGCATGTCGAAGTCTCCTGTGGATGGGTCGTGTCGGGGCGCACAGCGCGGCCTGCCGCTTTGAAGCGTAAGCGAAGTGGCTTGTCTTCGCATGGCAACATCGAAGCTCCTGAGATCGCAATATGAAACGACTGCTTCAAGCCCCCAACCTGGCCCTGGCCACACTCTGGGCCGACCAATTGCTTGACGTCGGCATCGGCACCAGCGTGCAGCGTGCCTTTGCCTGCGGCATCGCCGGGCAAATTCCGCCCGACCAGGCCCTGCCCGAGGTCTGGGTTGAAGATGCCGAAGACTTCGACCGGGCCCTGGCTTTGCTGGAATCCTGGCGCCGCTTGCCACACCGCGTTTGGGCCTGCACGAACTGCCGCGAAATCGTCGACGGCCCTTTCGACCAGTGCTGGAACTGCGGCGCCAACATGCCCCCGCCTTGAAAACCCCCGTCCTGAAAACAGTGGCCCCGCTTTGACGACCCCGAACGCCCTGACCCTGCGCGTGGCCCTGTTGCTGACCGTGCCCCCGCTGATGTGGGCTGGCAATGCCGTGGTCGGCCGCCTGATGGTGGACCAAGTGCCACCGCTGACGCTGAATTTCCTGCGCTGGGCATTGACGGCGCTGTTCCTGCTGGCCATCGCCTGGCGCGGGCTGCGGCCCTGGCCCCAGACACTGCGCCAGGTGCGCGCACGCTGGCCTTACTTTCTGGCCCTCGGGCTTTTGGGGGTGGGTTTCTTCAACGCCTTGCAGTACGCGGCGGTGGTCACTTCCACACCCATCAACATTACCCTGGTAGGCGCCAGTTTGCCGGTGTGGATGCTGGCGGTGGGCGCCTTGTTCTTCGGCGAAAAACCGCGCCTGCGTCAACTCCTTGGCGCAGGCCTGGGCCTGGTCGGCGTGCTGCTGGTCATTGGCCGTGGCAGCTGGGCGTCTCTGGTGCAGGTGCAACTCGTGCAGGGCGATTTGTTGATGCTGTTGGCGATCATCGGTTGGGCCTTTTACAGCTGGCTGCTGGCGCGGCCGCCGGCGTCGATGCGGGGCAGCGAACGACCGGCCTGGGATTGGGCGGGTTTCTTGTTTTTGCAGGTGCTGTTCGGCCTGATGGCGGCCAGCGCCTTCAGCGCTACCGAGCAGGCCTGGGGCGTTTACGCCATCCGCTGGAGCCCTGGGGTGGTGGCGGCGCTGCTGTACGTGTCGATCGGCGCGTCGATCATTGCCTATCGCTGCTGGGGCCTGGGCGTGGCCGCGGGCGGTCCGGCACTGGCCGGCTTCTTCAACAACCTGACGCCACTGTTTGCCGCCCTGCTGTCAGTCCTGGTGCTGGGTGACAAGCCGCAGGCCTACCACGCGCTGGCATTCGTGCTGATTGCAGGCGGCATCGTCGTGTCGACGCCGCGGCGCACCGCAGCGCGGGAACCGACGAAAGCTCAGAAAGTGCCCGGGTAGGCGCCGCCGTCCATCAGCAGGTTCTGGCCGGTGACGTAGCCAGCGTGCACGCTGCAAAGGAAGGCGCAGTAGGCGCCGAATTCCTCAGCCGTTCCAAACCTGGCGCTCGGGTTGGCCTGGCGGCGTAAGGCCAACACGGCGTCCACGCTCTGCCCGCTTTTCGCCGCCGCGCCGGCTGCCGTGGCGCGCAGGCGGTCGGTGTCGAAGGGGCCCGGCAACAGGTTGTTGATCGTCACATTGGCACCCGCCACGCGCGGCTGGCGCGCCACGCCAGCGACAAAACCTGTCAACCCCGAACGTGCGCCGTTGGACAAACCCAGCACGTCGATCGGCGCCTTCACCGCAGCCGAAGTGATGTTGACAATGCGGCCGAAGCCACGCGCTGTCATCGGGTCGATGACGGCCTGAATCAGCGCGATGGGCGCCAGCATGTTGGCGTCCAGCGCCCCCAGCCAGGTGTCGCGGTCCCAGTCCCGGAAGTCGCCCGGCAGCGGGCCACCAGCGTTGTTGATGAGGATGTCGACCTGTGGACAGTCGGCCAAGGCGGCGCCGCGACCCTCTGCCGTCGTGATGTCGCCTGCGACTGCGAGCACCCGCGCGGCCGGGTTCAGCGTGCGCAGCTCGGCCGCAGTCGCCTGCAGCGCATCATTGCCGCGCGCCGTGATGACGACGTTCACACCTTCACGCACCAGGGCCTCGGCACAGCCTTTGCCTAAGCCCTTGCTGGCAGCACACACCAGGGCCCACTTGCCTGCTATTCCGAGATCCATGTGAATCGATCCTTCTGAAGCCAAGTCCTCGATTCTTCCTCATGAACGCGCCCGGGTCCGGGCTGAGAGGCTGAGAGTCATTTGTTTATGCCCACTCACCACGCCAAAAGACGCCCGCGCGTCGTTGCAAATGCGTGCCATAGCCCGAGCTATGGCTGTGCTTTGCGCCTGGACCGGACGCCTTTTGACGCGCTGCTCGGCAACCCTCGAAAAACTCTCGGCCTCTGAGCCCAGACCGCCCCCGGCAGGCCAAGAAAAGCGGCAGAGCCACATTTTCTTCAGGGCTGCCAGCGCAGACGGGGTTACAGCCGCGGCGTCAAGGCGTTGTCCGGCATGCTGGCCGGCGCGTCGCCGACGTAGCGGCGCAGCACGGGCGGATGTTCACCAACGTGGAAAGCCATGCGCTGAGACCTCAATTCGGCATCGAAGGCGGTGAAACGTTCCAGCCGCCGCTGGTGCTCGACCCAGGTTTCGTCGACGAAGTACTCGATGTAACGCCCGGGCAACGAGACATCGCGGAAGAGGCCCCATGACAGCGCTCCCTGGCGCAGCCGGGCCTGGCGCGTGCGCTGCATCACCGCGCTGAACGCGTCGGCGCGCGCGGGGTCGATCTGGTATTCCAGCGTCACCATCACCGGGCCGGCATCCGGCGCGATCGGGAAAGCGGGCTTGGGTGCTGCGCGGACGGCCGCAGGCGTGAAGTCCAGCTCTTCGCCGCCTTCGACACTGAACCGGCGCGTGGCGAGCAACACGGCCCCACCGAAGGCCGCCGCCAGCAACACGGCACCGCGCACGTCCACCCATGCGGCCACCTGGCCCCATAGCAGGCTGCCCGCAGCAGCACCGCCCATCAGCGCCATCTGGTAGAGCGACATGCCGCGCGCCCGCACCCAGTCGGGCATGGCCATCTGTGCGGCCACGGCCAGTGAATTGACCACCGAGATCCAGGCCATGCCCAGCACCACCATGACCGGCAGTGCCAACCAGAACTCAGGCACTGCGACCACCAGGCAAGAGCCCAACGCCTGCACCGCCGTACCGATACGCACGAAGGCATTGCGGTCGTACTTCTGGCGCCATTTCGGGAAACGCAGCGCAGCATAGATGGCGCCGACGCCCAGGCACGACAGCATGAGGGTGAAGGCACCGGCCCCGCCGCCATGCAGCCCGGCGGCGACCAGGGGCAGCAGCGCCATCAGGGCCGTGGAATGCAGGAAGAACAGGAACACGCGCAGCAGTACTGCCCGCAGGCGCGGCGATTGACGCGCGAAATTCAGGCCGACGCGCATGGCGCCGATGAAGCGCTCACCGGGCAATGCGCTGGCGCGCGGCTCGCTCTTCCAGCGCAGCACCAGCCCGAAAGCCACGAGCGCCAGGACCGCATTCAGCACGAACACTGCTGCCGGGCTGACGGTGGTGATCAGCGCCCCGGCCAGCACCGGGCCAACCACGCGCGACAGGTTCATTGCAATGCCGTTCAACGCCAGCGCCTGAGGCATCTGCGCCCTCGGCACGACCTGGGGCACGATGGCCGCAAACACCGGCCAGCGCAGCGCCAGACCGATGCCGTTGGAAAACGTCAGCAGCAGCAGCATGTGCGCCGTCAGGGCGCCGGCCAAGGACAAGCCGGCCAGCAGCAAGGCGTTCACTGCCACCCACAACTGCGTGGCGGCAAAGTAGCGCCGCCGGTCGACGATGTCGGCCATCGCGCCGCTGGGCAGGCCCAGCAGAAACACCGGCAAGGTGGAAGCCGTCTGCACCAGGGCCACCATCACCGGGCTGGTGGTCAGCGTCGTCATCAGCCAGGCGGCTGCGACGTCGTTCATCCACATCGTCATGTTGGCCGCCAGCCAGGCCAGCCAGAGACCGCGGAACACCGGACCCTGAAGGGGGGTCAGCGCAGCAGGCAGCTCCCAGGCTTTCATCGCTTCATCGAGCACCCGCAGGCTGCAAACATGCCTTCAAGCGAACGCCGCGAAGCCGGCTTCGCCGGGCCGCCTGCGGCTCCCGCCGGAGAGAGCGCTGCGAGCGCTTCGGGGAAGTCTCATTCCGCCCGCCCCTGGCCGGAGCGCCGCAAGCGCTTCGGGGCGGCCTCAATCCGCTTCCTTGAACGCCTCTGCGCGCTTGTTCTTGATGGCGGGCAGCATGACCACCACGATCATCAGCACTGCGCCCAGCAGCAACACGCCAGACAACGGCCGCGTCACGAAGGCGGACCAGTCGCCGCGCGACAGCAGCAGGGCCCGGCGCAGGTTTTCTTCCATCATCGGCCCGAGAATGAAGCCCAGCAGCAACGGTGCCGGCTCGCAGCCCAGCTTGTAAAAAGCATAGCCCACCAACGCGAAGATGGCCCCCATGTAGACGTCGAAGTTGTTGTTGTTCAACGTGTACAGGCCGATGCAGCAAAAGGTCATGATGGCCGGGAACAGGAAGCGGTAGGGCACCGTCAACAGCTTGATCCAGATGCCGATCAGCGGCAGGTTCAGGATGACCAGCATCAGGTTGCCGACCCACATCGAAGCGATCAGGCCCCAGAACAGTTCGGGGTTGCTCGTCATCACCTGCGGACCGGGCTGAATGCCCTTGATCGTCATCGCGCCCACCATCAGGGCCATCACCGCGTTGGGCGGAATGCCCAGGGTCAGCATCGGAATGAAGCTGGTCTGTGCACCGGCGTTGTTGGCGCTCTCGGGGCCCGCCACACCGCGAATGTTGCCCTGGCCGAAGGGCACTTCGCCGGGCTTCATGCGCGTCTTCTTTTCCACCGTGTAAGCCGCGAACGAGGCCAGCAGCGCGCCGCCACCAGGCAGGATGCCCAGCATCGAACCCAGCGCCGTGCCCCGCAGCACGGCCGGGAAGGCCTGCTTGAAGTCGGCCATGGTCGGCCACAGGCCTTTGACGTCTTTGGTGAAGACCTCGCGCTTCTCGGCCGGCTGGCCCAGGTTGGCGATGATCTCGCCGAAACCGAACACGCCCATGGCGATGGTGACGAAACCGATGCCGTCGGTCAGCTCGGCAATGTCGAAGCTGTAGCGCGGCACGCCTGAGATGACGTCGGTGTTGATCTGACCCAGCAGCAGTCCGAGCACGATCATGGCAATCGCCTTGACCAGCGAACCCGAAGCCAGCACGACGGCGCCGATCAAACCCAGCACCATCAGGCTGAAATATTCGGCTGGGCCGAACTTGAAGGCGACCTCGACCAGCGGCGGCGCGAAGGCGGCGATGATGATGGTGCCAACACAGCCTGCGAAGAAGCTGCCCAGCCCAGCCGCCGCCAGCGCGGCCCCGGCTCGGCCTTTTCTGGCCATCTGGTAGCCATCGATGGCCGTCACGACCGAGCTGGATTCACCCGGCACGTTGATCAGGATGGCCGTCGTGCTGCCGCCGTACTGCGCGCCGTAGTAGATGCCGGCCAGCATGATCAGCGCGGGCGTGGCTTCGAGCGCATAAATGCTGGGCAGCAGCATGGCGATGGTGGCCACAGGGCCCAAGCCCGGCAGCACGCCGATCAAGGTACCCAGCAGGGCGCCGCCGAAGGCATAGGCCAGGTTCTGCAGCGTGAAGGCCACGCCGAAGCCGAGCGCGAGGTTATTGAGCAAGTCCATGCAGGCGCCCCCTCTTAGCGGAAGTTCGGGTACAGGGGGATGGTCAGGCTCAATCCGTAGATGAAGATACCCCAGCAGCCCACCGTCAGGACGACGGCATTGATGATGGCGTCTTTCCAGTGGAATTCATCGCTGGCCATGGCCGAAACGATGACCAGCAATGGCAGAGAGATGAACATGCCGAGCCGGGGCAAGATCAACCCGAAGCCAGCCACGGCCAGGCTGATGATGAGCAGCGGCCGCCAGGCAATCTTTCCGATGCGGTCGCCGCCTTCGACTTCGAAGGTCAGGGCCTTGAACAGCACCATGCCGCCCAAAACCGCCAGCAACACGCCCAGGCCGAAAGGAAAGAAGGCTGGGCCGGGGCGTGCCGAAGAGCCGAATTTGTATTCGAGCGCGCCAACGGCAAACGCGACACCCACGCCGATGAACATCAGCCCGGACCAGAAGTCCTTTTCACTCTTGATCTGCACCCGCGGTCTCCTGTCTACGGCAGCCGGCATGACACCAGGCTGTACGCGCGGATTCTAGGGACGCGTTCTCAGGCCCCCGCTGTGGTTTCCACGTAAGGCGACGAGCCAACGCCCCAGGGGTGCTGCTACAGGCCAGGCGTGGAGCGCAGCACTTCTTCGATCGTCGTCTGGCCTTCGGCCACGCGCATGGCACCGGCCAGACGCAGCGGGCGCATGCCGTCCTGGATGGCCTGCTTGCGCAGCGCCACGGCGTCCATCTGCGGGTGCACATGGGTGCGGGCGGCGTCGCTCAAGGTCATCAGTTCATACAGGCCGGCGCGGCCGCGAAAGCCCGTGTGCCGGCATTCCAGGCAGCCCACAGGCTTGTACGGCCGCACACCGCCAGAAAGCCGCCAGGGCTTGGCCATGTCGTGCAGGTCGCCCAGCACGGCGCCGTCTTCGGGCTGCTTGCAGGCCAGGCACAGCGTGCGCACCAGGCGCTGGGCCAGCACGCCGATGACGGTGGCGCCAATCAGATAGGGCGGAACACCCAGGTCGGCCAGCCGCGTGACGGCGCCGACAGCGTCATTGGTGTGCAGGGTGCTGAAGACCAGGTGCCCGGTCAGTGCGGCCTGGATGGCCATTTCGGCCGTGGCCAGGTCGCGAATCTCGCCCACCATGATGATGTCCGGGTCCTGGCGCATCAGCGCGCGCAGGCCTTCGGCAAAGCCCATGTCCAGCGCCTGCTGCACCTGGGTCTGGTTGAAGGCCGGCTCGATCATCTCGATCGGGTCTTCGATGGTGCAGACGTTCACCTGTTCTGACGCCAGGCTCTTCAGCGTGGCGTACAGCGTCGTCGTCTTGCCACTGCCGGTGGGGCCGGTGACAAGAACGATGCCGTGCGGCCGCGCAATCAACTCGGCCCAGGCCTTGGCTTCGTGCGCGCCGAAGCCCAGCGCCTGCACGCCCTTGACGGCGTTCTCAGGGTCGAAGATGCGCATCACCATCTTTTCGCCGAAGGCCGTGGGCAGGGTCGACAGGCGCATTTCGACTTCGCCCGCAACTTCTGCACTTTCGCCGGGCGCGGCCGGGCGGCGGGTCTTGATGCGGCCGTCCAGCGGGCGGCGCTTTTCGACCACGTCCATGCGGCCCAGCAGCTTGATGCGCGCGGTCATTGCGCTCATCACCGACATCGGCACCTGGTAGACGGTGTGCAGCACGCCGTCGATGCGGAATCGGATGGCGCCCATTTCGCGCCGCGGTTCCAGGTGAATGTCGCTGGCGCGCTGGTCGAAGGCGTACTGCCAGAGCCAGTCGACCACCTGCACCACGCCCTGGTCGTTGGCGTCCAGTTGCTTGTTGGTGCGGCCCAGTTCGACCAGCTGTTCGAAGTTGCTGGCCGATGCGTTCTCGCCGCTTTTGGCCGCAGCGCGCACGCTCTTGGCCAGGGCATAGAACTCGGTCGTGTAGCGACGCACGTCTTCCGGGTGCGCCACCACCAGGCGCACGCGGCGCCGTGTGTGGGCCTCGATCTCGGGCACCCAGGCCACGTCGAAGGGTTCGGCGGTGGCAATCACCACTTCGGTAGCCGTCATCTGCACCGGCAGGGCGCAACGGGTCTCGGCGTACTGCACGCTCATAACGTCGGCGACGCGGCCCACGTCGGCACGCAGCGGGTCGATGCGCAGGTAGGGCAGCCCGGCGCGCGCAGCCAGCCATTCGGTCAGCGTCTGTGTGTCGAGCGCGCGCTGCGTGCCCAGGCGCACAAGCCCGGCCCCGCCCAGCCGCACCAGGGCGTGCAGGCTGCTGCTGCCAGCGCCGAAACGGCGGGCGACACGGTCCACGTCGTCGGGGCCGATCCAGCCGTCGGCCTGCAGCCAGCGCAACAAGTGGTGCCAGTCCAGCCGCCCCACCGGCAAGGCGCGGCGCGCTGGCCGCGCGGGGCTGGGCGCGCGCGGTGCTTCGGGCTCGACCGTCTTCATGCTGTCGCCTCCTGGCATGGCAAGGCCGGTGTGTAGGGCCGAACCAGGCGCAGCCACTTGCTTGCCGGCAGGCCCAGCGCGCCGTAGCGCTGTTCGATGTGGGCGGCGCGTGCGCTCAGTTCGTCGCGGTCGGGCACCACCACACCGCGGCCGGCGACGACCACCGTGTTGCCTTCGCGCGTGGGGCGCAGGCTCCAGACCTGGTTGCTGCCGAAAGCCGCGGCAATGCGCGCCACGCTGGCCGTGAAGCTGGCGTCTCGGCCGAACAGGTTCACGGCCATCAGCCCGCCGTCGGCCAGCACACGCCTGCAGGCGGCGTAGAAGTCCCGGCTGTCCAGCACCGGGGCGGCGGCCTCGTGGTCATACAGGTCCACATGCAGCAGTTGCACCGTGCCGGCTTCGGCCTGCGCCAGCCAGTCGGCGGCGTCGCCGCGCACCACCTGGGCCTGCGGCGGCAGATGGAACCAACTGAGGCCAACGTCGATGACAGCCGGGTTGATCTCAACCGCCGTGGTCGCCATGCGCAGCTGCTGGCAGGTGAAGCGCGTGATGGCGCCCGCCCCCAGGCCCAGCTGCACCGCCAGGCCCTGGCCCAGTGCGGCGCTGGGCAGCCACAGCAGGCTGGCCAGCATGCGCTGGATGTAGTCGAGCTCGACCTTCTGCGGCTGGCGAATGCGCATGGCGCCCTGCACCCAGACTGAACCCAGATGCAGATAGCGCACGCCTTCGAATTCCGAAATGGTGACCGGGGGCAAGTCTTGGGGCAGGCGCGCAGAGAGCTTCACGCGGGCGACGATAACCTCCGGCACCGCAACCCGATCTTCAGAACTGAGGCGCCGCAGGCGCGCTACACCCCGGCGCAAACCGTCAGCACCTGGGCCCAGGCCTGGCGCTTGCGATCGAAAGACCAGCTGGCGTTGGCCGGGCTGGTGGAGGGCAAGCGGTGGACCGCCAGACCCAGCGCCGCGGTCTGGCACCGGGCACGCGCTGATTCACCACCGTTGTGCGCCACCGCCTGCAGGCCGGGCGCCCACTGCAGCAGCTGCCCGAGGTTGTTGGGTTCGGCCTCTTCGATGGCCTGATCCAGGCTGCCGGGCCGGCGGCAGCGGGCGTAGACGTCCCACAGACCCAGGCCGCGGTCAAGCAACACTTGCAAGCGCTGCGCGTAAGGCATGGCTACCAGGTCCAGGTCCCAGATCGAACCCAGGATCGGCCAGAACTGATTCCGCGGATGGGCGTAGTACTGCTGCGCCTGCAGCGAAGCCACGCCCGGAAAACTGCCCAGCACCACGAGCCGGGTGCGCGCAGCCAGCACGGGCAGCAGGCCCTGCTGCCAGGGCGCCGGCGGCGCCTCAATCACTTTCGTCGGGCGGCTCACCTGAAGGCCACCGCTGGCCCGGCGGCTTCGACCAGCGCTGCCAAGCCAGGCAAGGCTGCGCAGGCGTTGGCAGATGTCTGCTGTGCAGTCTCGGTCAGCGTCCAGCCGCGCAATCCGGCCAGGGTGTGGGCTATGCGCGGCAGTTCGGCAGGTTCATTGCGGCCTTGCCCCAGACCCAGCGTGGCCCGGTCAAGGGCCGTTCGGTACAGCCATTGCGGGGGGATGTCGGGTGAGTCTGTCTCGAGCACCAGCGCAGAAGCCGGCAAACTGGCCGCCAGGGCGCGGATTTGCAGCGCGCGATCGAAGCTCATCGCGCCGCCGAAACCCAGGCGGAAGCCCATCGCCACGAACTGCGCTGCCTGCTGGGCGCTGCCGTTGAACGCGTGCACGATGCCACCGGATACCGGCACGCGGCGCAGCCCGGCCAGCAGCGCGTCGGCCGAGCGCCGCACATGCAGCAGCACGGGCAGGCCGAAGTCGCGCGCCAGCTTCAACTGGGCCAGGTAGAACTGCTGCTGGCGAGCACGGTCCAGGCCCGGCACGAAGTGGTCGACACCGATTTCTCCCACGGCCAACAGGCGCGGGTCTTGCCGGTGGTCCTGCAGGGCCTGCTGCAGCACGTCCAGGTCTTGCGGCTGCGCGCTGCCGGTGCAGAGCGGGTGAATGCCCAGGGCGTAAGCCAGCCCGTGTTCATGGGCCAGTTCGCGCACCGTGCCCAGATTGCTGCGTTCGACGGCCGGCAGCACCTGCAAAAGCACGCCAGCGGCGCGGGCGTGTGCCACCACGGCGCTGCGGTCGGGGTCGAACTCGGCAGCGTCCAGGTGGCAATGTGTGTCGATCCACATGCCCCGATGATGGCCTAGCCCCCAGCCAGGACTGGTGCACGCCGGCACGCGCATGCGCAGTCGGGTGCAACGTGATACTGTCTTTCTGAACCAGCCACCCACCGGGACCCCCCCGCCAGACCGCATGAAGAAGGCCCCGCTTTACAGCCGTTCACCGCGCAACCCGGCGCAGGAACCCAAAAGCGCACCGACATCGCAGGCTGCGCCCGCGGGCCCGGCCGTTGGCCAGCCACCCGGCAGCGGTAGCGGTAGCGGCAGCGGCAGCCCGGCTGGCGCAGGCGGTGTCACGCTGGCCCTGCGTGACAGGCGGGCACCGTTGTGGGCTGCAGTTGGCGCCCTGCTGGCCGTGGCCACGATCCTGGGTGTGCAGCAGTGGCGGCCCGACCAGCGCGTCATCACCCAGGGCGATATCGACACCGCAGTGCGTGAATCGCTCGAAAAAGAACCGCTGCCCTCGGCCGCCGCCAAGGCCTATGAGGCCATCCTGCCTTCCGTGGTGCGCGTTATCGGGTTGACACGCGAAGACGACGACGGCGAAGACCCAGCCGCGGGCGCCAGCCCCAATCGCAACAGCGAACGTAGCGTGGGCACTGGCGTCATCATCGTCGACAACGGCACCATCCTGACCAACCTGCACGTGGTGGCCGGGGCTAAACGCTTGCGCGTGCGCTTTGCGAATGGTCACATGAGCGACGCGCACATCGTCGGCGCCCAACCCGAAAACGACCTGGCCGTGCTGCGCGCCACCAGCCTGCCCGACGACATGGAGGCGGCCACGATGAAGTCCACCAGCGACCTGCGCCCGGGCGACCACGTCATTGCCGTGGGCAACCCCTTCGGCATCGGGCCTTCAGTCAGTTTTGGCGTCGTTTCGGGCCTGAAGCGCGAATTCCGCTCGCCCGAGGGCGAAAAGACGCTGACCAACCTGATCCAGTTCGACGCTGCAGCCAACCCCGGCAACTCTGGCGGGCCCCTGGTCACCATGGACGGGCATGTGGTGGGCGTGGTCACTGCCATCCTGAACCCTTCAGAGCAGCGCACTTTCATTGGCATCGGTTTTGCGGTGCCCATCGAAAGTGCCGCCGCCGCTGCCGGCATGCCTCCGTTCTGAGCCCCAGCTCTCATCGCCCCACCCCGACCCCCTTCCCCGGACCGACCCATGCAGCACAACGACGCCGAGAACACCGCCAACCTGATGGAGCGCATCCTCTACGAGGTCAAGCGCGTCGTCGTGGGCCAGGACCGCTTTCTTGAACGGGTGCTGGTGGCCATGCTGGCCCAGGGCCACCTGCTGGTCGAAGGCGTGCCGGGGCTGGCCAAGACGCTGACCGTCAAGACCCTGGCGCGCACGGTGCGCGGCAGCTTCAAGCGCATCCAGTTCACGCCCGACCTGGTGCCGGCCGACCTGGTGGGCACGCGCATCTACAACCAGAAGACGGGTGAATTCGGCACCAGCCTGGGCCCGGTGTTTGCCAACCTGGTGCTGGCTGACGAAATCAACCGCGCGCCAGCCAAGGTGCAAAGCGCCTTGCTCGAGGTGATGCAGGAACGCCAGGTGACGATAGCCGGCGAAGGCCACAAGGTGCCCGAACCCTTCGTGGTGATGGCGACGCAGAACCCGATCGAAACAGAGGGCACCTACCCGCTGCCCGAAGCGCAGATCGACCGTTTCATGATGAAAGTGCTGGTCGACTACCCCAGCGAAGAGGAAGAGTTCGTTATCGCCGAACGCGTCACCGGCCCGGCGGTCGAAATCAACGCCGTCGCCGACACCTATGCGCTGGCAGCACTGCAGCGCGAATGCCGCGCCGTCTTTGTCGACCCGGCGCTGATGCAGTACGCCGTGAAGCTGGTCAGTGCCACGCGCCGACCCGACAAATACGGCCTGGCAGACACAGCGAAATACATCACTTACGGCGCCAGCCCGCGCGCCACCATCGGCCTGATCGAAGGCGCACGCGCCATGGCCATGCTGCGCGGCCGCAAGTACGCCCTGCCCGAAGACATGGCCGACCTGGTGCCTGACGTATTGCGCCACCGCATCTGCCTGAGCTACGAAGCGCTGGCCGAGAACATCACGACCGAGGACATCATCGCCCGCGTGCTGAAGGCCGTTCCCATGCCGGACAAGCCCTTGGCGCACCCGAAGGAAAGCGCCGCCCATGGCTGAGGCCGCGTCCCTGGTGCGCCCTGGCGCAGGCACACCCGTGCCGGTGGCAGAACAACTGCTGCGGCGGCTGGAATGGACCGTCATCCGCCGCCTGGACGGCTTGTTGCAGGGTGACTACCGCACCTTGTTTCGCGGTGCCGGCGTCGACCTGGCCGACCTGCGCGAGTACGAACACCACGACGACGTGCGCCACATCGACTGGAACGTCACCGCCCGGCTGCAGCAGCCCTACGTGCGGCAGTTCATCGAAGACCGCGAGCTGACGGCCTGGTTTCTGCTGGACCTGTCAGGCAGTGTCGACTTCGGCAGTGGCGACGTCACCAAGCTGAATGTTTCTAGCGGTTTCGTGGCCACGCTGGCGCGCGTCATCACGCGCCATGGCAACCGCGTGGGTGCTTTGTTCTTCGGCCAGCGCGTCGACGCCGTGTTGCGCCCTGGCGCCAGCCGTGGCCACGTGTTGAACCTGATGCAGCGCATGCACCAGCCGCGACCGAAGACACCCGCTGCCACGGGTACCAAGCCTGCACCGCCAGGCCGCGAAGGCACGCGCCTGGCTGACCTGCTGGCCACCGCCGAAGGCACCATCAAGCGGCGCAGCCTGGTCTTCATCGTCAGCGATTTCATCTGCGCACCGGGCTGGCAACCAGCGCTGGCGCGGCTGGCACAGCGCCACGAAGTCGTGGCCGTGCGGCTGTTCGACCCGCTCGAGATGGCCCTGCCCGACGTCGGTCTGGTGACCGTGGAAGACGCCGAGACGGGCGAACAACTGTTCATCGACGCCTCTGACCCGGACTTCCGCGAACGCTATGCTGCGGTTGCCGAAGCGCAAGAAACGCAGCTGATCGAAGACCTTTCTGGCAGCGGCGCCGACATTCTGGAACTGGCTACCGACGACGACTTGCTCGACGCCCTGCTGCGCTACGCCGACATGCGCCGCCAGCGTGCCCGCCTGGGCGCGGCGCGGCGTTTTCCGCCCCACTTGCGGCGCGCCCGCACGGCCGCTGCCAGCGCCGCGCCCACGGAGACTGCACCATGAAGTTCATCTGGCCCATGATGCTGTGGCTGCTGCTGGCGCTGCCGCTGCTGGTGTTGCTGTACTACTGGATCTTGAAGCGCAAACGCCGCACCACGGTGCGGCTGGCCAGCATCAATGTGGCGCGCATGGCCATGGGCAAGGGCCCCGGCTGGCGCCGCCATGTGCCGCCCCTGCTGCTGCTGCTGGCCCTGGCTGCACTGCTGGTGGCCACGGCCCGGCCCACGGCCACCATCACCCTGCCGCTGGCCGAACGCACCATCATCCTGGCCATGGACGTCTCAGGCAGCATGCGCGCCGAAGACGTCAAGCCTAACCGGCTGGTGGCTTCGCAGGCGGCGGCCAAGGCCTTCGTCGAGAACCTGCCGCGTGAAGTGAAGGTGGGCGTGGTCTCTTTCGCAGGCACCGCTGCCGTGGTGCAGGCGCCCACCATCAGCCGCGAAGACGTGCTGGCCGCCATCGACCGCTTCCAGTTGCAGCGCGGCACTGCCACCGGCAGCGGCATCATCCTGAGCCTGGCCACGCTGTTTCCAGACCACGGCATCGAGATCCAAAGCATCACCGGCCAGCGCAACTTTCCGGGCAAGGAAATCGGCAAGAAAGAAGACAAGGTCTTCACGCCCGTTCCGGCAGGCAGCTACAACTCGGCCGCCATCATCATGCTGACCGACGGCCAGCGCACCACCGGGCCCGACCCGCTGGATGCCGCCAAGATGGCCGCTGAACGTGGCATTCGCGTCTACACCGTGGGCATCGGTACCACCAGCGGCGAAGTCATCGGCTTCGAAGGCTGGAGCATGCGCGTCAAGCTCGACGAAGAAACACTGAAAAACGTCTCGGTGCTGACCCAGGGCGAATACTTCTACGCCGGCACGGCTGAAGACCTGAAGAAGGTCTATGAATCGCTGTCTTCGCGCATGGTCGTCGAACGCAAGGAGACCGAGGTCACGGCCCTGCTGGCGGCTCTGGGCGCCTTGCTGGCAGCGCTGGCGGCGGGGCTTTCGTTGTGGTGGTTCGGGCGCGTGGCCTGAAAGCCGGCGGGCGGGCTTATTCGTCGCGGCCGGCTTGGCTGCGTTGCAGGCGCCAGCCGCCATCGGCCCAGATGTAGGTCTTCAGCGTGTAGCGGCCAGGGACGTCGTACAGACGTTCTTGACGACTGACGGCATGTAGTTCACCAGCGCGCCAGACGTAGATGTCGGTGCCGTAATGGGTGGGGCCATCACGCCAGTCGGACTGGACCTGCTTGCGCTTGGCGTCGAAGCGAGGCGCGCTCAAATCGTCCAGCGCGGCGCTGGGCACGAATCGCTGATGCGTGTTGTCCCATAGCCAATGGAGGTACGGCGTGTTCGGGCCCGCCGGGCGCGATTCGACGAGCCGAAGGTCGGCAATTCCGTCGAAGTTCATGTCCAGCACTTCGATCGGCGCTGGGCTGGCCGGGGTTTGCGTGTCCAGGCCCTCGATGCGCTGCAGCAGTTGGCCGCCGCGTTGTAGTTCGATGGCCTGCACCTGCAGCACGCCCGTGTCGCCAGGCGCTTCGGCGGCATGGAGCGTGGCGCGCACAGGCCCGTCGCCGGCCTTCAGTGCTGGCAGGTCCTGCACCAACAGATATGGCTGGCGGCGAGGCGCCACGCTGGCAGAAGGCTCGGGCGCAGCGATGGATGCCGACGATGGCGCAACGGCTGGCTTAGAAACAGCCACAACCGCGCCAGCGGGAGGCGCTTCGCGGCAGCCAACCAGCCACAGGCTGGCCAGCGCGAGCGTGGCAGCCAGCGCCTTCAAAGCCCCAGCACCGCCTTGGCGCGAAAGAGGTTCTGCATGCGGTCATCCAGGCCATTGAAGCCGCCGTTGATGCGCTTGGTGACGGCACGCACGTCGTCGCGTTCGGCCAGTGCGGGCAGTTTGCGGTCGACCCAGAACCAGCCGGCCGCTTCGGCCGAGAGCATGGGGTTCTCACCCACCGGCTTGGGGTTGTTGACGTAGTCCACGCCCGTGTACTTGCTGAAGCCCATGTAGTTGGCCCGGCCGGTCAGCTGGATGAGCCCCCGGCCCTTGAAGCGCACGCCGTCGCCGGGTTGTGTGTTGCCCAGATCGGTGCGGCCTTCGTAAGCAGTACCGCTGGCGATTTCTTCGTTGTAAAGCAGTGAGCCCGACTCATGTCCCACCTGGGCAAGGAAGTGCGCGATCTGCAAGGGCGTGGTGATGCCGTACTTCACCATCGTCACCTTCAGCGGGTCGAAGTACAGGTCGATACGGCTCTTGGCAGCGCGCGGCAGCACGACGGCCAGCTTCTCTTTCGTCGCGCCCTCGGGCAGGCCCTTGAGCAGCGCCTGGATGGTGGCGTCACCCGGTGCCACGATGCGGTCTGACTCGGGCAAGCCCATGACGCCGGTCTCGAAGGCCACCAGCGCCTCCAGCGTCATGCGGCCGATGCGACCGTCAGTACCCAGCGGTGCCGGGCGCTCGCCAGGCATGCGGTACAGGTTGGCATTCAGCAGTATCTGCACGACGGCGACATCGGCCAGGTCGTTGCGGCCTTGCAGGCCGACGGATGCGGTGATGGGCATGGGGCTGTCTCCTGCGGGTGCGTGTCTGGGTGGTAAAGCAGCTGCCGCGCAGTATGGGCGTGCCCAGGTCGATTTCCCATCCCTATGCGACTGTGAAAAAGTCATTGCGCCGGCTCGGCCGCAGGTGCAGAGTGCGGCGTTACAAATACAGCCGAGAGGGGCTCGATGAAGCGCATCGTGATCTGTGCCGATGGCACCTGGAACAAGCAAGACCAGATTGACGACGCCAGCGGCAAGCGCCGCCCGACCAATGTCACCAAGATGGCGCGGGCGGTGAAGACACAGGGCGACGACGGCATCGACCAGGTCGTTTACTACCACAGCGGTGTCGGCACCGGCGGCCCGATGGACGAACTGACGGGCGGAGCTTTCGGCCATGGCATGGAATCGAATATCCGCGCGATGTACCGCTTCATCCTCTACAACCACGCTCCGGGCGACGAGCTGTATTTGTTCGGGTTCAGCCGTGGCGCCTTCACGGTGCGCAGCCTGGCTGGCTTCCTGCACCGCTATGGGCTGGTGCGCAAGGGCGACGACTTCTACGTGCCAGAGATGTACGCCTGCTACGAGCAGAACATCGCCACTGGCTCAGACGCCTGGAGCAAGATGTTTACCAACCGGCGCGGCCTGCCGCGCATCCAGAAGGCGCGCGAATGCCCGCCCATCACCTTCCTGGGCGTGTGGGACACGGTAGGCGCTCTGGGCGCACCGGGGGTGATCGGGCAGCTGTTCAACAGCAAGCGCTATCGGTACCACGACGTGCAGCTCAACCCCAGCATTTGCTTTGCGGCGCATGCGCTGGCGCTGGACGAACGGCGCAAAGCTTTCGAGCCCACCTTGTTTGTCAAGCCCGCCAACTGGACCGGCACCCTGGCGCAAACCTGGTTCGCCGGCGTGCATTCGAATGTCGGCGGCAGTTACGACCCCGACGGCCTGGCCAACGAAGCGCTGCATTGGATCGCCGCGCACGCGCGCAGCGCGGGGCTGAGTCTGGACGCCGACTACCTGCGCTTCTTCACCCCGCGCTTCGATTCGACGCTGAACGATTCCTACGGCGCGATGTACAAGCTGATGCAGCTGGGCCAGCCGCGGACACGCCAGGTCGGCCAAGGGTCGGCAGCAGAAGAGACCCTGCACCACTCGGTGCTCAAGCGGCGCGACAACACCGACCCGCAGCGCACCTACCCGGCCTACCGGCCACCGCAGCCGGCTGCTGCCATCGACGCCCTGCCCGTCGTCGACACGCCAGAAGACCTGCCTGCGCCCCTGGCGCTCAGGGCTTGACGATGTCAGGCACGGTGTAGCTGACGCCGCCATCGGCTGTCGCAGGGTAAACAGTCTCGTAGTGGTATTTCTTCTTCAACGCCGCTTCGTCCCAGGCGCCGTTGAGCTTGGCTGATGCCCGGTAGTTGAACCACAGACGGGCCGGCACCTGGGCCGCCAGGGCCTGCATCACCACGCGCGAGATGGCCTGTGAATCGGGGTGGTTGAAACGCGCACCACTGGTCGAGACCAGGAAGTCACTGCAGTGCAGCTTCTTCAGCAGGCTGGTGCTCAGGTTGTTCTGGCTGCCGTGGTGCGGCAACTTGAAGGCCGATAGCGGCAGGCCTTGTTCCTGACCCAGCTTGCGGCGCGCACGCAGAACGTCCACCGCCTGCTCCAGTACGGGTGCATGGGCATCGGCCCCCAGCAGCACGGCCTTGTTGTCGAACTCGGCCAGCACGGCAATGCTGCTGCCATTGGCAGCCGTGGTGTCTGAATCGAACTTCTCGGCCGCCAGCGCGGGCACCGTGTCGATGGTCGGCGGTACCGGTACCCTGCCCAGGAAGCGCTCACCCGTGGCCTGTTCGCCAGGCTTCAAGCCCAGAGCTTCGATTTCCTTGACCCAGCTGCGCCGCAAGTTCGCCAGTTGCACGGGGGTAGGCGACAGCAGCGTCAGGCGCATGCCGCCGGGCAGGCGAAGTTCGGGCGCTTCGTCGGCTTCGCGCACCACGGCGTCCGTGTCGACGGGCTGCAGATCGCGCACCATGCGGTTCCACGGCAACTTCTGCTGCACGATCAGGGCCGAAAACATCTCGCCCTGCTTGGCGTTCAACACCCCAGGCAGGTGCTTGAAACCGTTGAACCAGATGTCACCGAAGGTCACACCCAGGCCACGCGCGTCTTTCAGCAACTGGATGGCGCCGCCAATGTGGTCGTCGTCGATGTGCGACAGGATGAAGAGCTCGAAGTGCCGCTGCGCCGCTGGCAAGGCCTCGATACGCGGCTTCAGGTGAGTCCGGTACGAACCCAGCGGACCGCAATCAACCAGCACCCGGGCCGGCGCCGCCTTGCCGCGGCCGTACTCGATCCACAGCGCGTCGCCATGGCGCGCGGGCAGCATGTCGATACGGAAGAAGGCCTTGCCCAAAGCGCTGCGTACAGGCGCTTTTCGCGCTGCAGGCAAGACTTTCGCCGCAATGCCCAGGTGAGCGGAAGGCGCGTCAACCGTTTCAACTTCTGTCGGCTTCTCATAGGCTGGCAGTTGGGGCGCTGGCGCGGCCTTCAGTCGCGCACGGCTGTGCGGGCGCGCCAGAGCCTTCAGTTCGCTTTGAAGCAGACCAGTGGGCTCAACCACGGCCTGGCGCGGACCCCGGCGGCCCAGGATGTCGCGCAGGTTACGGGCGGTGGCTACAAGATTGAACTCGCCAGAACGGAACGAAGGCCGCTCGGCTTCGCCAAAAGTCTCAAGCGCCTGCTCGAAGCGTTTGTCGCCCCAGAAGCGAACGTAGGTATCCAGCAGCACCATCAACCAGCGCCGCGCCATCGATGCGCCAGCCCGGTCGAGCCGGGTCATTTCGTCCGCGGCCTTCAGGGCTTCGTCGGCGGCCTGGCGTCGCAGACCCTCGTCCGGGTGCAGCGTGCGCAGCAGCCACAGTTCGGTCAGGCAGGCCCAGGCCGACACCTTCTCTTCAGCAACAGTGGAATCCGACAACACAGCCCGCAGCCAGAAGTAGGCCGTCTCCCAGATACCGGGTTCCACGCGCCGGCTCAGCACCGTCCGCAGGCGTATCAGGCCGACGAGCGAGCGGTAGGGTGCATTCATGCCCTGCCCGTCCTGCACCAGGAAGCCCATCGTCGCGGCTTCGTGGTCGTCGATGGCGTATTCCAGGTCGCGGCAGCTGCGCGCCACGCGGTCTTCGAATTCCGCCTGCTCGCTCTGGCGTCGCAGCGTGCGGTTGACTGTGCCCAGGTGGTCGATGGCGGTCTGCAGATGGGCGTCGGCGCGCAAGGCGAGCGCACGCATGCCGAAGAATTTGCTGTCTATCGGCAGCCGCGGAATGACGCGGCTGGCCTTGCAGCTGCCCACCAGACCAGCGGCCTGGCAGTCGGCATCGTCCACGTCGGCCAGTTCGTCTTCGGCACCGTCGTCATCCATCCAGGCCGCCACCATGGCCCGGTAGCATTGGTGGTAACAGTTCTGGTCGAGCTTGTAGGTGTCCAGGTTGAGGGCTTCATAAACCACCAGGCTGGCCCAGTCGTGGTCACCGGGGCCCATGGTGCCGTGCAGGTTGATGCGCACGCGGTGCAGCAGCACCCAGGGGTTGTCGCCCCAAAGCAGGCCGCTGTAGAACATGCGCGCCACGTGCACCGAGCCCAGCTTGGACAGCGGGAATTGCGAAGCCAGCACCAGCGGGATGCCGGACTGGTGCAGCACATGCGCGATGCTGGCCCCGGGGGTCAGCACCGCGGCTTCGTTGTTGCCGCTATCGCAGGTGGCCAGGGTGACGACGTCGGGCCGGTGGATGCGGCCCTCGTGCAGGGCGGTCAAGGCACTGGCCAGCCGTTCACCCGAAATCACGCCATCGCGTGCATGCAGTTCCAGGCCGAAACTGTTGTCACCCATGCTGCGGTCTTCGCGGCCATGGGCAAGCACATGAACGCAGGTGTAGCGATGGTTGGCACACTCGTCCACCACATCTTCGAAACGCGGCTTGCGCAAAATGGTCAGCAAGGCGCCGAACTGTTCGCGCTGGCCGCCGTGGCTGATTTGCGGCTGGCGGTCGGCCGGCAGCATGAAGGGGCGCACGGCATTCACCAGGGCCAGCCGGTGTTCGGCGAAGGGCACGCTGTTGGGCGCGTCCGGGTCGGTCTCGGCGCTGATGAACAGCACGCGCGGCTGCCTTAGCCAGGGCCCCTCACGCGGGACAACGTTGCGCGTACGGCGGGTGATGACGACCGGCACGCGCGACTGCAGGGCCATCCAGCTTTCGGTCCATGAAGTGGGGCCGATCGGCATCTTCGCCAGTTCGAAGGGCAGCAGGGCCAGTTCGCTGGCCGACAGCACCAGGCTCAGGTGCACCAAGGTATCGCGGCCCGAGCTTTCGGCCGACAACGAGCCCGGCAAACGCGGAATCGCGCCCAGCACCTTGGCCATCTCCACGCCCAGGGCGCGCAGTTCGGGCAGCTTGTCGACGGCCTTGTGTTCTTCGTAACGCATCACGCCAATGCGGCGCAAGAAGGCCGCATGTTCGAACGGCAAGGTCACGATGCCCGCCTCGGCTTCGTCGCAGATGCCCAGGTACAACGTCAGCGGGGACAGCAGCTGGTTGTGCGACGGACCGGAACGCAACAACTCGACCGTCACGTTGCGGATGTTCAGGCTGTCGGCCATGGCGGCGTCCCCTTGCTGATGCGCTTGGCCTCTTGGGACCGGCTGGGTCTTGTCACCAGTCGATGGTAGACGCGCAAAGCCACGCCGGCAATGCGGCGTCTCAGCGGTGCCTCAGCCGCCAGAAGTGAAATCGCCGGTCCGCCCGCGGCAGGCTAGCAAAGCCTGCCAGCGTTCCACGTCCTGCCTCAGCGTTCCAGCCGCAGCACCTGTCCTTCGTTGCCGTCGGTGACGATGTAGAGCCAGCCGTCCGGCCCCTGGCGCACGTCACGTATACGTTGGCCCAGATCAGCCAGCAAGCGTTCTTCACCGGTGACGGTGTTGCCGTCCAGTGTCAGCCGCACCAGCGCTTGCGCGCGCAGCGTGCCCATGAACAGGCTCCCCTGCCAGCCGGGGTAGCGCGTGCTGGTCAGAAAGGCCAGTCCGGACGGTGCCACCGAGGTGGGCACCCAAAGCCGCAGCGGCTGTTCGAAGCCTGGCTTGGGGCCTTCTTCGCCGATGCGCGTGCCGATGCCGTAGTTGCGGCCGTGCGTGACGAGCGGCCAGCCGTAGTTGCGCCCCGGCAGCACGCGGTTGACCTCGTCGCCCCCCTGAGGACCGTGTTCGACCGCCCACAACTCACCGGTCTGCGGGTGCAGGGCCGCACCTTGTATGTTGCGGTGGCCCAGGCTGTAGACCTCGGGTGCGCTGCCGGCGCGGCCGGCCAGGGGGTTGTCAGTCAGGGGTTGGCCTTCGGCCGTGATGCGAACCACCTTGCCGATGTGGTTGCCCGGGTTCTGGGCTTCGTCCTTGCCGCTGAAGCGGTCGCCCAGGCCCACCAGCAGCGCGCCGCTGCGGTCGAAGACGATGCGACTGCCGCAGTGGTTGCGGCTGCTGATCTTGGGCTTCTGACTGAAGATGGTGCGCACGTCTTCAAGCTTGGCACCCAGGCCTTCGCCCACCAGGCGCGCACTGGCCACGGCCGTGCTGTTGCCGGTCTCGCCTGCTGTGGCGGGTTCGGCAAAGGTGAAGAAGATGCGCTGGTTCTGCGCGAATTGCGGGTCAACGGCCACATCGAGCAGACCACACTGCCCGCCAACTGAAACGGCCGGCAGCCCGGACAGCGGGGCCGAGAGTTCACCCCCGGGCAAGGCCAGGCGCAGCTTGCCGCCCTTCTCTGTCACCAGCATGCGGCCGTCTGGCAGGAAGGCCAGGGCCCAGGGGTTGACCAGGCCCTTGATGACCGGAACCGGCTTGAGCACCTGGGCCGACGCACTTGCAGCGAAAACCGCGCAAGAGATGGAAAAGGCGGCCAGGCTGGCCGCCGCGAGTGCTGTTTTAGGTAGGCCGGGCAGAATTTTCATGACATGGATGTTGCCATCCCGGGCCTGCCCCTCGTGCCTGTCGTGCCTCTGGGCGCTCAGGGGCTGACGCGCAGGATGCGGCCGGCGCTGCTGTCCGTCAGCACATACAGCATACCGTCCGGACCTTCGCGCACGTCGCGGATGCGTTCGTTCAGCTCGGTCAGCAGCGGCGTGCGCGAGACCACTTCGTTGCCGTTCATCTTGACCTGCCACAGCGCGCGGCCGGCCAGGGCGCCCATGAAGAAGTCGCCGCGCCATTGCGGCGCCCCATTGCCACTGTGGATGGCCAGGCCACTGGGCGCGATCGAGATCGGCACCCAATAGCTCACGGGCTGGGTGAAGCCCGGGCCCGATGTGGCGCCACCCACAGGCGTGCATGTGGCAACCGGCGCGCCGTATTCGCAGCCAAAGCTGACCAGCGGCCAGCCGAAGTTCTGGCCCCCCAGGGTGCGGTTGAGTTCGTCGCCGCCTTGGGGGCCGTGTTCCGTGGTCCAGAGTTCGCCCGTGACCGGATGCAGGGCAGCGCCCTGCATGTTGCGGTGCCCCAGGCTCCACAGGCCCGGCTGGGCGCTGCGGTTGAATGCAAAGGGGTTGTTGCGCAGCGGGCTGCCGGTGATCGCCAGACGGAAGACCTTGCCATGGCCGAAATTCACCAGTTGGGCGTTGCCACGTTCGCTGGCGGAGAAGCGGTCGCCGGTGGTGATGTAGATGAGCGAGCCCGGCGCCAGTACCAGCCGGCCGCCAAAGTGGTTGCCGTTGTTCACCTTGGGCGTCTGGCGAAAGATGACTCGCCAGTTCTGCAGCGCACTGCCGTCGGCACTGAGCAGCGCCGTGCCGACGGCCAGACCCTGGCGGCCGGCGTCTGCGCCAGTGCCGCTCTCGGCATAGGCCAGGAAGATGCGGCGCGAGGTGGCGAAGTCCAAAGCCACGGCAACGTCGAACAACCCGCCCTGGCCACTTGTGAAGATGGCTGGCAAGCCCGTGATGGGGGCCGAGAGCGCACCATTCGTCGCGACGATGCGCAACCGGCCGATCTTCTCGGTCACCAGCATGCGGCCATCGGGCATGAAGGCCAGGCTCCACGGGTTGGCCAAGCCGGTAGCGACAGTCGACACACTCACTTGCGGGGTCGCAGGTGGGGCGATGTCCAGGCCTGGGGTCGCGTCGGAGGTCACGGCCACCGTCGCGGCAACGCTCGGCGTCTCCCCCGCGCGCGTGGCCGCCAGCGGGCTGGCGCGGCCATCCGCGTCGGCGACTTCGCCGCCGCCACAAGCCGCCAGCAGTGTGGTTACCGCCAGCAGCGACAAGCCCTGAAGCCAGGCTGGGCCTGTGGGCCGGCGGGCCGCCGAGGCGTTCAAGTGAGTTGGGATGCGCATTGGGTTTCTCCTAGGTTGTAGGGGTGTCAGGGGCCGCTTCGACGAGCATTTGCACCCGCTGGCGGCCATTCCATTCATCGAGGCCCAGACGGTAGGCCAAGCGCACCCGTTCAGGCAAGGGTTCTGCGCGACCGAACCATATCGCATCACGCTCCTGCCCCGCATGGCGCAGCTTGAGCTTCAGGTGCTTTTCGCCCACCAGACGCTGTTGCAGCACTTGCACTTCGTCGCAGAACACAGGTGCCTCGAAACCCTGGCCCCAAACCTGGGCGTCGAGCAGGGCCACGGTCTCGGCATTGAACCATTCCAGCGCCAGCGGGCCGTCGGTGCGCAGGGTGCGCTGCAGGGTGGCGGCGTCCAGCCACTCAGCTGCCACCTGGACCAGCGCGCTTTCGAAGGCGGGCACGCCGCCGTCTTGCAAGGTGCAGCCGGCAGCCATCGCATGGCCGCCGAAGCGCAGCAGCAGTGCGGGGTGTCGCTTGGCCACCAGGTCCAGGGCGTCGCGCAGGTGGAAACCTGGGATGGACCGGCCCGAGCCCTTCAGCTGTCCGTTGGCGCCACGCGCAAAGACGAAAGTGGGACGGTGCGCCCGGTCCTTCACACGCCCGGCGACGATGCCGACCACGCCTTCGTGAAAACTCTCGTCGAAAAGCACCACGGCCGGCGGCACGGTGGCTGACTCAGCCTCCGTCCACCAGCTTGCCAGCAGGCTTTCGGCCTGTTCGCGCATGCCGGCCTCGACGTCGCGGCGTTCGCGGTTGATGGCGTCCAGTTGCGCGGCCAATTCAGTGGCACGGGCGGCGTCGTCGGTCAGCAGGCATTCGATGCCGAGCGTCATGTCGGCCAGGCGCCCGGCGGCGTTGATGCGCGGGCCCAGGGCGAAGCCGAAGTCGAAGCCGGCGGCCCGGTTCGGGTCGCGGCCGGCAACGCGAAACAGTGCTGCCACGCCGGGCTGCATGCGTCCGCTGCGGATGCGCTTGAGCCCCTGTGCCACGAGGCGGCGGTTGTTGGCGTCGAGCTTGACGACGTCGGCCACCGTGCCCAGGGCCACCAGGTCCAGCAGCGCATCCAGGCGCGGCTGCAACGCTGTTTCGAAAGCACCGCGGCGACGCAGTTCGGCCCGCGTCGCCAGCAGCACGTAGAACATCACGCCCACCCCGGCGATGGCCTTGCTTGCGAAGCCGCAATCGGGCTGGTTCGGGTTGACGATGACGTCGGCCGCCGGCAGCGGCTGGCCGGCTGCGGACAGGTGGTGGTCGGTCACCAGCACGGCCAGGCCCAGGCTGCGGGCATGGGCCACGCCGGCATGGCTGGCGATGCCGTTGTCGACCGTCACCAGCAGGTCGGGCCTGCCTTGGCCGCCGCCTGCGCCGCCTGCGCCGCCCCCGCCGCCCTCGCCGCCAGCGCTGCACGCCAGGTCGACGATGGCCGGCGTCAGGCCATAGCCGTGCACCGCGCGGTCGGGCACGACATAGCCCAGGCTGCCCGGAGCGGCACCCAGCAGGGCCAGCCCGCGCAGCGCCACGGCGCAGGCGGTGGCGCCGTCGCAGTCGTAGTCGGCGACCACGCAGATGCGCTGGCGGGCGGCAATGGTGTCAGCCAGAAGGCGGCCCGCTTCGGCCGCGCCGCGCAGGGTTTCGGGGGGCAGCAGGCGCGCCAGGCCGTCGTCCATTTCTTCGGCGCTGCGCACGCCGCGTGCGGCCAGCAACTGGGCCAGCAGCGGGTGGACGCCGGCTTGCTCAAGCGCGTAGCGCACACGCGGCGGCACTTCACGCGTGTGCAGGATCACAGGGCCTCCAGCAGGCTGCGCAGGCCGGGTTGGCGACGCAAGCGCTGGCGCAGGCCGGCCAGAAGACCGACAGCACCGGGCTGGAACCGCGCCCAGGCGCGTTCGCCGCACAGCACCAGGCCGGGGTCAGTGCCGGGCTGCTGCAGCAGGGCACGCAAAGGGCCTTCGTCCAGTGTTTCCCAGGCGCGCAGCCAGCCGGGCCAATCACCCACCAAGGCGGGTGCGCGCAGGCGTTCGTCCACCTGCGGGGCTGGTGCGGTGCTCACCTGTGCCGACCCGCAGCCACTGAGCCAGAAAGAATTCACTGGCAGCAGACCCCGGGCCTGGCGTTCGTCGTTCAGCGGATGGGTGTAGAGCAGCATCTGCACCTCGGCCTGCAAGCGGCGCACGGTGCGCAGGGCGGGCGCTTGCCCAAGCCAGCGGTCGACATTGCGGCCGATGACGCGGTCCAGCGACGCCGTGGGCAAATCAGCCAGGCTTTCGTGCGCCGCATACCAGCCCAGTGGCGCACCCCAGACCAGCCGCCAGCCGGCCGCTGCAAACGATTCCTGCACGACCGCAATCACGGCGCGCGAATCTGCTTCGTTCAGCATCAGCGCGGCTGGGTCGATCAGGCTGACCTGGTCGGTGCCCAGGTGCCAGTGCGCGGGGGTCAGCAGGCCCCAGGCCAGGTTGCCGACGTCAATGCCGTCAGCCAGTGCCGC